>JAZOBC010000037.1:0-70930 GCA_045595795.1 Clostridia bacterium | reverse complement strand
GGCAACTCTCTCTAAGCCTTGCAATCCGACCGTCCTCGTCACAGTCGTTCTTTGTGATATTCAAATTTTAGTACATTATATACTAAGGATTGCAATTTGTCAATACTTTTTTTGAAATTTTTTTAAATTTGATTTTTGTTTCCTGTCACAAAAGGACGTTATGCTGCGTCATTCTCTTTTAATTATTCCTGCAAAATATAGGGAGATATGATAAAATTGGGTAAAAGAGAATGCGCTTGACACAAGAGAACCGTCCCCTTGTGTCGCTTGCGTCATTTCGGAATAATCACTCGATTTTGCTTCGCAACTCCGCTCAATATATGTAACCCGCCAGAGATAATAAGTTGAATTCCTATAAATAGTAACATTTTTTTAATGAACACCTTTCTATTGTTTTTTAGTTGCTTAAACACTAGTAAGAATAAAGAAAGATTAAGGGCGAAGAATTGAAGGACGGAATTAACCAATTCTGTATACTCCCAAAAGAATATGTTTCCTGGTATAGAAACACAAGCTGATATAACTTGTGCAAGGAAAAGAGAGTGAATAAACCGTTTTTCAAAAACTTCACTTTCGGTAAAAAGTGTTTTAAAACAGAGATGCCATCCTAACAGAAAATAAAGCCAATATTCTATGTATATGCCAACGAAGGCATAAACTATCATCGTTGGATAAATAGTGAATGGTATTACATGCATAATCGTACGAGTATTTATCAACAAATTAATCAAAAAGATTCCTATGACAAAAACAAAGTAGAGTCTTCTCATCAATTTAATATTACTTAATTTTTTAATCATTATATAATTCTCCTTCACTTAATTAAGCTCCTCCGTATGTATATCCAACAAATGTAATACTATCTCCCTCTGCAGCTAAGAAAACATTTACGTAATATCATCTTCAATATAATATACAAACTGTCCGCTAAAATCTTTATATCGAATTTTAATTAGTAATCCGCCATCACTAAGACGCATAATATCAAATAAAGAATCATTATTTTCAAACAAATTACACATTATATCAACCCTCCATGAGACACAAGGGGAAGACACAAGGGGACGGTTCTCTTGTGTTTTGTGTGTCAAAGGAAAGGTCCTCTTGACACACTGATATTACCTTAGAAAAAAGTGTTGTCAAATTGTTGTCAAAATCAATTTTAAAATAGTCTTTAAAAATGCTCAAAGTGGCTTGAACATAGGGTTTCAAGCCACTTTGTATTTTTTATGAAATTATTCCCACTCGATTGTGCCCGTCGGCTTCGGTGTGAGATCTAACAGAACACGGTTAATTCCCTCAACCTCAGTGGTAATACGGTCTGTGATTTTGTGAAGGAGGGCATAGGGGATTTCTTCAATAGTTGCAGTCATTGCGTCGGTGGTATTCACCGCGCGGATGATAGCGGGCCAGCCTTCATAACGCTTGCTGTCTCTTACACCGACGCTTTTCATATCAGGTACAGCGATGAAATACTGCCAAACAGTGTTAGATAAGCCGCAAAGGTCAAACTCCTCACGCAAAATAGCATCTGCTTCGCGTAGGGCATGCAGTCTGTCACGGGTGATGGCGCCTAAACAACGAACCCCTAAGCCCGGGCCGGGGAACGGCTGACGGTCAACCATTGAAGAGGGGAGGCCTAAGGCCTTACCAACCACTCTAACCTCATCTTTATACAACAACTTAATAGGCTCAACCAGCTCAAGACTCATGTCTTCAGGCAGACCGCCTACGTTGTGGTGCGCCTTAACGCCATCGCTTTCAATAATATCGGGGTAGATTGTTCCTTGGGCAAGAAAGTCAACATCAGTCAATTTTCTGGCTTCTTCATCAAAGACAACAATAAATTCGTTGCCGATGATTTTGCGTTTTTGTTCAGGGTCACTGACGCCGGCAAGCTTATTTAAAAATCTGTCGGTTGCATCGATATAAATCAAGTTAGCGTCCAAACCATCACGGAACACTTTGATAACTTCTTCGCTTTCACCCTTGCGCATTAAACCGTGATTAACATGTACACACACAAGCTGTTTGCCGATTGCTTTGATTAACAGAGCTGCTACAACAGAGCTGTCTACGCCGCCGGACAATGCCAGCAATACTTTTTTATTGCCGACTTGCTTTTGTATTTCTGCAACTTGTTCAGCAATAAATTGGTCGGCGAGCTCTTTTGTTTGAATACGAGCCATTGATTCGGGACGAATGTTGTTCATATTTATCTTCCTTCCGGTGTATAAAATTACTTTATTACACATAAATCAAACTTACTTTATTCATTATTATAGCACGGTTTATTCGCTTTTTCAATAAAAAAGTCGTAAAATAGATAAACTTATTTATTTTTAGAGGATTTGTTTACCTTTATAAAATACATGTCTGGGTGTTAAATCTTTATTTAAAACTACAATATCAGCATCTTTGCCGCGACTCAGGCTTCCAATGTGCTTTTCTAAGCCAAGCGCACGCGCAGGCGTTAACGTTGCCATTTTAATGGCGTCAGCAAGCGGAATGCCAAAGTCGACTGCACGGCGTAGCGCCTCAAGAAGTGTTACTGTGCTGCCCGCTAATCTGCCATCGGCAAGCCTTGCTTCGCTGTTTTTGACAAAGACATCAAGACCGCCCAGGGTATATTCACCGTCAGACAAACCGGTCGCACTAATGGCATCACTAATCAGTACCATTCTGTCCGTTCCCAAAATACGATATAAAAGTCTTATCATTGAAGGGTGCAAATGGACGCCGTCGCTAATGACTTCACAAAAAACATTCTCCAATTCCAGTGCAGCACCAACCAAACCGGGGTCGCGATGTCCTAACGGTGGACAGCAGTTAAAAGTGTGCGTAATTTGTGTGGCACCTTCTTTAAAAGCCTTAATAGAAGTCTCATAATCAGCAGCGCTGTGTCCCAAGGAAACACGAATGCCCATTTCACAGATGGCTGCGATTTTTTTTATATTATCGCCAACTTCCGGTGCAATGGTAGTAATTTTAACGTGATCTTTTACCTGCTCTAAAAATTCTAAATCAATCTCACAAATTTTTTTAGGGTCATGTGCGCCACGCTTTTCTGTAGACAGGTAAGGTCCTTCCATGTTAATTGCAACAGCATTTTTTAGCTTTGATAGAGCGTACAAAATATTTTCCTTTGTGTCGGTGACAGTAGTGGGGATGAAGGTTGTTACACCGTTTTTCAACAGAAATTTTTGCCAAACATCAAAATTAACATTTTTATCATTGGCTTCAAAACCTAATACGCCATGCGTGTGGATATCTACTAAGCCGGGGATGACGTAAGCGCCGGCGCAGTCAATAATTGGTCCGTCGGAAGAAGAGTCTCCAATAATGTTTGAAAAAACCAGTTCGCCGGGCGTGAAAACAAAATTTTCTGTTAATATTAAAGCATTTTGCAAAATCATAGTATAAGTCTCCTTGTTTTTCTGTTACATAAGTAACACATAAGCAATGCGTTAGTGTTACCAATGCCTTCTACTTTCTGTGATGCGGCCAATGATCTTAATACGACGCATTTCGGCTCCCTGAAGAGTGAGTGTAGGAAAGTATGGATTAAAGGATTTTAGCTCTACAGTTTTTTCGTGCCGGTACAGACGAATGATGTGTTGCTTTCCATCCAACAAAAAAAGCCCTAAATTACCATCTAATAATGTTTTTTGCCGATGCACCAAAACACGATCACCTTTTTCTAATCGAGGAGCCATAGAATCATCAGAAACATATAGAAAAAAACAGTTTTGTCGTTGGCTGAGAGTGGTAATTTCGTAATCAATAGCCATTTGCTCGCGACAGGAACCTTTTGGAAGTGGTAGATTTTCCCACACGGGAATCATACAAGCCTCTTCAGGCACCGTGCCATGCTCTAATGTATATACAGGATCGTCAGTTTCATATCCCATTAAAAATTCAGGAGTCGTATGAAGGACCTGTGCCAGACGCTCTAACATTGGAAGTTTAATCCGGCTTGTTTCGCCGTTTTCCCAGCGCATGACACTGGAACGGTTTATATCCAACTTATCCGCGACATATTGAAGTGAGAGATTTTGTGATTCTCTTTTTTTCTTGATTCTTTGACCTATATTTATTTGATTCATTTGAGCTCCTCCTTTTAATAGGTTAGCACGTATCAAATACAAACCAAAATGAAATTAGGTTCTAATTTTATTGTAACACAGGAATTTGCGAAATGCAACAAATTTTTATAGAAAACATTTTTTTTGTTGCAAAAAGTGTCATTGTAGGTATTGACAAACCCGTTCTTTTATGATAACATCTTTTTAAGTTGCAAAACGCAACAAAAAGAAGGAGGAGGACATCATGATTAACACAAACAAATTAAGAGGTAAAATTATGGAACAAGGATTAACGCTCGGCGGCCTTGCTCAGATGATTGGTATCTCTCCTAGTACGTTAGGACGCAAGATCCGTAACGTAACAGACATGACGTTAGGTGAGGTAGAGGATATTCGTTGTATTTTAAAAATACCACCAGAACGCGTGATGGATTACTTTTTTGAACGTCGTAAAAATGAGTGAATTATATATTTTTTTTACAAAGAGGTTGCAAAACGCAACAACAGAAAGATGAATTGTGAAGATAAAAATATTAATGTTTTTTTTGGATACTATGAAAGACCTTTTCGATGGAAAAGAGAAACAAATTTATATAATCAAAGGAGTTGCCAGAACGTGGGTATAAGAAAAGATTGTTTTGCTTACCGTATCAGCGGATGCAGCGTTTTAACTGAAACTGTTTGCCGTCGGGAAATCTGTTCTTTTTATAAAACTAAAGAGCAGGCGGAAAAGGATAGAATGAAATATGGTTTTAATAAGCATTATAAGAAAAAAAGTGAGTCTATATGAGACATTATGTACCACAAAAAAACAACCCTTACCATTTGCCGCACAATCTATACATGCAAATGTATTATTTAATTCGTGACTGTGACGACGATTCGGAAGAATTAGTCACAGATGAGCGAAAATTCCAGTTTGATGCCGTACGACAGGCAGAGAGGTTGATATGTGAGGAATATAAAAAACGCCCCACTGTTTGTGGGACGTTAGAATCACGGCATGCTTTTTTTGATTATGCATATTTTTCATATATGTTTGCCCAAAAAGGACGAGACATGGGTGCCGGCAAACGCGCATGGAACCTATATAGATGCCGTTTTGCTTATCTAACAGCTATGTTTTTAGGATTACTACCGGAGTTCTAACGATTTTGATAATCCCCTCGGTCAGTTACGGTTTCATAACCAATGCGCTTCAAACGCTCATCCAGTGCATTGCGGGATTCAGCAGCTTCTGCGCCGTCTGAAAGTTTATTGTCATACAGCGTATAGTCTTTGCGAAATGATGCAGGTGACAAATTGGGCATTACAACATTGGCGCCGCACAAAATAGCTTGTTCGCGACCGCCGTCAGTTAATGTTCCAACTGCTGTTGTAGCAGGAATTAAAGCGTTTGGATGCGCTAAACGGAGAAGTGAGACTAAAAACAGTGTGAGCTCAAGACTACCTGCCGGAAATTTGCCAAAGGGTGTGTCCTTGTGGGGAATAAAGGGACCAATGCCGATCATTTGCGGTTGAAAATCCTGAATAAATAATAAATCTGAAACAATATGGTCGGTTGTCTGATATGGTGAACCGACTAGGAAACCGGTTCCTGTTTGAAAGCCAATTTCTTTCAAATCATATAAACAACGCTTTCTGACAGTAGCGGAAAGATTTTTAGGATGCAGCAGTTGATAATGTGCATCATCTGCTGTTTCATGCCGCAATAAATAGCGATCAGCGCCAGCCTTGAAAAATTGTTCGTATACTTCCCGTGGCCGTTCACCCACGGAGAGCGTTACAGCACAGTCGGGATAGCGTTCTTTGATTTCTTTTACTAAAACACATAGGCGATCATCGGAAAATCCGGGGTCCTCGCCACCTTGCAAAACAAATGTACGGAATCCTAATTGGTAACCATTGTAACAACAATCTAAGATATCAGATTCGGTCAGACGATATCTGTTACAAAAGCTGTTGCTACAGCGAAGCCCACAGTAGTAACAGTCATTTTTGCATATATTCGTAAATTCAATCAAACCGCGAATAAAAATTTTATTTCCAAACTTTTTTATGGAGACAGTTCTTGCCTGCTTAGCTGCATATTCTGCAAGCGGTTTGTTGTAATCATCTATGAGCTGTTTCCATTCTTCTCTTTTTAAAGTATGCGTTTGAATCAGTTTTTCAATCAGTTGTACCATAGACGTTTACTCCCTATATGATGGTTCCGCCACCAATCACAACATCACCATTATAGAATACCATGGCCTGTCCCGGAGCGGCGGCTCTTTGAGGTTCAGAAAATTCAGCCATTACTTTTCCATTGTCAACAAGGTGTAAAACAGCTTCAGATTCTTTGTGGCTATATCTCGTTTTGGCCGTTACCGACAATCCGTCAATGGGATTGCAGGCAATCCAGTTTACATCTTTGGCTATCACTTGACGGGTAAATAACCGATCTTCAGAACCTAATGTTACGGTATTGTTTTGGGCATTTTTTTCTAATACAAAAGCTGGTTGTCCCAAAGCTATACCAAGACCTTTTCTTTGCCCGATGGTATAGCGGATGATGCCTTGGTGTATGCCGAGGATTTGTCCGTTCTCATCGATAAAGTGTCCCTGAGAAAAAGGGATATTTTGTCGACGTTCTAAAAATCCAATGTAATCTCCATCAGGTACAAAGCAAATATCCTGGCTGTCTGGCTTAGATGCGTTTGGCAAATGCAGTTCTTCAGCCATATCTCGGATTTCTTTTTTTGTCAAATCTCCTAACGGAAACATGGTTTTTTCAAGTTGTGCCTGAGTTAAAAGATAGAGCATGTAGGTTTGATCCTTGCTTTGATCCTTCGCTCTTAAAAGCAACATGCGGCCACTGCCGCTGTCTCGCTGTATTTTAGCATAATGACCTGTTGCGATTGCGTCCTGGCCCATGGATAACGCATGATCAAGCAATAATCCAAACTTAATCAGAGAGTTACACAGAATACAAGGATTTGGAGTCTTACCTTGAATATAGCTGTCAGCAAATGCGGTAATAATTTTTTTCTCAAAAACATTGCGTTCATCAAAAGAACAAAAAGGGATGTTTAAGGCTTCGGCTGCGAGTTGTGCGTCGGGCTGTAGGGTGCCCGTTAAATGTAACGTGGCACCAAAAACATGATGCCCTGCCTGTTTTAAAATGGCAGCGGCAACGGTACTATCGACACCACCGGAAAGAGCAGTCATGACTTTCATATTCATCCCTCATTTCGTAGAAAAATATCTTTCTTTGTATTATATCTGCTTGCAATAATTTTGTCAATATGATATAATAAGTGTAATATGGCGGTAGTTGTGCGTTTTATTGGAATTCCTTAGAATGCACCGTTAAAGCATACGTGAAAAATATTGATGCGGACAGTAAAACTTTCATAGATGTAAGGAGATACATATGTTTGAAAAATTGTCATTTATTGAAGAACGCTTCACAGATTTGGCAGAAAAAATCAGCGATCCGGCGGTTATTGCTGATCAGGACACCTGGAGAAAATTGTGCAAAGAGCATTCAGATATTACGCCTATCGTAGAAAAATATAGGGCGTACAAGCAGACAAGGGAAACCGTTGAAGAAGCTAAGGAGTTATTGAATGATACACAAGACAAGGACTTTAAAGCGATGCTCGAGGATGAAATTATTGAAGGTCAGAAGGCTATTTTGCAACTGAGTGATGAACTGAAAATTTTGCTGTTGCCGAAAGATCCCAATGATGACAAGAACGTTATTGTGGAAATTCGCGGTGGTGCCGGCGGGGATGAAGCTGCTCTGTTTGCAGGGGATTTATTCCGCATGTATACGATGTATGCTGAGTCCAGACGTTGGCGCTATGAAATTTTGAGTCAGAATGCCACAGACATGGGTGGCTATAAGGAAATTTCTTTCAGCATTGAGGGTAGCGGAGCTTATTCCCGTCTTAAATTTGAAAGCGGTGTTCATCGAGTGCAACGTATTCCTGCAACAGAGTCCGGTGGCAGAATCCATACATCAACTGTTACGGTAGCTGTATTGCCGGAAGTAGAAGAGGTAGAAGTTGATATTAACCCCAACGATTTGCGTATTGACGTATTCCGTGCAGGTGGCCCCGGGGGACAATGCGTTAACACAACGGATTCAGCAGTACGTATTACACACTTGCCTACGGGCTTGGTGGTTTCCTGTCAGGATGAAAAATCTCAACATAAAAATAAAGATAAAGCCATGAAAATTCTGCGTTCCCGTTTATATGATCTGGTGCAGAGTGAACAGCAGGCACAGATCGCCCAGGAACGTAAGAGTCAGGTGGGTACCGGAGACAGAAGTGAACGAATCAGAACATATAACTATCCTCAAGGCCGTGTAACTGACCATCGTGTCGGGTTAACATTGCATCGGTTAGACAGCATCTTAGATGGCGACTTGGATGAAATCATCGACACATTGATCACGACGCATCAAAGTGAACTTTTAAAGGGTAGCGAGGAATAAACGTTTTATCTCATTTAAGTAGGGATGTCTATGGCGACTATTCGTGATGTGGCAGAGCTGGCCGGCGTTTCCATTGCCACTGTATCTAATTATATCAATAAAACGAAACCCATTCGCAGGGAAAAAGCCGAGCGGATTGCAACAGCTATCCGTCAGCTTGGTTATGTTCCGAACCTCATGGCTCGAACCTTACGGCGCAGAGCAGGAAATTATATTGGTGTTGTTTTGCCGAACATGCAGGATCAGTATTATGTTCAGATTTTGCAGGGAATTGAGCAATATTTCAATGCACGTAATTACTTTGTTAGCTTAGGTATTTCCGGTGATTCGCCGGAACAGGAAAAAAAATATATCAGCCATTTCTTGGAAAACCAGGCAGCCGGCATCATTTGTGTTTCCTGTATGCCGGAGGCCAAGCAGTTTTTCAAACAGTCAGTTGAAAAAATTGATGTTCCTTTCATTTGTATTGATCGTCGTATTGAAGGCGTGAAAGCCGGTTTTTTGCGTTTTGATAACCGACAGACGATTTATAATCTAACTAAGACATGTTTAAACCGCGGTTGTCGTAAAATTGCTCTTTTATGCGGACCGGAAACGTATAGCTGTGAAGCAGAAGCTGAAATTGGTTTTAGAGAAGCGTTAGACAAGAACTATGCAGAATGTGAAGTATTACACACGGCGCTTAATAAAGAGGCGGCTTTTCGAGTGATGCTTCTATACTTGCAGAGAGCCAAACCTGATGCGGTCTTGGCAACGTCGAAACCTGTTGCTGCCGGTATTTTAGAGAGCTTGATGCTGACTGGCTTGTCACCGTCTTCCGATGTTTTTGTAGGTGCTCTGGGAGAGGATAACTGGAATCGCCAAAATGATCGACCAGACGTGCTATACACCGCGCGACAAGCCATTACCATGGGAAAAGAGGCGGGTAAGCGTCTCTTGGAGCAGATTCAGAATCCCAAGGCACCGACTTGCGAGCTTGTACTTGAGGATGTTTGGTGGCGCAACCAGCAAAAAAAATTGGTTGTGGCTCCGAACGTTATTCATTCTAAAGTCAGCCTGCGAGCCATGATGCTTGATACACAGCAGGTGGAACTGTTTTCCGGACTGGTACCACATTTTGTGAATCATACAGGCATTCAAACAGAAATCATTCGGATCAGTCAACATGAAATTTTGTCGTATATTGAACAGCCCGGTCAGGATGCGGATGTGGTTATGTTTGATATGCCGTGGTTGTACTCGTTGGCTAAAACGGGCGTGTTGGCAGATATCAGCACCTATATGGCAGATTTTGATGAAAGCATCTATTTGAATCAATGCTTAGAGCATTATGGTAAAGTAGATGGAAAGTACTTTGGACTACCTTTTACCTATGCACCGCAAATTTTGTTTTACCGTCGCGATCTGTTTGATCATCCGGTTGTTCGCAAACAATATTTTCAGCAGTATGGCAGTGAACTTCGCCCGCCGAAAACCTGGTCTGAGTTCAACCGCATTGCTATGTTTTTTGATCGCAGTTGTAATACTGCGTCGCCGGTTCCGATTGGAACCATCGTACCAACAGCTTATAAGGAGTGTCTTTTGCCCGAGGTCTATATGCGTATGCGTGCCTATGGTGGTGAGGTATATAACAACCGATTTCGTGTCAACTTTGACAGTGAGCAGACGGTGAAGGCTCTGTCGAATTTGGCAACCTTGTTTCACTCTTGCCCCGGTGTGGATGCAAAAGCTTCAGATGATGAGGCAGCAGAAGCCTTCTTGCGTGGAGAAACGGCCATGCAGATTACCTATCCATCGCTTTTATCTGATGCTGCTGACGTTCAAAAACGCTTGCAACGAGGCATTCCGGGATTTGCACATGTTCCTGGGAAATGCCCGATCTTAGGTGGTTGGAGCCTTGGCGTTTTGGAACAAAGCCATAGTAAAGAAGCGGCGTTTTCTTTTATCAAATGGGCTTGTGGCGAATACATGGCAAATTATTCTGCAATTTTAGCCGGACAATCTGCTATCAGCAGCAGTTTTGAAAATAATGAGTTGATGAGTTTATACCCTTGGCTACCGTTGTATCGTGATATGTATGCTTATGCTGAGCCAATTCTCCCACCTCACAAGCCGGGACGGGATATCATTCCGCAGGAAGCGGTTGATACCATTGTAGCAGAAGGTGTTTATCAATTACTTGGCGGTAAAATATCGCCTGAAATAGCGGCTCGGTCAATTCACCAGTCTTTGGTTGAACTGTTCCGCGACTATCGTTATCAATAAAGAGGGAGTGATTGTGTGGTTTATCTTGAAACAGTTGTATATCCGTTTTTGCAAAGCATCCAGTTGACAGACATTTTAGATGTAGCAATTGTTGCGTTGATTTTGTACCATGCCATAAAGTTCATCAGGCAAACACGAGCTATGCAGCTTTTAAAAGGTGTCGGTATTTTGCTTGTGGTGATGTATGTCAGTGAGTGGTTTCAACTTAACGTCATCCATTTCATTTTAATTAACACTATGCAGGTGGGCGTTACGGCGCTCTTAATCGTGTTTCAGCCGGAATTGCGCAGAGGCTTAGAACATGTTGGCAGAAGTAAACTCGGTGGCATTTTGCATTTTGAGGAACCGCGCAAGCTCTCTGATTTAATAGACGAGGTTTGCATTGCTGTTTCTAATTGTGCTAAAACCAAAACGGGTGCACTTATTATCTTTGAACGGCAAGTTCGCCTCAATGATGTTTTAACCGGCGGAACCGTACTCAATGCGGATATGTCATCAGAGGTGTTGGAAAATATTTTTGTTCCCAATACACCCCTACATGACGGTGCTGTTATCATTCGCGGTGAAAAAATCTATATGGCAGCAACGGTTTTGCCGCTGTCTTCCAACAAAAATCTGAGCAAGGAATTCGGCACAAGGCACCGCGCAGCTTTAGGTATTACGGAAACCTCTGATTGTGTGGCACTGGTTGTTTCGGAAGAGACCGGAAAAATTTCGGCTATGATGAACGGGGACATGTTGCGGAATTTGTCGGTTTCGTCTTTGAGCCAATTTTTAAATAAAGTATTGCCGACAGAAAGCGAAGAAAAATCCGGTCCTTCTAAGTTCTTTAAAGGGAGGATAAAGCTATGAGAAAGAAAATGAGTAGCGATTTGAGCCTTAAAATTTTTTCGGTTCTCATTGCGATTTCCCTGTGGTTTTATGTGGTTCAGGTGCAGAACCCGGACATGAATCGTACTCTTAAGGGGGTTCCGGTTGTATTTACTCAGCAAGAGGCATTGGCGGAGAAGGGCTTGGTTTTCTTAAATGACAGCGCTCATGTTGTGGATGTTAAAATTCGAGGTTCGCGTAAATATGTTACGGGTACAAAAAAGGATTCTGTGACTGTGTTGGCCGATGTCAGTCAAATAGAATCGCCGGGTCGGCATGTACTGGTCACCACAGTGGTTTTACCCTATGCCAACTTGGAACTTTTGAGCAAATCACCGGCAACGTTAACTGTTGAGGTTGATGACTTGGTAACGGTTGAAAAGCCGATTGAAATTGTTACGCAAGGAACTCCAAAATCATCATATGTTGTCGGAGAAACCTCTGTTAAGCCTGAGAAGGTTACCATTAAAGGACCGAAAACAATTATAGAAGGCATTCGTTCTTTAGCTGTATATGTAGACGTAAACGGAAAATCTTCAGACGTTGTGGGTGTGGAAGAGATCGTCGCATTGGGAGACCGCGACAAGGAGATTAAAAATCAGTTGCTTGACTTTTCCATTCAAGAAGCGGATATTCATGTTGAAATCCTCAAGTCTAAAACTGTTAGCTTGGAATTGGTTTATCAAGAGGATGCGCGTGAACTGTTAGAGGATTATGTTTTAGATACCAGTAGTGTCTCTGAGTTTGATATTGCGGGCGTACAAGCTTTGGTAGATAAATTATCCAAGGTCAAGACAAAGCCAATCTCTGCTCGTGACATCAATGAAGATGGAGAAGTGACAGTTACGCTTGACCTGCCTCAAGGAGTTCGTTCCTTAGACGGTGAGGAATTTAAATTGCGTTTCAGTCGACGCTTGCCGGAGTAATCGTAGGATGAAAGTTTGATATTGTGTTTATGTTTTAGCTGTCGTAGGCTAAACAACCTGCTTACGACAGCTAAAATAAAAATATTTTAAAAAATACTTGAAAAGTCTAATATTATGTGTTATAATACATTGTGCTGTGTTGTGACAGCGTAATATGGCCTGTTGGTCAAGTGGTTAAGACGTCGCCCTCTCACGGCGAAAACACGAGTTCGAATCTCGTACGGGTCACCAAGTCGCAGCATGCATGCTGCAAATAAACTGCCCGCTCAGCTTGAGCGGGCAGTTCTTGTATACGTTTACAGAAATTGTTTAAAATTAGGAATTGGACATAAACTATCAATAAATCGGATTGGATTTTGTCGTGTAATATCCAACCATAACAGAGGTGGCTGTATGGCTGAGAAAAATTTGGATGTTTCAACAGTAGATCTGGGCAGTTTGTTCGGAGATTTTGATTGTCACATGAAGCAAGTGGAAAAAGAACTTTCTGTAACGGTTTCCTGTCGGGATTCAGTTCTAAAAATTTTAGGAGGTGAAGCAGAGACAGAAACCGCAGCCAAAACGTTAAGCGCTATGATTGAAACCGTAGAACGCGGTGAGGCATTATCTGATCAGGCTATTTCATATATCATCATGATGTCAAAAGTCGGTCAGGATGAAGCTTTGCGTGAGTTGGGACAGGACTGCATCTGTATCACCTCGAGAGGAAAGCCCATTAAAAGTAAAACGCTGGGCCAGCGCGAATATATTCGTGCGATGAATGAAAACACGGTGGTATTCGGTATTGGCCCTGCTGGAACGGGTAAAACATATTTGGCAGTGGCAAAAGCTGTAACTGCATTTCGTAAAAAGGAAGTCAGCCGCATTATCATCACCCGACCGGCGGTGGAAGCCGGTGAAAAATTAGGTTTTTTGCCGGGTGATTTGCAGGATAAGGTTGACCCCTATCTTCGTCCGTTGCATGATGCTTTGTTTGAAATGATTGGCACAGAAAGCTATAACAATTATGTGAACAAGGGCTTGATTGAAGTAGCGCCGCTGGCATATATGCGCGGCAGAACGCTGGATAATTCCTACATCATTTTGGATGAGGCGCAAAACACAACACCTGAGCAGATGAAAATGTTTTTAACGCGAATCGGTTTTGGATCAAAAGCCATTA
Organism: Clostridia bacterium; assembly: GCA_045595795.1. Taxonomy (GTDB): domain Bacteria; phylum Bacillota; class Clostridia; order UBA1381; family UBA9506; genus UMGS755. The sequence goes on along the minus strand of JAZOBC010000037.1, from coordinate 57,136 downwards.
TCACAGGCGATATTACGCAGATTGACTTGCCTGACGGTAAACACAGCGGTCTCAAAGAGGCGATTAAAATTTTGACGGATGTTGAGGATTTGGCCTTTTGCTATTTTTCTCATCAAGATGTGGTGCGTCATCCATTGGTGCAGCGTATCATTCAGGCATATGAAAAATATGACGCAAAGCGCAATAAACAAGAGCGGGGTGGCAAGCATGATTCATCTCATTCTAAATGAAGAAGCAGAGAAACTGCCAAATGATATGAAACAATTGTTGAAGCGGTGTATGGAAGAAACGCTTATTCTGGAGAAATTCCCCTTTGACGTTGAAATATCATTTTCTGTGACTGATGATGAAGGCATCAGGGAATTAAATATGGCACAACGAAATATTGACCGGGCAACGGATGTTTTGTCTTTTCCTATGCTTTCGGTTGAAGACGGTGTTTTGATTGTGGAAGATAGCGATTTTGTTTCAGATTGTGTAGCATTGGGCGATATTGTGATTTCTTTGGAACGGGCAAAGGAACAGGCTGAGGCATATGGCCATTCTTTAGAGCGCGAAATGGGATTTTTAACTGTTCATTCTGTGCTCCATCTTTTGGGCTATGATCATGAATTGGGTCCGAAAGAGGAAACGGAAATGTTTGAAAAGCAAGAAGAAGTTTTAACGGCACTGTCGCTGGTTCGCTGAAAGGTGTCGCACTATTAGGAGGGTTATTTTGTGAAGAATCGTACAAAAACCGCATTATTCATGTTTGTTGATTATCTGTTGTGTATTTTACTGCAAATGTTTGGTTTGTTTGTCCTTTCCTGGACCCTGCAGTTTCCCTGGGGTTATCCGGCATACAGTGCCATTTTTTCCTTAATCCTGTTTGGTCTGTTATACAGCCGTGCTCATAAGGCAGCCAAACGCGATTCGCGCTTGAAGGAAAATCAGCCCGGTATGTGGGAGGGACTGCGAATGGCGATACCATTGGCAGTACTCAATTTGGTTATTATTTTAGCGTTTGCCCTTATTGAATATAACGTGGTTCCGGTTCGGGATTTGGTGATTAAAACGATTTACCGTTTTCCTGACAATGCTCCCAGAGAGAAGCTTGATGTGCTTTTGATTGATAGCATCATTCCTTTCATTCGCGTATGGTTTGGTGCTTTGGTAGGCTTCATGAAAGAAAATACCACAACCCTGATCCTTTTCATTATGCCGATTTTGAATCTGGCAGCAGGATTTTTGGGATATTATGCAGGCAGGAAAAAGTTTTTTATCGCAGATTATATTTTCCGTGCAAAGGAAAAAATGAAAGATAAATTCAATGAATAGAGGTCTGTTATGAATCTGTTCAATTTATCCGGTGTTGGTATGGAATTTGGTGACAGAAGCCTATTTCAGAACGTTTCCTTTACCATTGGAGAAACTGATAAAATTGGCTTAATTGGTGGAAACGGCACCGGTAAAACGACATTGTTTAAAATATTGTTAGAGCAAATGGATGCAACCGCCGGTGAGGTGTTTCGCAATAAGCAAACTACCATTGGTTATTTGGAACAGCATACCAATTTGACATCGGAAAAATCCGTTTTAGAAGAGGTATTGACGGTTTATGAGGATGTCATCCGTTTAGAGGAGCAGTTGAAAGAGATTGCTGAGCAAATTGAAACAGCATCGGGAGATTTAACTCAGCTTACGGAAAAACAACAACGATTGACGGACGAATTTACTCGCCGTGATGGCTATACATATCACAGTCGTGCACGTTCTTCGTTGATGGGTCTGGGATTTTCAGAGCGAGAGCTTTTCATGCCCTTTGCACAGCTATCCGGCGGGCAGAAAACGCGCGTCTCTTTGTGTAAGTTACTGTTATCCGGTGCAAACCTGTTGCTGCTTGACGAACCGACCAACCATTTGGATTTGGCAGCGGTGGAGTGGCTTGAAGGCTTTCTACGAGATTACCGCGGTGCATTTTGCATCATTTCCCATGACCGTTATTTTTTAGATAAAATTGCCAATCGGATTTTTGCCTTGGAATATGGCAGAATTACTGTATATGAGGGTAACTATTCCACCTACCTAACCCAAAAAGCAGAGAATGAAAAAGCCGTGGCGCGTCGCTATGAAAATACCCAACGCGAGATTAAGCGGTTAGAGGGTATTGTGAAGCAACAGCGACAATGGAACCGTGAAAAAAATATTAAGACTGCGGAAAGCAAATTAAAGGTTATTGCTAAATTGGAGGAAAGCCTGGAAGTGCCTGAGAGTGATGGTCCTGCCATTCATTTTTCCTTGTCGACACGTGCCGGTGGCGGTCAGGATGTTTTAATCTTGGACCAAGTGGAAATGGGCTTTGAGGGGAAAGACCTGTTTGCTCATGCGAAGCTGACCATTCGAAAAGGCGACCGCATGTTCTTGTTAGGCCCCAACGGTTGTGGAAAAACCACGTTGTTTAAGCTCATAGCCGGCAAACTAAAGCCCAAGAGCGGCAGTATTCGTTTGGGTTCTAATATTGTGGCAGGGTGGTATGATCAAACGCAGTCGGATTTATCATTAGATAAAACAATTTTTGAAGAAATCGCTGACTGTCATCCCCACTTGACACAAACCGAAATCCGCAATGCCTTGGCAGCATTTTTGTTTCGCGGTGAAGATGTTTTTTCACCCATTCGCGAATTATCGGGTGGCGAGCGCGCCAGAGTGTCTTTGGTGAAATTGATGCTGTCTGATGTGAATTTTTTGTTACTTGACGAGCCGACAAACCATTTGGATATTGCTTCCCGCGAAGCCCTGGAGCAAGCCTTGGCGGCATATGAGGGAACCTGTCTCATCGTTTCCCATGACCGCTATTTTATCAATCGGCTGGCACATACCGTGTGCTACATGGAATCAAAAGGTTTAACACTATATCACGGTGACTATGATTATTTTTTAGAAAAACACGGTGATGCTGTGGAAGAAGCGCAGACAGAAGATGCGGAAAATAGCGGGCGAGAGGCGTATTTGCAGAAGAAGCAGGAAGCGGCTCGGGCACGCAAACGGGAATCAGATTTAAAAAAAATAGAAGCCGATATAGCAGATTGTGAAGACAAAATGGAAAAACTGCAGGCTGAGCTTGAAACAGTAGGTTCAGATTATGCCAGGGCTCAGGAATTGACGGAAACTTATGATGCTCTGAATGAAACATTACTGACACTATATGAGCGTTGGGATGCACTTGCATAAAATGTGAAAGCCATAACGAAACGGAATTGTTTTGTTATGGCTTTTTTAACACTAAAAAAGGGGAAGGGCCGTGGAGATTACCACAGCCCTTGGGGGGATTATTATGAAAATCAGAGATTAAGTCTCTGCCGGAATTTCTTCCGGTAAATTTATTATATACCACAATTATTTCCAATTTATGAATAGACTTTGAACTTTTATGAAAAATTTTACTTTTTTCTTGAAGAATGACATAAAGTTAACACCCGTGTGTCTTTTGGTATAAATTACTGAAAGATTATCAAAAATAAAATGATGAATTTAACAAAATTTTATCAAAGTATGACTTGAAACTTTTGGCAAAATACAGTATAATATTAATGTATATATTATAAAGAGGTGAAAAGTATGTATTTGAAAACTGTTGAGGATATCGCAGTTAAGGGTAAAAAGGTTTTGGTGCGCTGCGATTTCAATGTTCCTATGGATGATAATTGCACCATCACAAACGAAAATCGTATCTTGGGTGCACTGCCCACAATCAAATATTTAGTTGGTCAGGGCGCAAAGGTTATTCTGTGCTCACACCTGGGTCGTCCTAAGGGCGAATTTAACATGAAATATAGTTTGGCTCCCGTTGCAAAGCGTTTATCTGAGCATCTGGGACAAACTGTTAAAATGGCAGAAGATGTTGTTGGCGATAGCGCTAAGGCATTAACGGCTTCGATGGAAGACGGTGAAGTGGTTCTTCTTGAAAACGTTCGCTTCCATGCAGAAGAAACCAAGAACGTTCCCGAATTTTCCAAAAAGCTGGCAGACCTGGCTGAAATCTTTGTCAATGATGCATTCGGTACAGCTCACAGAGCACATTCTTCCACAGCTGGTGTTGCAGATTATCTGCCCGCAGTTGCCGGTTATTTGATTCAGAAGGAAATCGAAATCATGGGCGGTGCGTTAGAAAATGCACAGCGTCCCTTCGTTGCTATTTTAGGCGGCGCAAAGGTTAAAGATAAAATCGGTGTTATTAACAACCTGCTGAACAAGGTTGACACCATCATCATCGGCGGTGGCATGGCTTACACTTTCTGTAAGGCTATGGGCGGTCAGATTGGCGATTCTCTGGTTGATGAAGAACGTTTGGATTATGCACGCGAGGTGCTGGCACTGGCTAAGGAAAAAGGCGTGAATATCATGCTTCCTACTGATAATGTTGCAGCAGATCATTTTGCCAATGATGCAGCACAGAAGGTTTGCGATTCTAAAGCAATTCCCGATGGCTGGCAGGGTCTTGACATTGGTCCGGAAACCATCAAGGCTTTTTCAACTGTGATTAAAGACGCTAAAACTGTTATCTGGAATGGTCCTATGGGCGTTTTCGAATTTGAAAACTTTGCAAAAGGTACCATTGCAGTTGCAGAAGCAGTTGCAGCAGCTGATGCTGTTACCATCATCGGTGGCGGCGACAGTGCAGCAGCCGTAACCAATTTAGGTTTTGCTGATAAAATGACTCATATCTCCACCGGTGGCGGCGCCAGCCTGGAATTCTTAGAAGGTATTGAACTGCCGGGTATCGCATGCTTAGGAAAAAAAAACGCTCGTAAGACCGTTGTAGCCGGTAACTGGAAGATGAATAAGACCCCGTCTGAGACAAAGGCGCTGATTGCTGAGCTGGCTCCTATGGTGAAGGATGCTGACAACACAGTCATCGTTTGCCCCACAGCTGCTTGCCTGTCTGCTGCAGTTGAAGCTGCAAAAGGCACAAACATCTGCGTTGGTGCTCAGAATATGTATTTTGAAGATAAGGGCGCATTCACCGGTGAAATCAGTGCTGATATGCTGCTTGACTTAGGTGTTACCTATGTTATCTTAGGTCACTCCGAGCGCAGACAGTATTTTGCTGAAACTGATGAAACCGTTAATAAAAAAGTCCTGAAGGCTTTTGAAAAGGGTCTTCTTCCCGTCATTTGCGTAGGTGAAAGCTTAGAACAGCGTGAACAGGGCATTACAGCTGACTTAGTTCGCATGCAGGTTAAAATTGCATTGCAGAATGTAACGGCTGAGCAGGCTAAGAATGTTATCATTGCTTATGAACCCATTTGGGCAATCGGTACCGGCAAAACCGCTACCACTGAGCAGGCTCAGGAAGTTTGCAGCACCATTCGTCAGTGCATCTGTGAGCTCTATGGCAGTGCCGTTGCAGAAAGCGTAATCATTCAGTATGGTGGCAGCGTCAATGCCGGCAACAGTGCAGAACTGTTTGCACAGGCTGATATCGACGGTGGTCTGGTTGGCGGTGCAAGCCTGAAGGCAGCAGATTTTTCTGTCATTGCTCATTCCTAAAAACTGAATTGGGAGACAATAGAATGAAAAAACCTTTGTTACTTTGTATTTTAGATGGCTATGGAATCAATCCCGTAGCTGAGGGGAATGCCATTTTTGCGGCAAGCACCCCCAATATGGATCGGCTGATGGCACAATGTCCTAACACCGCATTGGATGCTTCCGGTATGGCCGTTGGCTTGCCGGAGGGACAGATGGGCAACTCTGAAGTGGGTCACACCAATATTGGCGCAGGCCGTATTGTATATCAGGAGCTGACCAGAATCACCAAGTCCATTGCAGATGGCGACTTTTTTGAAAACGAAGCATTGCTTCAGGCAGTGAAAAACTGCAAGGAGAAAAATTCAGCTCTGCACATTATGGGTTTGTTATCTGATGGTGGCGTTCACAGCCACAACAGCCATATTTATGCTTTGGTTGAGCTTGCAAAACGTGAGGGACTTTCCAAGGTATATCTTCATTGCTTCTTAGACGGTCGCGATGTGCCTCCCTCATCCGGTCAAGATTTTGTGGCAGCCCTGCGTGATGAGCTTGCTTCCATCGGTTGCGGCAAAATTGCTACGGTAATGGGCAGATATTATGCTATGGACCGTGACAATCGCTGGGAACGTGTGGAAAAGGCTTATGAAGCGATGGTGCTGGGTATTGGCGAACGAATTTCTGACCCTGTTGAAGCAGTTGCGCTTTCTTATGAAAAGGAAGTGACAGACGAATTCGTGATTCCTGTTGTTGTAACAGAAAACGATGCACCGGTGGGTGTGATGGCAGAGGGTGACAGCGTTATTTTCGCAAACTTCCGTCCTGACCGTGCCAGAGAAATTACCCGCGTTTTGGTTGATCCCGAATTTTCCGGCTTCTCTAGAGAATATCAGCCCATGCACTATGTGTGCATGACCCAATATGATAAGACTATGCCCAACGTGGATGTGGCTTTTCGTCCTCAAACCTTAGAAAATACGTTGGGTGAATATCTTTCCAAAAACAATCTTTCTCAGTTGAGAATTGCCGAAACGGAAAAATATGCTCACGTTACCTTCTTCTTTAATGGTGGCGTAGAAGCAATTTCTCCCGGTGAAGATCGTGCACTGATTGCATCACCAAAGGTTGCAACCTATGATTTAAAGCCTGAGATGAGTGCCGTTGAAGTTATGGAAGAAGCCATTAAACGTATTCAGTCTGATGCGTATGATGTGATTATTCTAAACTTTGCTAATTGTGACATGGTTGGTCACACCGGCGTATTTTCAGCAGCACAGCAGGCGGTTGAAACTGTTGACAGTTGCATGGGTAAGGTGGTTGATGCAGTGCTGGCAAAAGGTGGCGTTGCGCTGATTACGGCTGACCACGGTAATGCTGACCAAATGGTTGACCCCGAAAACGGTGAACCTTTTACAGCGCATACAACCTTTAAGGTGCCTTTCGTGGTGGTAGGGCAGGACGTTACCCTGCGTGACGGTGGCTGTTTGGCAGATATTGCTCCCACCATGCTTACAATTTTAGATTTACCCCAACCAAGTGAAATGACAGGCAAAAGCCTGATTATTTAAGAAAAAATAATATAATTTTATAGGAGGAAAAAACAACATGAAACAGTACATTGAGATTATTGATGTAGTGGCAAGAGAAATCCTGGACTCAAGAGGCAATCCCACCGTTGAAGTGGAGGTTTATACAGAGGATGGTTATGTAGGCCGTGCTGCTGTTCCCTCCGGTGCTTCTACCGGTGCATTCGAAGCTGTTGAGCTTCGCGATGGCGACAAGAGCAAATACTTAGGTAAGGGCGTTTGCAAGGCTGTTGAAAACGTGAACACTGAAATTGCAGAAGCTGTAATCGGTATGAACGTTTTAGATCAGATTGCAATTGACCGTGCTATGATTGAATTGGACGGCACTCCCAATAAGGGTCGTCTGGGCGCAAACGCTATTTTGGGCGTATCCTTAGCTTGTGCTAAGGCTGCTGCTGAATCCTTAGGCGTTAGCCTGTATAACTACATTGGTGGCTGCAATGCCAAAACTTTCCCTGTTCCCATGATGAACATCATCAACGGTGGTAAGCATGCTGATAACAGCGTTAACATTCAGGAATTCATGATTATGCCTGTTGGTGCTACCTCTTTCCGTGAAGCACTGAGATGGTGTGCAGAAGTATTCCACAACTTAAAGAGCGTTTTAAAGGGCAAGGGCTACAGCACTGCAGTTGGTGACGAAGGCGGTTTTGCTCCTAACTTAAAGAGCGATGAAGAAGCTATTCAGGTAATCGTTGAAGCTGTTGAAAAAGCAGGCTTCAAGCCCGGTGATGATTTCAGAATTGCAATCGATGCTGCTGCAACTGAAATGTTTGAAGAAGCTAAGAAGATTGGTAAAGATGGTTACTATTTCTGGAAGACCGATATCTTCATGACCCGTGACGAAATCGTTGCGTACTGGGAAAACTTAGCTGCTAAATATCCCATCATCTCCTTAGAAGATGGTGTTGCTGAAGAAGACTGGGATGCTTGGAAGATCCTGACCGATAAGCTGGGTGACAAGATTCAGCTGGTTGGTGACGACCTGTTTGTTACCAATACCGAACGCCTGAAGAAGGGTATTGAACTGGGCGTTGCAAACTCCATTTTAATCAAGGTTAACCAGATTGGTACCTTAACTGAAACCTTAGAAGCAATTGAAATGGCTAACCGTGCCGGTTACACCGCTGTAACTTCTCACAGAAGTGGTGAAACTGAGGATGCTACCATTGCTGATATCGCCGTTGCTACAAACTCCGGCCAGATCAAAACCGGTGCTCCTTCCAGAACTGACCGTGTTGCAAAATACAATCAGCTTCTCAGAATTGAAGAAGAACTGGGTGACGTTGCTTACTATCCCGGTATCAATGCTTGGTTCAATCTGAAAAACAAATAAGATTGATTTAAAGAAAAAAAGTAAGAATAAAAGGCAGAAACGAATTTTTCGTTTCTGCCTTTTTGTATCATTACGATGCTCAACTATGATATGTTTGAAAAAGGTTTTTTTTGCTTCCAACGCTCCGTTAGCAGGCAACTAATCACACAGTAAATATCTAATTGGTTTTTAACAAGCTTACATCTAATTTCTTTTGTAGGCGTTCCGATATGTATTGTCCTAAGACAACAACTGGTTTTGATATAGGTAATGGATTCTATTGGCAAGCTTATGTATTTCCCTGACAATGTAAATGCATAAATGCAGGTTTCTGTTACAAAGATTGTGTAGCAAAAGAGTTGACAACTGACGATGGTGATCATGAAGCACAAAGAAAGTAACAACATGGCAAAAAGAACATAGCCGGCTTTAGATAAAAGGGTTTCGGTCGGAATTGTGATTAAAATTAAAAATATAATTCCGGCAAAAACAGAAAGGAATAATGTAATTTTGTTGAGACGATAGTGCTTGCTTCGAATTAAAATGTCTTTCTTCATAATTTTCCTTCCAATTTGAGAGTATAATAATATAATTATACTCAATCTTTGAGTAAAAATCAATACTCAAATTATGAGTATGCTATGCTTTTTATACAGTATAAACAAAGGGAATGATTGCATGAATTACAGAGAAAGACTCAAAGCCTTGCGTGAAGACCATGACTATACGCAGGCTTATGTGGGAGAGCAATTACAAAAATCACAGCAGGGTTATAACCATATTGAAACCGGCAGAGCTGAATTAAAAATAGAGGATTTGTTTATTTTGTGCGAGTTATATCAGGTTTCGGCAGATTACATCATTGGATTGATTGATCAGCCTGCGGGATATGCGGAGAAGAATAAGAATATAAATAAAAAAAAGCTGTAGCAGAATATGTTCATTTTGCTACAGCCTTTTTGTTTATACTAAATTTGTAAAGGTACTACCAGCCAGAAGATGGAAGTGCAGGTGGAACACGGTTTGACCGGCGTTTTCACCGCAGTTATTGATAATGCGATAGCCGCTTTCGTCCACACCCAACTCTTTTGCAAGCTTTTGAGCAGTCAACAGAATATGTCCTAAGAGTGCCTGGTGAGAACTATCTGCCGCGTTTAAACAACACAGATGTTCTTTGGGAATGATTAAAATATGTACCGGTGCTGCCGGTGCAATATCGTGAAAGGCATACACCAAATCATCTTCGTAGACTTTTTTTGACGGGATTTCACCGGCAAGAATTTTACAAAAAACACAGTTTTCCATTGTATAACATCCTTTCTATTCTTTTGTTTTCAGAAGATATTCCTGAATGATTTGCTCTGCTACATCATCAATGCTATCATGATCCACAGAAATTACAACATCTGCCTGACTGTAAAAAGGTTCGCGCTCTGCAATCATTTGACTGAGCGCATCTAAAGATACGGTTGCTAAAGTGGGGCGCTTCCCGGGAGAGTGCCGCGTGTTTTTGTAAATGGTTTCAGGTGTTGCCTTTAGCCAAAACAAAATGCCGTTTTTTTGCAGCTCGGCTAGGTTGAAATCATCCATCACAGTGTCACCACCGGTAGAGATTAAGCAACCACTATTTTGTGCTAAGGTGGAAACAGCAAATCGCTGTGCGCCCTCAAAATATTTTGCTCCTTTTTTTCTCAGTAGTTCATGTACCGGCATTTTCTCACATCGCGCAATCGCAGCATCGGTATCATGAAAATCAATTTTCAGTTTTGCAGCAATCCGCTTGCCGATGGTTGTTTTTCCAACACCCATAAATCCAATTAAAACGATATTTTTCACGTTTTGCAGTTCCTTTCTCGTAACTGCGTATAGGAGCAGTTAGTAATCAATATTCAGCATTTACATTTTGGCCTTTGTTGATGCATTTACTGTTATTATATGAAGTAGGCCATAAAAAACATGCAAGGTTCTTTTTGTTTATCGAATACCGGATATGCCAAGCAACAGGCGTGCATCCTCTTGGACAGCCTCAAGCGTTTGCACAATGTCGGCTTCGGTAGTATCATGACCTAAGCTAAAGCGAATCGCACCCTCGATTTCCTTGCGGCTACGTCCCATAGCCAGTAGGGTGGGAGAAAGCTGTGGTTTGTTGGATGAGCACGCCGAACCGCTGGAAACATAGATGTTCCGCGCCTCTAAGGTGTGTAGCAGTGTCTCAGATTTTAGTCCGGGGAAAACAGCACAAACAACGTGCGGTGCGGTATTACCCTGAGTGACAACTGTGCAGCCGGGAACGTTTGACAGTCCTTGGATTAATAAATCACGTAGGCGAGACATGTTTTCTGCTTTTTGCTCTAAGTGCGTGCAGGTTATTTCGGCAGCTAAACCAAATCCGGCAATGGCGGGACTGTTTTGCGTACCGCTACGCAGACCGCCTTCCTGACCGCCGCCGTAGAGAATGGGTTTAATATGAACCCGAGGGCGGATATATAAACCACCGGTTCCCTTTGGACCGTTGATTTTATGGCCGCTAACCGAAAGAAGGTCAATAGATGCGTTTTGCACTCGAATCGGAATCTTTCCAAACGCCTGTACCGCATCAGTATGGAACAGCGCATCGGGATTCTTTTGTTTTGTCAGCTTAGAAAGAGCAGCAATATCTTGTATGCTGCCGGTTTCATTGTTGACTGTCATCACCGAAACCAATGTAGTTTCATCGTTTAAAATGCTTTCAAAATGCTCCACATCCACATGACCGCTACTGTCGACCCTAACAAACTGGCAGTCTGCACCTAAGCTCTTTAAATGGTGCACTGTTTCAGAAACAGAGGGGTGCTCAATTTGTGAGGTGATGATACGTGGTGTGCGACGGACGCGGTGGAGTTGCGAGCCTAAGATAGCCAAATTATTAGCTTCTGTTCCACCGGCGGTGAACACAAAATTGCCATCTTGCGCACCCAATGCTGATAAAACCTGCTCCCGCGCTTTTGCGGTTGCGCGTTCTGCCAAAACCCCTGCATGATGAAGCGAGGAGGGATTACCGAAATTATCTTGCTGCATGTTCACCATGAGTGCTATGACTTCATCATAGGGTCTGGTGGTGGCGCTGTTATCTAAATAAATCATGTCATTCCTCCGCGTAGGGCAGGGTGATAGTAAAGCGACTTCCAACTTCCTCTTCACTCTTTACTTCAATGTGTCCGCCGTGCAACTTTACGGCATCTAAGGCAATGGAGAGCCCCAGACCGGTACCGCCAGTTTCACGGGCACGTGCTTTATCCACCCGATAGAAACGGTCAAAAATCTTTTGAACTTCTTCTTTGGGAATGCCGATGCCGGTGTCGGTCACTGCAACATAGACGCTTCCTAAGTCGCGGCTGACGCTCAACGTGACGCTACCGCCGCTTTCGGTATATTTAATGCTGTTATCTGCAATGTTATAAATTGCCTCAGTGAGCGTGTCGCGCTCGATCGGCAAAATTACTTCGCCGTCTGGCTGATTCAGCGATAATGTAATATTTTTATTTTTTGCAAGAGGCACCAGTTTATCATACACATCGCGAACGATGTCACGTATATCTGTATGAATGAGTTGCATATGCATTTGACTGGAGTCCATCTTCGTCATATCCAGTAGTTTTTCGATGATGCGCGTCAGTCTATCTACCTCTTTGCTCATGTCACTTAAAAATTCCTTGATGAATTCAGGATCGGGATTTTCGGTTTGCATTAAGGAGTCAGACAATAATTTAATAATAGAAAGAGGTGTTTTGAGCTCGTGTGAGGCATTGGAAACAAAGGCACTTCTCTTATCTTCAAGTTCTGCCATGCGGTCAATCAAATTATTAAATGCAATGGCAAGCTGGCCAATTTCATCATGTGAATTGATTTGAACATGCTGCAGGCTATCCTTCGGCATGTTGTTAATAAATTTGGTAAACTTTTCAATAGGTAGGGTGAGAACCTTTGCCATGGAAGCACTGAAGATGCCCACGAACACAACAATTAAACCCGCCAACATAAGCAAAATATAGCGGATATGTAAAATTACTTCCTCTGTGGAATCACCGGATTGAATCAGATAGACAGCGCCTACTGTTTTTGTGTTTTTGATGATGGGCACAGCGGCGTCAATAAACCAACTTCCTTCTTCTTTAAAGGCGTTGGAGGAGTTTTTCCCGTCGGCGAGCAGTGCACTGGTGATGGAAACATTAAGGAAAGTTTTGTTCTTGATATTTGTTTCTTTATAGGAGTCATAAATGACCATGCTGTCCGTGTTGACAACAATTGCACGGGCATTTTTTTCAAGAGGCAGTTGCGGCAGACGATGGCTGATATATTCATCTGAAAAGTTTTCGGAGATGATGCTGGCAATGACGTTAGCACTTGTTAAAACCTCCATTTTTTTTTGGTCAAACAAGGAGGTATAAAGCGTTGACAACACAAAGGAACTAAAAATACCCAGCGCAACTAAAATGATAATCAGGTAGGTGACTGCAATTTTCCAACGAATGTTGATGCTACCTGGTTTAAGCTTCTTTAAAATAGTAACCAACTCCCCATTTTGTGTGAATATAAATCGGTTCTGCAGGGTTCGGCTCAATCTTCTCGCGCAGACGTCTTACATGAACGTCAACGGTGCGAACATCACCGGGATAGTCATAGCCCCAGACAATATCCAGCAGATTCTCACGTGAATAGACCTTACCGGCATTACAAACGAACAAATCCATCAAGTCAAATTCCTTAGCAGTCAGATCAATGGTTTTTTCACCAACAATGACGCGACGTAAATTGTAATCAAGCTTCACGTTACCGATGGAGACGATGCTTTCTTTAGCGGGGCTGTCAGCCGGCGTCATACGACGTAAAACAGCTTTTACACGCGCCTTTAGTTCTAAGATGTTAAAAGGCTTGGTTAAATAATCATCAGCACCATATTCTAAGCCCAGAATTTTATCCATGTCTTCATTTTTGGCAGTCAGCATCACAATGGGGACATTGGAAAATTCACGAACTTTTTGGCAAACAGCCAGTCCGTCAATTTTAGGAAGCATTAAGTCCAAAATAATCAGGTCAATGGTTTTATCGTATGCCATTTTAATAGCTTCCTCACCATCATAGGCCGCCAGAACAGTATAGCCTTCCTGCTCAAAATTATATTTAATGCCTTTTACCAACAATTTTTCATCGTCAACAATCAATATCTTCATGGATGGAACCCCCTAAAAATGTGAATTAAATTCGGTCTTTTACTGCATCATGCTTTTTGCGTCTTCTTTGAGCAATGCAGCCTTGTCTGTCTTTTCCCAGGGTAGGTCTAAATCTGTGCGTCCAAAGTGACCGTAAGATGCGGTTTGCTTGTAAATCGGACGACGGAGATCCAGCGTTTCAATAATTGCAGAGGGACGCAGGTCAAAATGCTTGGCAACGAGTGCTTCAATCACGCTATCCGGCACTTTTGCGGTTCCAAAGGTATCCACTCTCACGGAAACAGGTTCTGCCACGCCGATAGCATAGCCAAGCTGTAATTCGCAACGATCAGCCAGCCCTGCAGCAACCACGTTTTTAGCAGCATAGCGAGCAGCATATGCAGCGCTACGGTCCACCTTTGTGGGATCCTTGCCGGAAAAAGCACCGCCACCGTGGCGTGCAGCACCACCGTAGGTATCCACAATCAGTTTTCTGCCGGTGTGACCGGAGTCACCCTGAGGGCCACCCACAACAAAGCGGCCGGTGGGATTAATGTAGTATTTAGTGTCTTCTGTTAATAAAGAAGCCGGAATTACGGGGAGAATGACCTTTTCCATAATGTCCTTCTTGAGCTGTTCTTGTGTCACATCCTCACTGTGCTGAGTGGAGATAACCACAGTATCAACAGCAATAGGACAGTCATTTTCATCATACACAACAGTTACCTGAGACTTGCCATCGGGACGGATATAATCAATCTCACCGGACTTGCGAACCTGAGAGAGCTTTAAGGTCAGCTTATGGGCCAGGCTGATTGACAGCGGCATGAGTTCTTCGGTTTCATTGCAGGCATAGCCGAACATAATACCCTGGTCGCCGGCACCTTCGCGGTCAACACCCAGTGCAATGTCGGGGGATTGCTCATCAATGGCGGTGATAACAGCACAAGTGTCACAATCAAAGCCATATTTTGCACGGTCATAGCCCACCTCACGCACGCATTCGCGGACAACTTTGCTGATGTCAACATAGGTGGTGGTAGAAATTTCCCCCACAACCATGACCAAGCCGGTTGTAACGGTTACTTCACATGCGACACGCCCCATGGGGTCATGCTTTAAAATTTCGTCTAAAATTGCGTCTGAAATAATATCTGAAATTTTATCGGGATGTCCCTCTGTTACAGATTCAGACGTAAACAGCTTTCTTGTTTCTTTCATCATTTGTAGATCCCTCACAAAAATTTATTCTTTAAACTTCCATAATAATCGGCATAACCATTGGCTTGCGCTTGGTTTTGGTATAAATAAAGTCGCTCATGCTGTTTTTCATGGCATTTTTAATGCCGGTCCAGTCGGTGACTTTTTTATCGACACATTTATCCAGAGCAGTTCGTGCCACCATTTTGGCTTCTTCCATTAGGTCCTCAGACTCTCTCACATAGACAAATCCCCGGGAAAGTACGTCAGGCCCTGCCAACACCTCACCGGTTCGCTTGGCAAGTGTAACCACAACGACGATGATACCATCTTCGGCCAAATGCTTTCTGTCACGCAGGACGATGTTTCCGACATCGCCGACGCCAAGCCCGTCGATCAACACGACGCCGGAGGGCACGGTTGCACTTTGCTTGATGCTGTTAGGACCAATTTCAATCACCTTGCCAATGTCGGAAATCACAATGTTTTTCTGGGGGATTCCGGAACGCTCAGCCAGCGCTGCATGAAGCTTTAGGTGTCTGTATTCACCATGAACAGGAATAAAGAACTTCGGCTTTACTAAAGAGAGCAGCAGCTTCAGTTCCTCCTGACAGGCGTGACCGGAAACGTGAATATGCTCCAGAGATTTATAAATCACTTCTGCACCTTTTTTAAACAACTCGTTAATCACGTTGGAAATAGCCTTTTCATTACCTGGAATGGGACTTGCCGAGACAATGACCATATCTCCCCGAACAATTTCTACTTTTTTGTGGTCAGAATACGCCATGCGCGATAGCGCAGACATTTCTTCACCTTGACTGCCTGTGGTGATGATACAAAGCTGATCAGGACGGTATTTTTTAATGTCATCAATGCTAATGAGTACACCTGCCGGTACCGTCATATATCCTAAATTCATGGCCACTTCCACAACGTTTTCCATGCTTCTACCGGAGACAGCCACCTTTCTGCCGTAGCGATAAGCTGCGTTGATGATTTGCTGCACACGATGTATGTTGGAAGCAAAGGTTGCTACCAAAATTCGTTTGTTGCAGTTGCGGAACAAATCATCAAAGGTGTCTCCCACCGTGGATTCTGACATTGTATAGCCGGGGCGTTCTACGTTGGTGCTGTCAGACAAAAGCGCTAGTACACCTTTTCTGCCCAATTCGCCAAAACGGGCTACATCCATCATGCTGCCTTCAATGGGTGTTGAGTCAATTTTAAAATCACCGGAGTGCACCACGATGCCTAAAGGCGTGTGGATGGCGATTGCTACAGCATCGGCAATGGAGTGGTTGGTGTGAATAAACTCTGCCTTAAAGGCACCTAATTTTACAACATCGCCGGATTTAACGCGAACCAGTTTGGTTTTTGAAAGCAGATGATGTTCCTTAAGCTTACATTCCACCAAGCCAAGGGTCAACCGTGTTCCGTAAATGGGAACGTTGATTTTTTTCAGAAAGTAGGGGATGGCACCAATGTGGTCCTCGTGACCGTGGGTCAATACAATACCTCTGATTTTATCCCGATGCTTTTCCAGATAGCTGATGTCCGGAATGACCATGTCAATACCGGGCATGTTATCATCGGGGAAGGCCATGCCGCAGTCTAACACGACAATATCATTTCCGAACTCAAAAACTGTCAGATTCTTTCCGATCTCATTGAGCCCTCCCAGCGGGATGATTTTCAATTTTTGATTTTTTGCCACAATTAAACCTCCATTATAAATTTAAACACAAAATTCATCATAAAATTTTGCATATCCGTACATATTTAGCAGACTTTTAGTCTGATTTTGATTCTATTAAGTCAATTTATATTTATAAGCACACTTACTATATATTATACCAAATTTTTCTGTAATAATAAAGTAGTTTTTCAAAAATAATTTAAAAAATCTCATTCTTTTTTTATGGGATGTTATGTCAGAAAATCATTGACAAAAGTCGTAGTATATGGTAAGATAACTCTCGTATTTTATAATAAAAGGGATGGTATGTATGGCTCAATTTGTTGGCATTGTTGCGTTTTGTTTGGCTGTGTGGTCCTTTCAGCAGAATGAACATAAGAAAATAGTGATGCTGCAGCTTTTGGCCAATGCTTGCTTTGCAATCCATTTTTACTTGATTGACGCTTATACAGGGGCTTTGCTCAATGCCCTTGGCCTTGTCAGAAGCTTTGTGTATTATATGTCAGGGAAGTATAAAATTTCACCCGTGCCCGGTATTATTGTTTTTTCTGTGGTGTTCATCGTGGCGGTTATGTATACGTGGGAAGGGTATATTTCGTTACTGCCCTTAGCTGGCATGCTGGTGACCACAGTTGCCTTTGGTATTCGAAATCCGAAGCTGGTGCGCCGCATTGCATTTCCGTCTTCGCCTCTATGGCTGATTTATAATATTGTGAATTTTTCTGCCGGAGGTATTTTAACTGAAAGCT
The DNA here is from genome assembly GCA_045595795.1 of Clostridia bacterium. Classification (GTDB taxonomy): domain Bacteria; phylum Bacillota; class Clostridia; order UBA1381; family UBA9506; genus UMGS755. The sequence goes on along the minus strand of JAZOBC010000037.1, from coordinate 39,890 downwards.
TCAATATGCTTTCCATTATCATTGGGGCGCTTCGGTTTGACAGAAAAAAGAAGGTTAATAACTAACTCATGAGCAAGTAAAAAGGCTTTAGCAAAACATTTTGTTTTGCTAAAGCCTTTTTAATACTCAATTCCCTTACGGGCATTCATTCCTTTTGTCATCGGATGTTTAACAGCCTTGATTTCACTGACATAGTCTGCTGCTGCGGCGATGTTTTCCGGCACGTTCCTGCCGGTGAGAATCAGTTCACAGCTTTTAGCATGTATCAGCTTTAAAAGACGTTCTTCTTCAATGATACCGCAAGATAGACAACCTAAAATTTCATCTAAAATCAACAGGTCGCAGTCCTTGTTTTTTATTCTCGTTTCAGCATAGCAAAACGCTTTGTCTGTTTCGGCGGTAAGTTTCTTTTTTTGCGCTTCAGTCATGTTCCAGAAGAAGCCTTTCGCCTCTTTTTGAAACCGAAACACGGTGAAGTTAGGAATTTGCGATAGAGCTTTTAGCTCACCCGTGGGCGCATCCTTTAAAAACTGAATCATACATATCGTATATCCATGACCCGCAGCGCGAATACCGGCACCAATCGCGGCAGTCGTTTTCCCTTTGCCGTCGCCGGTATAAATCTGCGTTTGGGGCAATATTATGCTTCGGTTTTCAGCTTCGATTCGCAAAATTCTAAATCCTCCACGGTGTTAACACCAAAAATTTCTGAATTATCACAAACAGTGCAGGTTGCAATTTTGGCACCCTTTTTCAATAAAATTTTCGGGATATCCGTCAGATAATATTCACCTTGGGCGTTGTTATTTTTCAGTTCCTTTAAGTTGTCAAACAACAAATCGGAGCGGAAAACATATACACCAATGTTCAGCTCTTTCACGGCAAGCTGTTCGGGGGTACAGTCCTTGGTCTCAACAATATCAACCAAATTGCCGTTTTCATCCTTGATAATGCGACCGTACGGCAGGGGATCGTCCACAACGGCGGTCATGATGGTGCAGTCAGATCCGGTTTGTGCATGTGTGTCAATGATTTTTTGATATGTAGCCTTAGATAAGAGAGGCATATCGCCGTAGAGCACGAGCACATCACCCTGATAACCCTCAAAATGGTCGCGCGCGCAGTTCACAGCGTGACCTGTTCCGAGCTGCTGGTCCTGGTCAGAGAACAGATATTTGCCACCGGCTAAAGCCTCACGGACAGCTTCTTTTTTATAGCCAACCACCACAACGGTATCTTCTTGCGGAATAAAATTGATATGCTCTAATACATAGTCAATCAGCGCGCGGCCGTTTGCCTGACGCAAAACCTTTGGCATTTGAAATTTTTCGGATTGCAGACGTGTTCCTTTGCCTGCACCTAAAACGATTGCTTTCATAGGGTAGCCTCCTAAAAAATTTATGTTATTATAATTTTATTAACGTCTTCTTTTTGATAACAGAACCAGTCTGAGAAGCTGCATGGCAGAAACCAATGCTGAAGCTACATAGGTCATTGCTGCAGCAGTCAACACTTTCTTGCTACCGGCCAGTTCAGTTTCATCTAAAGTGTGATTTGCTCGCAATGTTGAAATGGCGCGGCGACTGGCGTTAAATTCAACCGGCAGCGTTACTAATTGGAACAAAACCAAAGCCGAAAATAAAAGAATGCCGGCAGAAACAAGAGGTTGAAAACTCATTAAAAGACCAACTAAAATAATCGGAAGTGCAAGCCTTGAACCCAAGTTTGCAACAGGCAACACCGCATTTCGCAGGCGAATGGGCACATAGCCCACAGCATGCTGAACCGCATGACCTGCTTCGTGTGCAGCAACGCCGATGGAAGCTACTGAGGTGCTGTCATGTACTGAATCCGACAGACAGATGACGTTTGTTCTTGGGTCGAAGTGGTCTGTCAGCTGTCCGCCAACACGTTCGATTGATATGTGATGCAGACCGTTATCATTTAAAATTTGCCGTGTGATTTCGGCGGCAGTTTTGCCACGTCGGCTCATCACCGAAGCATATTTTTTAAAAGTGCTCTGCACCTTAAACTGTGCAAACATGGCAATCAGCAGTGCCGGTAAAACCAAAATTAAATAATAAGAATCATAATAGAAAAACGGCATAAAGTGCCTCCTGAATATCTGTTACCTCATCGTAACTATATTGTAGCTTCTTCCTCTTGGTTTGTCTTTAGAAAAAACTAAACAGTTTTTACAAATTTCTTTCTATGTGTTAGTATATCCCGAATAGCTCAGGCAATACCCAAAAAGGCAGTTGCAAACTGGAAGTAAATAATCAAAGAGACAGCATCTAAAATGGTTGTGATGATGGGACTTGCCATAATCACCGGGTCCAAATGCACTTTTTCGGCTAAAATCGGCAAGATACCGCCAACCATTTTTGCCAGACAGACAATGCAGAAAAGACTGAAGCAAACAGTGAGTGCCACAAGCAGTCCCACTCTGTCGAAAATCATAATACGGGCAAAGTTGACGACGGAAAGCAGCAGGGAAGTGACAACACCCACCCGAAATTCTTTCCAAAGCACTTTTAGTATATCTGAAAATTCAAGTTCGTTGAGGGCTAAGCTTCGGATAATCATGGTGGAAGACTGGTTACCGGCATTACCGCTTGTTCCCATGAGCATGGGGATATAAGTGGTCAGCGCTACCACTTGACTCAGCGTTCCTTCAAAATACTGAATGATTGAGCCGGTGAAGGTGGCAGAAATCATCAATACCATGAGCCATGTGATTCTATTTTTTGCCAGGGTAAACACACCGGTTTTTAGGTAAGGCTCTTCAGAAGGTGTAATGGCCGCCATTTTGTGGAAGTCCTCCGTATTTTCTTGCTCGATGACGTCCACAATATCGTCAATGGTAATGATGCCGACTAAACGGTTTTCGGTATCGACAACCGGCATGGATAAAAGGTCATATTTTTTAAACAGATAGGCAGTTGTTTCCTGATCGTCTAAGGTGTGAATGATTTTGATGTTGGTGTCCATCAAATCATACATTTTTGCATTAGGGTCTGATAAAATAAGCGTGCGAATAGAAACGACACCTTCTAATTTTCGCTGAGGATTCAGCACATAGCAGGTGTTAATGGTTTCCTTGTCAACGCCGGTTCTACGAATTCGCTCTAATGCTTCGCCGGCTGTCATTTCTCTTTTTAAATCCACAAACTCTGTGGTCATGATGCTACCGGCGCAGTCGTCGGGATATTGCAGCAGTTGATTAATGATTTTGCGTGTGGTTTCATCTGTATGCCGCAAAACGCGCTTTACAACATTAGCAGGCATTTCCTCCAAAAAGTCAACTGTATCGTCCATGAACAGCTCGTCTAAAATGTGCTCGATTTCGGCATCGGTGATAGATTCAACGATGTATTGCTGCATGTCGCTGTCCATTTCTGTGAAAACTTCTGCTGCGGTTTCTTTAGGCAGCATGCGAAAAATCCGCAGCGCTTCCTGCGGCGAAAAATCTGCCAGAAGTGATTCAATATCCACATAGTTCACGTCTGCAAGCAGAAATCTGATTTTGGCATATTGCTTTTGTGACAACAAGAGCTCAACCATATCATGCAGCGTTTCTTCTGCGGCTTCGGCTTCCATTAAGGTTTTTGTTTCTTCCATAGACATTCCTTTCCGGGAACGTCATGGCTTAGGCGAGTGCTATGCGTTCCCAATTTGTTTGTATTCGGTCTTTCTGTCGCCCAGGAACGGTATCCATACACGCGCCTCCATTTCTTTTTTAGTATTAAAATTAGCTATACTATATTATACTGCAAAACCAAGGGAATTGCAATAAGCTAACAGTTATTTTCTGTTTTTATTTGCTGCTATGGCTTTTTCGAACGCCAACTGCATAGCGGTTTTTTCTTCTGTTTTTTGACTGTTTTGCTGACGGAGATACCGCTGGACTTCATGCTTAGAAGCACCGCCACCTTCGTTTTTTCTTTTGTTTTGATAAGCAGCAAACTTTTCGCGATAGCCGCAGGGGCAAATATAGGTGCGTTTGTCTCCTTCACCGTAAAGTTCCATGGGTTTGTGACAATTCGGGCAGCGAACACCGGTTTTTGTGCTGATGTTTTGCCGATAGCTGCAATCGCGGTCCTGACAAACCAGCATTTTACCTTTTTTGCCGTTCACAGAAAGAAGCATTTTGCCGCAGACGGGGCAGGGGGTTGTGGAAACGTTATCGTGCACATAACGTTTTTCTTCCCGTATCACGGTTTGAATCAGCTCGCCGGTGTAGCCTTTGATTTCTTTGATAAAGGCTCTCTTGTCGGCGGTGCCCTTGCTGATGCCGTCTAAGGTTTGTTCCCATTTAGCGGTAAGAAGCGGTTCTTTTAAATCGGTGGGTACTAAATTAATGAGTTGCTTGCCCTTGGAGGTTGGTACAATGCTTTTGCCGGATTTCTCGACGTAAAAGGATGAAAACAGCTTTTCAATGATGTCTGCTCGGGTTGCCGGTGTTCCCAAGCCACCGCCAATATATTCACGCATGGACTTATCCTCAATAAATGCAGCAGGATTTTCCATGGCAGAAAGTAGTGTTGCCTCGGTATAACGGGCAGGAGGCGTGGTTTTACCACTTTTTACTAACACGTTTTTGCAGGCAAAAACATCCCCTTCTGAAAGAGAAGGCAGAGTTTGTTCCTCATCCTCTTCTTCGTCTTTTTCATCATAAACCTTTTTCCAGCCCTTGTCTAAAATTTCTCTGCCGGCGGCAGTAAAGGTATAGCCCTCGCAACTGAGCTCTGCTTTGATGGAGCAGTATTGGTAAGCGTCAAAAAAGCAGGTTAAAAAGCGCAGCACAACCAAACGATAAATTTTTCGTTCGTTGTCGTTTAAATCCATGTAATTCACACCTTGTTCCGTGGGAATAATGGCGTGATGATCCGTTACCTTGGCGTTGTTAACGCAGTTTTTGGCAATGGTTCGTTTCTCTTTTAAAATGCTGCCGCAAATAGATGAGAAATCTCCGAATGCTACCGCACGGACACGGTCTGTGAGCGTAGGAACAATATCATCAGTCAGGTAGCGAGAGTCTGTTCGGGGGTAGGTTAACGCCTTGTGACGCTCATAAAGCGATTGCATCACAGAAAGCGTTTCTTTGGGTGTGAGTCCATAGAGCTTATTAGCATCTCTTTGCAGTTCGGTTAAATCATAAAGAGTTGGTGGCGGTGTTTTTTTGTTTGTCTTAGAAAGCGTATCCAGTCGAAATGATTTGCCGCGTATTGCAGCAGCAATAGCCTCGGCATTTTCCCGTTTTGTGATGGCAGTTTGATTGTTTTTGTCACGATATGTGACGGTGAAAATGCCTAAATCAGCTTTTACATTATAATAATCTTTTGGCACAAAACGTAAAATGGCGTTTTCTCGTTCCACAATCATGGCAAGGGTGGGGGTCTGCACACGGCCGGCTGAGAGTTGCGCATTATATTTGCAGGTCAGCGCGCGTGTCACATTTAAGCCCACAAGCCAATCCGCTTCAGCGCGTGCTTGTGCTGATTGATATAGGTTATCATATGCTTTACCGTCTTTTAAGTTCTGGAATCCTTCACGAATTGCCTTATCAGTTTGAGAAGAAATCCACAATCTTTGTATAGGCTTTTTAAAGCCGGCTTTCGCAAGAATCCAACGTGCTACCAGCTCACCTTCACGACCGGCATCCGTGGCGATGATTAAGGAACTGACCTCATCACTCTTTAGCAGTGTTCTCACAACGGAATATTGTTTTTTTGTTTCAGGAATGACCTCTAATGCCATTTTATCGGGTAGCATGGGCAGGTCTGCCATTCTCCAGCTTTTATATTGCTTGCCGTAATGCTCCGGTGCGGCGAGTGTGACCAAATGCCCCAACGCCCATGTAACAATATATTGTTCTCCCACAAAGTAGCCATCGTTGCGCTTGCGGCAACCGAGGACACGAGCCAGTTCTTTTCCCACAGAGGGTTTTTCAGCTAAGACTAATATTTTCGACATAGGATATCTCCTTATATAAGGGTTTTTTACATGTTTTATATCTACTATTATGATATCACTCACTGGAACAAAATGCAAGATATTTGCTTAGCTATAGTGTGCAAAAATCAGTTGGAGAAGTTGACAATGACAGTTTTCTGTGACATAATAAATTTATATGAAAAAAGGGCAGAGGAGAAGCCATGAAGAATTATCAGATAACAGTTCAATATGACGGCACGCGGTACAATGGTTGGCAACGACAGAGTAATACCGGCAACACCATTCAGGAGAAGTTTGAAGCTGTTCTTTCTAAAATGTGCGGACACTCCGTTGAAATTGTTGCATCAGGGCGTACCGATGCCGGTGTTCATGCTCAAGAACAAACAGCGAATTTTAAATGTGAAACGGATCAGACAAGTGATGAGATTATGGCATATTTAAATCATTATTTACCTGAAGATATTGTCGTAGGCAGCATAACCGAAGTTGACATGCGTTTTCATAGTCGCTTACATGCTGTTTCAAAAACCTATGTCTATCAAATGGCAACGAAGAAGCCTGATGTGTTCATGCGCAAATATGTGTTTCATGCACAAGGACGACCCGAAGTTTCTATGATGTTAATGGCGGCAGAAAAGTTGTTAGGAACCCATGATTTTAAGGGTTTTAGTTCGGTGGGCAGGACGAAGAAATCGACGGTTCGTACGATATATGATATTCAGATTCGTGAGCAAGACGGTCTTATTACATTTCAAATTAGTGGTAGCGGATTTTTGCATCACATGGTTCGGATTCTTGTCGGAACACTTTATGAAATCGGACTCGGGAAAAAAGATGTGAGTGTGATTGATACAATCTTGCAAGAAAAGAGCAGAGAACTGGCTGGTCCGACCTTGCCTGCTAAGGGATTGCAACTGGTTAAAGTTTACTACAATAAAAAGATGTAAAAAGGTTGTGCAATTGACGCAGAAAGAAGTAAAGAATGTAAACGTAAAAAAGGAGAGTTTCTATTTTCCGAAACTCTGCTTTTTTTATGCTCTTTGGCAACTTACTTTTTTAGAACTTGTCCTTCATCATCCAATCGGGAACGTTAATGCCCTTATCGGCAGTATCTTCTGCCGGCTTGGTGAAGAAAGGTTTTTCAGTGGCTGTAGCAACTGCGCTACCACCTAAGAAGGGGGCTTTCATAAAACCGTCTATGCCTTTGCCTGCTTTATTGGGGAAACCTTCAAAGCCGGTAGCGATAACGGTGATGATGATCTCATCCTGTAAGGATTCGTCAAGTGCTGCACCAAAGATGATGTTAGCATTCGGATCAGCAGCCTCTGTTACCAGTTCAGCAGCGCTGTTAATTTCAAACAGACCCAGGTCAGAACCACCGGTGATGTTAATCAGCACGCCTCTTGCACCATCAATAGAGGTTTCAAGCAGCGGGCTCTGGATGGCTGCACGAACAGCTTCTTCAGCACGCTTTTCGCCGGAAGCACGACCAACACCCATGTGTGCAATACCGGTGTTTTTCATGATTTTCACAACATCGGCAAAGTCTAAGTTTATGTATCCGGGACCGGAAATTAAATCGGAAATACCTTGAACGCCCTGACGCAGTACGTCATCAGCCATTTTAAAGGCATCAACTAAGGTTGTGTGCTGATTAGAAATCTGCAACAGTCTGTCGTTGGGAATTGTAACCAAAGCATCAACAGCGTTTTTCAATTCCAAAATACCTTCTTCAGCGCGAGCCATTCTCTGACGGCCTTCAAATGCAAAAGGCTTTGTAACGATACCAACGGTTAAAATGCCCATTTCTCTTGCAATGGATGCGACCATCGGAGCAGCACCGGTACCGGTACCACCGCCCATGCCGGCCGTTACAAATACCATATCGCTGCCTGCGATTGCCTGTGCAACTTCTTCACGGCTTTCTTCTGCGGCCTTTTGACCAACCTCAGGATCAGCACCTGCGCCCAAACCCTTTGTCAGTTTTTCACCAATCTGAATTTTTACAGGAGCCTGGGACATAAAGAGAGCACGTTTGTCCGTATTTACTGCAATAAAGTCTACATTCTTGACACCGTAATCAATCATTCTGTTCACAGCGTTGTTACCACCGCCGCCAACACCGATTACCTTAATTTGTTCTACGCGATTGTTTTTCAGAGCATCGTTATCGAATTCAATCACCTTTTGTTTCCTCCTCTTTTGTTCGAGGTCTTGCCCCGACTTTTTATGTAAATCAATATGAGTTTATATATTATTTTTTTGAAAAAATTCCATAAACCCACATATATTATACTACTAAGTATCATTATAACATATTACAGTATGATTACACAAGTATAAATTTTCAATTACAAAGCTTTTTTTTAATTTTTGTGCTAAATTGCTCTATAAAGTAGCGTCTTATTGTGGAAAAGTTCGAAAAAAGTCGTGTTCCGAAGACCAAAAGTGCCACTAAATACAAATCAACACCCAGTTTGTTTCCTAAATAGGTGAGAAGAGCAGCCAACAAACTGTTACAAATGAACCCGGAAATAAAAGTTCTTAAGTCAAAACTTTTTCTTGTTGCGGCAGAAGCTGCACCAAATAAAGAATCGAGCATTGCTAAAATCACCATAGCAATGTACTGGGAATGTGCAGAGGGGATGTTATATGGGAATAAAACGCCTGCCGTTATACCGACTAAGACGCAAACAACAATGATCATTCGCTTTTTTCCTCCTCTGTCGGTGCATTTGCCACAGTTGCGCTGGAAAAGTTCACAGCACCGCTATATTTGGGAATGAGAAGTTCCTCGCTTTTGCTGGTGGTGATAGAAAATCCCCATACCTTTAAATTATCAATCACGCCACCATGCAGATTCATAGAGGCTTCTAACTGGTCGGATTTTCCAATTGCCTTTATTATGTAAGGCGGTGCCATTTTGGTGTCGTTTACCAAAATAGTAGGACCAACGCAACGAATCGCGCTGGTACTGATGATGCGACTTTCGTTGACGCAAATGGCTTCAGCACCGGCGGCGCAGAGCTCATTGATGATGCGACGCAGATCCTCATCATGAATCAGCATTTCATTCGAAGCAAGCAGAGCATCTTGTGCTTTTCGGTTATCAATATCGCTGAGCGTGATGGTAATGCCGGGACCTTTGACGTCAACAAAGCCTGCCGCAATCTCAGCACGTTTTAGCTGCTCAGAGAGAAATTTTGAATAACCACTATTTTGCTCAGCATCCTCCCTATAGCGTGCAATATCGTTTTGATAGGTTTCGATTTGTTTTTTATAATCCTCGTTGACAGCGCGTTCTTTGTTTAACTCACTAAGCAATTCATCAACGCGCAAATTGTGCACGCTGCTTTGTTCTTTCTGTACCATTACGCTTTTAAATTGTAGGGCGACGAGAAAACTCAACACCAAAACGACAAATCCGATGATGATTTGCGTTTTATGATCCTTCAACATGGTTACAGTCTCCTTTTTTGCTTACCTTTATCCTATCGATTTGGTCATGCTTCGGATGATTCCGCCAAATCCTCACTTTCACTCTGCCCGGTTTCATCTTCATCATGATCACTTGTTTCAATGTCAGTTTCTGAGGTGTCGCTTTCTTCCTGCAAGTTTTCCTCAGTTTCTGTAGACTCTTCTGATTCACTACCTTCTTCGGGTTCGGGTTGTTCCGGCTGGAGTATGCCATACACAGTGCGTTCAGGTGTGGTCAAATCAATATATGCGCCTTCGGTACGGTTTACCTGCTCTAAAACCTTCATAAGAACGGAAAGTTTATATTCCATATCGGTTGTTTTTCCGAAAATAATTTTTGTGCCATCAAAAAGGTACATTTGAAAATCAGAAAGGTTATCAAAGTGGCAGGAACGGATTTCGGGAAGCAGTCCTGCCGATTGAAACTGTTGCATCGTTTCTATTATTATATCAAATGTAACCGTGTCTTGTACAGCTATTTTTTTGCAAATTTCGGCTTTTTTTATTTCCAATCCTGTAATTTTTAGTAAATTCAGCTCTGCTTCGCTGTCGAAAATTCCCATAACACGACCGTTTACGTTGGTTGTAACAAATCCATTTAAATAAGGAAAGTATAAAGCAGGTTGTGTTTCAACAATTTCCAGTCTGACTTTTCCGGGAAGAATACGACGGATTTTGACCGATTCCACCTCGGGAATCTTACGGATTGCCTTGCTTGCAGCACGAGCTCTGATTTTAAATATGTTGATTTCTGTTGGAATGGCGGCTGCCTGCAGGATTTGTTCCTCTGTAATTGTTTGTATGCCGACAACTTCTACCGTCTTGACGTTGAAAATAGGCGTGAACAAGCAAATGCTGATGATAGTGGCCATCAGCAAAAGCAGGAGCAGTACACGCCTACGCCAAACAGCTTTTTTAATCTTTTTTTTCTTTTTGGGGTCTTGAGACCTTTTCATTGGCTTAAACCTTTCCTAACAACTAAATTCGTTCTATGGTAGCGCCCAGAAGTTTTAAACATTCCTCCGGGGCTTCGTAGCCTCTGTCAATATAGCATACATTTTGAATTTCTGTTATGCCATCTGCAGCAAGTGCAGCAATGATTAAAGCAGCACCACAACGCAAATCCGTTGCACTGACATTGGCACCGGAGAGCCGTGTTTTTCCGGTAACGGTTGCGGTACTCATGTCAATTCGGATATCAGCACCCATTTTCGCAAGTTCATCGGCTGTGCGAAAACGACTTTCGAAAATCTGTTCTTTGATGATGCTCTTTCCTTCTGCGGTGGAAAGCAGTGCTAAAAACAGGGATTGTGCATCCGTGGGGAAACCGGGATAGGGCGTCGTTTCAATCAGCGGGATGGCAGAGAGCTTTTTGGGCGCTGTCAGTCTGATGACATCCGCTTCGGCTTCTACATGACAACCGCATTGTGCCAGACATGAGAGAGCTGACTCAAGGTGTGCCGGCACAGTATTTTTCAAGGAGATTGATCCGCCGGTTACGGCGGCGCAACACAAGTATGTGATGGCGGCAATTCGATCCGGCATAATGGTATATTCTGTTGCGTGTAGAGCACTCACGCCGGTGATTGTGATTCGCGAAGTGCCTGCGCCCTCAATTTTAGCACCCATTGCGTTTAGAAAGTTGGCGAGATCCACAATTTCGGGCTCACAAGCCGCATTTTCAATTTTCGTAACGCCGGAACTCAAGCAACTTGCGAGCATAATGTTTTCTGTTGCTCCCACGCTCGGGAAGGCAAGTGTCAGCATGGCGCTTTTTAACTCTTTTCCGTTCACATGAAGAAAGTTTCGCTTTTCTTCAATCGAGCAACCGAGATCGCGTAGTGCTTTGATATGTAGATCAATGGGTCTTGCTCCTAATTCACAACCGCCCGGTGCGGAGATTTTTGCCTTGTGATTCCGTGCTGTAATAGCGCCCATAAAAATGATGGACGAACGAAGCCTGAGCATCAATTTTTTGGGAATTCTATGTCTTAAATGTCCTGTTGCATCAATCGTGATGGTGTGGTCGTTGCGCCTTACCTTAGCACCTAAACATCGCAGGATCTTTATTGTGGTTTCAACATCTCGCAAATGGGGACAGTTTTGAATGACGGTCACACCGTCTTTACATAAAATTGACGCAGCTAATATGGGCAGCACGGCATTTTTTGAGCCTTGAACGGCGAGTGTGCCGCGAAGCGGCGCGCCACCCTCAATCACCAACCTGCTCATAAACTTACACCTCCTGATACTGCTGGCAAGAAAACTTTTTCTTACCGAAACGAAAACGATTACAATATCATAATATGCAATGCCGGTCGGTTTGCTACAATTCCTTTTTGTTATTACTTGAGCAGACTGCAAGCAGTGTCACAAATCCGTTTTGCACCATCGGTGATGCCGATTTTTTTGGCGTTATAAGCCATGTGCTTTAACGATTCGGGCTGTCTTAACAGCTGCGAAATAGCATCAGTTAATCGCTCGCCTGTTAGTTCTGCATCTAAAATCACCAAAGCACCACCTGCTTTTTCAACACTTTTGGCGTTATATGTTTGATGGTCGTGTGCTACATTGGGCGAGGGAATCAAAATGGAAGGTTTCCCCAAAGCGCAAAGCTCACTGACGGTTAAAGCACCGGCGCGACCAATGACAATATCGGCGGCCGCCATGATTAAATCCATCCTATCAATATAGGGCTCAATGCGAATGGAGGTGCTTTTTTTGGTGATACGTTGTGATATTTCGTTAAAATATCGTTGGCCGGTGCCTAACAAAAACTGAAAACCGGCAGTATCCTGCGTGTTTAAAAAATCGGCAACGGCGTCGTTGAGTCTGGCAGCTCCCAAACTGCCGCCGAAAGCAACGATAAAGGGTCTTGAGTCAAGCCCCAGGGTTTGCCGAGCGCGTATTCGGTCAATCTGCAGCATATCGCTGCGAATGGGATTACCGGTCAGCACACATTTATCTGCGTAACCTGGCTTTAAATAGCGTGTGGTTTCAGGAAAACTGATGCAGATTCGCTCTGCTGTTTTTGCCGCCATCTTTACGGTGACACCGGGGATGACGTTTTGCTCGTGAATCACAGTGGGAATACCCAAACTATGGGCGGCAAACAGTACCGGAGCGCAGACGTAGCCACCAGTTCCAATGACCAAGTCGGGGCGAAATTCTTTCATGATTTTTTTGGAACGAAAAACGGCTGTTACCAGTTTTTTGATAACAGTCAGATTTTTCGGAGTTAACTTGCGAATGAGTCCGGCCACTTCAATATAGCGGATATCCCAGCCGGCTTGTGGTACCAATCGGCTTTCCAAGCCTTTTTCGGTGCCAATGAATAAAATTTCAGCCTGTTTTTCTTTGGCTAAATAATCAGCGATTGCCAATGCGGGGTTGATGTGTCCGGCTGTGCCACCGCCAGAAATAATCACTTTCATGTGCTACAGTCCTTTACGTTTAAATAGTCTGCTTCTTAAATTTTGAAACGTTTAATACAATGCCCATAGCGGCCATTAAAAACAGCAGTGAGGAACCACCTGCCGAGAAGAAGGGCAGGGGAATCCCTGTGGTGGGGATTGATGAGGTAACAACTGCGATGTTCAGTACCGTTTGAACGCCTACTAATGCCATGATACCTGTAACCAAAAAGCAACCGAAGGAATCGGCAGCATTAACGGCGATTTTCATACCGCGCCACAAAAGTACGGCGAAGACAGTCAACACAGCTAAAGCACCAATGAGACCGAGTTCTTCGCAGACGATTGAAAAAATAAAGTCGTTTTGTGGCTCGGAAACATACAAAAACTTTTGGCGCGAGTTGCCAAATCCAACCCCGAATAAACCGCCGGAACCGATAGCATATAAAGACTGAATGATTTGCCAGCCTGCGCCTAAGGCATCGGAAAACGGGTCTAAAAATGTTGTCCAGCGTTTTAAGCGGTATGGCTCTAAGGCAACCAGCAAACCGCCGGCACAAATGGCCGGAATTGCAACAAGCGCGAAATAGCGGAGACGAGCACCTGCCACAACCAACATAATCACCAAGGTCAAACCGATGATGATACAGATGGAAAAATGCGGTTCCAGCAAAAGGAGCCCCATAAACAGAACCATAATCAAACCGTAACGAACCAAATATTTAAATTCCTTAATTTTATCTTTGATTTGAGAAAGACTGGCAGCAAAATAGATAATCAATCCAAGTTTTGCTATTTCAGAAGGCTGAAAACTAAAGCCTCCGACACCTAACCAACGTTTGGCACCCTTTACATCAATACCGATCACTAAAACGGCAATCAGTAAAAGAGCGCTGATAACAAGGATGGGGAACGCTAACTTTTTGTATTTTCGATAGTCAAAGTTCGCAGTAAAAGCCATGGCAACGCCGCCTAAGGCAGCCCACATCAGCTGTTTTTTGATGAAGTAAAAACCATCACCAAAATAATAGTAGGCATAGGGATAGCTGGCGGAAAAGACCATTAACAGCCCTAATGCAAGAAGCAAAAGGACTGTAAACAAAAAGCCAAAATCTAATCCGGATTTAGTGAGCTTGGTTTTTTTCAGATGTTGTGCGCTATTTTGTTTTTTAGGGGACTGCTCAAACACAGAAAATCACCGCCCAATGCTAAAATATAGTCATGATACATAAATATCCGATGATGCACAAAATGAAAGTAGCAGTGCTGAAAAGAAGCACAATTTTCGTTTCATTTAAGCCGCACATCTCAAAATGATGATGAATGGGGCTCATTTTGAAAATTCGTTTGCCGGTTAACTTAAATGAAGCAACCTGCAGAATAACGGAGAGTGTCTCAATCAGATAGACACCGCCCACAATAATTAAAACAAGGGGCAGGTTCAAAAACGAGGCAGTTACGGCAATGGCGCCGCCCAAAAACAGCGAACCTGTATCGCCCATGAAGACTTTTGCAGGGTGGGCATTAAACACCAAAAATCCAAGGCATCCACCTGCAATTGCGGCAATGAAGATGCCGATTGGTGAGTTCAGTAAAAAAGCGCATAGACCAAAGAAAAGACTGACAATTAAGGTTACGCTGGAGGCTAAACCATCCAAACCGTCGGTTAAATTCACGCTGTTTACCACGGAGAGCTGTACCAAAATTGTCAGGGGAATCATCCAAAGCTCGATGTCAATCGTGGTATTGACAAAAGGAATAAGAAGTTCAGAACTCAAATATCCTAAATGATTCATAGAAACTGTGCTTAAGACAGCAACAAGCAGTTGTGCAGAAAATTTTTGTTTGGCAGAAAGTCCTAAGTTGCGCTTTTTGACGACTTTAATAAAGTCATCGGCAAAGCCGACAACACCGTATGCTAGTGCAGTTACGACAGCAATGAGCAGATCATAGCGCATGCTGTGGTTCATGAACATAACTACCAAAACAGCAACGACGGATGCAACAATAAATGCAATGCCGCCCATGGTAGGCGTGCCGCTTTTTGCTTTATGCCATGCAGGACCCTCCTCACGAATGCTCTGGCCGAACTTAAGACGGCGTAGAAAGGGAATGAGAATGGGCGTTACGAATAAACATATAATTAAGGAAAACGCTGCAGAAAAAATCATAGCATTCACGGTTTCAACTCCTTTGTAGTGTTGTGCTTAGGCACGTTCTGACAGATGTGCAGTGACGCGCTCAAGTTGCATGGCGCGCGAGGCCTTCACAAGCACGGTGTCACCTTGTTTTAAATAGTTTGCCAATGCGTCACATAGCTGTGTAATGTCATCAAATGAGAACACACAATCTACACTCATACCGCCGGATAATGCACCATCAGCAATCATTTTTCCAAACTCACCCAAGGTAAACAGGGCATCAATCTTTAATTCAGCGGCAAATTGGCCGATAGCGGTGTGAGCAGGCTTTGTATGCTCACCGAGTTCCTTAATATCGCCTAAAACGGCAATTTTTCTACCGCTTTGTGCGCAGAGCACTTTCAGTGCCGCGCGCATGGAATCAGGTGCAGCGTTATAGCAATCATTAATCACCGTAATACCACTGCAATCGATGAGCTGCATGCGGCGGTCAGCAGGCACATAGGTTTCTAAAGCTTTCGCAGCATCAACTAACGAAATGTTGACGCAGAGACCTGCTGCGCAGGCGAGGAGCGCGTTTATCACGTTGTGCTCACCAGGGAAAGCAAGAGTCACAGGCACAGCATCATCACCACAGATAATCGTAAAAGATACACGATCTGCCTGAGACATAATGTCCTTTGCGGTTACATCGCAGTCCGGACTTAAACCGACCGTGATGGTTTTGCAGGGGATTTCGTGGCGATGCGCCCGCAAAATGGGGTCATCGTAATTTAAAATCACCGTTCCGTCGGGTTTGATATGACGAAATAACTCAGATTTCGCTTTATAAATGTTTTCTTGACTACCAAGCTTTTCGATGTGTGAAACACCGATGTTGGTCATGATGCCAATATCGGGGGTGGCAATAGATGCTAAGGTGTCAATTTCTCCAAAACCGCTCATACCCATTTCCGTTATAGCAATCTGATGACTGTCGTCTAAGCGAAACAGGGTTAACGGCAG
The DNA here is from genome assembly GCA_045595795.1 of Clostridia bacterium. Classification (GTDB taxonomy): domain Bacteria; phylum Bacillota; class Clostridia; order UBA1381; family UBA9506; genus UMGS755. The sequence continues at coordinate 23,896 of JAZOBC010000037.1, read as the reverse complement.
GCCAATTTCGTTGTTAAAATTTCCTGCTGTTTTCAGCACATTTAGTTGCGAAGAAAGCACGGCAGCCGTGAGCTCTTTTACAGTGGTTTTACCGACACTGCCTGTCACAGCAACAACGGGAATGTTAAATTGCTGACGATAAAAAGCTGCCAAATCACCCAAAGCGCGGCGTGTGTCAGTCACATGAATCATCGTTTTCTCTTTCTTTACGTCTTCGCGTGCGGTGAGTGCAGCAGAACAGCCATCAGCAAAAGCTGCATCAATAAAGTCATGTGCATCAAACCGCTCACCCACAAGGGGTACAAAGAGCCCCCCTTGAGACAATGTACGTGTGTCTGTGCAAATGGCGCTCACGGTTTCGCTTTCCCGACCACAGAGCAGTGTGCCGCTTGTGGCACGGAGAATATCAGAAATGGAAATGGGTTTCATGTAAAAGTCAACTCTTTCTATGCTGATTATGATTTTGCAGCAAGGTCGGCAAGAACTTCTTGCACGACTTCGCGTTCATCAAAATGACGTTTCTCTTTACCGATAATTTGGTAAGTCTCATGTCCCTTTCCAGCTAAAATGATACAATCACCGGGCTTTGCTGTGACCATAGCCTGACGGATTGCCTCACGTCGGTTTTCAATGATGGTGTATTCACAATCGGTTTCTTGCATACCTTCTTCAATTTGTCGGATGATGGCCAGAGGATCTTCGGTGCGTGGATTATCTGAGGTGATGAAACAGTAATCGGACAGCTGCCCTGCAATTTTACCCATAATAGAGCGTTTTACAGGGTCTCTGTCACCACCGCAACCAAAGAGAGTTACCACGCGCCCCGGAGTGAACTCCTTAACGGTTTTAATGATATTTTCCAAGCCGTCCGGTGTGTGTGCGTAGTCGATTAAAATGGTATAATCCGTTCGGGTATATACGGTTTCAGCGCGTCCTTTCACGCCTTTTGCAACAAGCAACGCATCCACGGATTTTTCCGGTGAAATTTCAAGTGCGGCACAAGCGGAAAGCGCAGCTAAAGCATTATAAACGGAAAATTTTCCCGGAATGCCTAAACGTGCTGACAGGGTTTTATCTTGTGCAGCGATGTCAAAAATGACACCGCGTGGTGAGATGCGAATATTTGTTGCCGTAAGGTTGGCTGCTGAATCAATGGCATAGGTTAAAAGCGGACAAGGTGCGTCTTCGGACAAACGTTTTCCGTATGCATCATCTATGTTGATTACGCCGGTTTTGCACATGGAAAAGAGTAGACGCTTTGCCTGATAGTAGTTTTCCATGGTTTCGTGAAAATCAAGATGGTCTTGTGTTAAATTGGTGAAAACCGCCACCTCAAACAGTATACCTGCCACACGATGCAGAATTAAAGAGTGAGAAGAAACTTCCATTACAACGTGTGAAACACCTGCTGAGACCATTTGACGAAACAAAGCAAACAGTTCAAGGGATTCAGGCGTTGTACGCTCTGTAGGCAATACCTGTGTACCAATCATGTTTTCGTTGGTGCCAATGAGCCCCACGGTGTTTCCGGAAAACTCCAGCACGCTTTTGATTAAGGTAGTGACAGTGGTTTTACCGTTGGTTCCTGTTACGCCGATAATTTTCAGTTCTCGTTCGGGATGCTCGTAGAAATTAGCAGCAATCTGCGCCAGAGCTAGGCGTGTATCTTGTGCGCAGACACATAAAACATCCTCGCGCCGGGTAGGGTCTTGCACCAAAATGGCGGCTGCGCCGTTTTTGATTGCGCTGTCGATATATTGATGACCGTCTGTTGCATAGCCTTTGATGCAAACAAACAGACAGCCGGGCGTAACGCGGCGTGAGTCATATGCAACAGCTGTGATATCCGGATCGTTTTTTGCAGGTTCCTGCAGGGCAACACCTGCGAGCAGTGTGCTAAGCTTCATGACGGTAGCTCCTTTCAAATAAAATTTACGAGGCAAGTTAGTCAACGTCTAAGTATCGGAATTCAACCTCTACAATGGTACCCTCATCAACCACGGTACCGGCTTCGGGATACTGACTGTTGGCAACTGTCAGGTTCGAGGACTGACCGGTTGCACCGGCGCCGGTCACAGTCATGTTCAAACGACACTCTGCTAAAATCGAGCGCGCTTCAGATAAGGATAAGTCCGAAACGTCGGGAACGGTTACAACCTCGGAAATGTTTTCTTCGGTGTATAAAATCACAACAGAACCGGCGGCGAGGCTGGAACCGGTTTTGGGCATCTGACTGAGAACAGTGGTGCCTTCGCCGACGATACGGTAGGATAAGTTTTCGTTTTTCAGATTTTTGGTAGCATTTTCTGTGGAGAGACCCTTCACATCCGGCACATAAACCTCAAGACTTTGCTTTTCTTCTTCAGTATATTGCGGCTCAATGCCCAAGTAACGTAGAGTGTCTTCTAAGATTTTGCCAACCACAGGTGCGGCAATGGCGCCACCATAATATTGACCGTTGGAAGGCTCATCCAGCACAACAAGACAAGCAATTTTTGGGTCGTTTGCAGGCGCAAAGGCAATAAAAGATGAAATATATTTACTATTGCCACGGGGAATTTTTTCTGATGTACCAGTTTTTCCGGCTACGCGATAACCTTTGATATAGGCGTTTTGTCCTGTTCCGTTTGAAACAGTATTTTCCAGCATGGCACACATTTGTTCAGAGGTTTTTTGAGAAATAACCTGGCGCACCACGGTGGGTTCGGTTTTTTTGACAACATTACCGTTGTCGTCGATGAGTTCTTTCACCAGATAGGGTTTCATCAGTTTGCCGCCGTTTGCCACGGCGCCAACGGCTGCAATGAGCTGTAGTGGGGTAACGACAGGTCCCTGGCCAAAGGAAGCGGTTGCCAACTCAACTGTGTTATAATTGGCGTCAGAGTAGAAAAGACCGGAAGCCTCACCGGGAAGATCAAAGCCGGTGGTATTCATAAAACCAAAGGCTTTGTAATATTCTTTGAATTTTTCTTTACCCACCAATAAACCAACATCGATAAAGGCAGGGTTGCATGAGTTTTTAACGGCATCAGCAAAGGTTTGAGCACCATGACCCTCGTGGTGAGAGCAGTTGATAACGCGGTTTTCAACCTTCTTTGATCCGGAACAGAAGAAGGGACTTTCGGGTGTGATAAGACCTTCTTCGAGTGCCATACATCCTGTGATGATTTTGAAGCAGGAACCGGGTTCGTAAGAGTCCACAACCGCTTTGTTACGCCACATTTTTTCCAGTGCGGCAGAGCGTGCGGTTAAGCGTTCCTGCTCGTCGCTGATTGTTTGAAGCTGCGTTTCCACATCTTCGGGAAGCGTAAATGCGCTGTTTAAGTCGAAGTCAGGCTTTGTAACCATGGCGAGCACTTCACCGGTTTGTACGTCGGTTACAATAGCAGCAGCGCCGGATTGCACCTTTTCTTCGTAATATGCGGCTTCCAAATGCTTTTCGGCAAAATGCTGAATGACCTCATCAATGGTAAGAACAACATTGGTGCCGTTTTCCGGATCAATATGTTTTTCTTGTTTAAAGGGCATATCTGTATCCAAGGCATTTTTCAAAGCAATCACGCGGCCGGGCACGCCTTTTAATTCTTCATCGTAAAGATTTTCGATACCGCCAAGACCTTGATTATCATTTCCTACGAAGCCTAAAATGTGAGAGGCAAAATTACCGTAAGGGTAGTAGCGTTTGGCGTCTTCCTGCAGATAGATGCCTGTGAGTTCAAGCTCACGAATGGCGTTTGCCATATCATCCTCTATGCGGCGTTTGATGGTAACGTGATTGGTCTCTTTCTCCAATAACGTTACGATATCACTCGTTTCCATCTGCAGAATGGGAGCCAGTTTTGAAGCTGTTTCGTAGATATCTTTTTTTGCTTTGTGAATTTCATTGGGGTTGGCGGTTACGGTTTGTGCTGTAGAGCTCTGTGCCAGTGTTTTGCGATTTCTGTCATAAATAGCACCGCGGTGGGACGCCACCAGACTATCACGAGTCTGTTGTTCCACCGCTCTTTTTTGTAGCTCTCCGCCATCTATAATCTGTAAAAAAACAAGCCTTACGCCAAGCAAAATTAAAATAGCGGCAAAGGCTAAGAAAATATTCAAAATACGGATTCTTATTTTTCTTTTTGGAACTGTTTCATTCATCGTATTATCAAGAGCAAATCGCTCTCAGCTCCTTTGCAAGACTGTAGTATTATTATAATGCCGGTCTAATCCAAATATGCCATTAAAAACTCACCGACACGGCTGACGATAGAAAATTCATTTTTAGCAACCTTTTCAACGCAGTCACCTTGCGACATGTCCAAGTAAATGGTCTGATATTTCTCAGCGCGACGCATGCCCAATTCATCACGAGCAATCGTCTCAACGTTTTTTAAATCCAAAGACCGGTCAATTTCAAACTGAAGCTTCTCATTAGAAGTGATGAGAGCGTTCAGCTGACTTTCCTTTTGTTCAACACTATTGCTGCGATCGGTAATCATAACGCCGCGAAACAGTACCAAGAAAGCACAGGCGGCGAGAAGGGCGAGCTTCACGATGCCCAAAGCGTGAAGGCGTTTCTGCGCTTGGGCTTCCTTCTTTTTAGAAACCTTAATTCTGACATTCGGCGAAGTATAAGGATGTTGCGTAGGGTAGGAAACAGTCTGTCTGTCATTATAAGCCAGATTCGTTCTTGTGTTCACCGGATGTTCACTCCATTTCATTAGATTTTTTCGAAAACACGAAGCTTGGCACTTCGGGCTCTGGGATTTTCTTCAATTTCTATTTCTGTTGGCAAAATGGGTTTTCGCGAAATCACCTTGCCGGCACTTTGCTTGCCACATAAGCAAACCGGACATTCGGGTGGGCAGGTGCAACCTCTTTCTTTTTCGCGGAAAGCAGTTTTAACAATTCTGTCTTCCAATGAGTGAAAGGTAATGATGGCGAGTCGTCCGCCAGAGGCCAACACATCAATAAAATCGTGGACGGCAGTTTTTAAACCGCCCAACTCGTTGTTTACTTCAATTCGAATTGCCTGAAAAGTTCTTTTGGCAGGGTGGGGACCGTCGCGACGTGCGCTTTTAGGAACGGCTTTTTTAATCACGTTCACCAGCTCACCTGTGGTTTTAATAGGAGAGTTGTTTCGCTCTTTTACAATAAATTCTGCAATGCGGCGAGCCCAACGTTCTTCGCCATAATTGAATATGATATTTTCGAGTTCTTCTTTTGAATAGGTATTCACCACATCATATGCACTCTGTGGGTCATCAGGGTTCATTCTCATGTCTAAAGGCGCGTCCTGCATGTAGGAAAAACCTCGTGAGGCTTCATCTAACTGATGAGATGAAACACCTAAATCAAGAAGAGCGCCATGGATGGCAGGGATGCCGAGTTCCAGCAAGGCTTCCTTCACTTCTGAGTGGTTTCGGTTTACCAGTGTCACCCGATCGGAAAATGCTAACAGACGTTCCGTGGAAACACGGATTGCCATGGGGTCTCTGTCAAAACCAATCAGCCTGCCTCCCTCTAAGCGGCGAACAATCTCGCTGCTGTGTCCTGCGCCGCCCAAGGTGCCGTCAACGTAGATGCCATTCGGCTGAATAGTAAGTGCCTCGAGACAAGGATTCAGCATGACGGGAACATGGTGAAACTGCATTTCTGTCATAGGCCTAACAGCTCCATTTTCTCAGATAGTTCATCAGGGCTGAAATTATCAAAACTGTGGGTTTCTTCCCAAGCATCGGTATCCCAAAGTTCAACACGATTTGAAACGCCCACAACGGTTATGTCTTTTGTCAGCTTTGCATATTCACGCAGGTTAGCCGGCAGCATGATTCTGCCTTGCTTATCCATTTCACACTCGCAGGCTCTTGCAAAGAAGAAGCGGGCGAAACGACGAGCGTCTTTATTGGTGATGGAGATGGCATCCAGTTTTGCCTTTAACCGATCAAATTCCTCGGTGGGGAAAACGAAGAGGCAGTTGTCAAGACCCAAGGTTACGATAAAGACATCGCCTAAGTCGTCACGAAATTTTGCGGGTACAAACATTCTGCCTTTTGCGTCTAATGAGTGTTGATATTCGCCGATAAACAATGCCTTTCACCGTCCTTTCCGGTCGTTTTAAATAAATTTAGGGAAGCAAAAACGGAAGCAATGGTCTTTTTTTCTTAAATTGTTTAAGAAAAATACACCTTTTTTGCTCCACTTTGCTCCACTTTTCACCATCTTGATATAATTTTACTCTATTTTTGTGCATTTTGCAATAGTTTTTGCAAAAAAAATTTAATTTTTTTGAAACCGAAGCGTAACATACAAGATGTTGTGTGAGAGTAATTTTTAGGCACAATATTTTATGCTGGGATTAGAGTTAAAGCAGAAAAATTTCGTTTGTATAATATTAGGAAGCAAAGTTTTTGGTTGCGACATTGTAAAAAATTTTTCAAAAAGATGCTTGACATTGTTTTTTCACTGTGCTAAAATCTAAGTGTATTAATACAAATAGTACACTTGGGGTGGTGATACAATGATTCAAATTGACTACCGCAGTCAAAAGGCCATTTATGAACAGGTGCGGGATGAACTGAAAAAGCTGATTATGAAGGGTGTTTTAAAAGAAGGTGAAAAAATTCCCTCGGTCAGAGAGATTGCCGGAAGTCTGGCGATTAACCCAAACACCATCCAGCGTGCCTATCGTGAGCTGGAAAACGAAGGGTTTATCTATTCGGTTAAGGGCAAGGGCAATTTTGTATCTCCCAAACAGGAAGCAGAGCAGACTGACAGAATTCAGGCATTGCTGAAAACCTTTTCTGCCTGCAGTGCGGAGCTTTTGTATCTGGGACTTTCTGAGGATGAATTAATCAGCTATCTGAAAAAAGGAGGAGACAAGCATGATTCAAATTGAAAATCTAACCAAACGGTTTGATGACCACACGGCTTTAAATGGTGTCACCCTGTCGGTTGAACAGGGCAGTGTTTTTGGATTGGTAGGTCCTAATGGTTCAGGCAAGACGACATTGATTAAATGTCTGTGCGGTGTATATAGAACAAATGGCGGCGCCGTGAAGATTGATGGGGAAGATGTGCGGGATAATGACAGCCTCAAAGAGCGTGTCAGCTACATACCGGATGATTTGTTTTTCCCTGCAACCTTTACACCAAAGGATATGGCGAAGTTTTATAGCAGTATGTATCCGAATTTTTCGTGGGAACGATATGAGGCACTAAGAGATTTGTTTCAGTTAGACGAGAAAAAACGTGTGGCAAGATTCTCCAAGGGCATGCAAAAGCAGGTGGCTTTTTGGATTTCAATGAGCTGCATGCCGGATGTAATTATTTTGGACGAGCCGGTTGACGGCTTAGACCCTGTTATGCGTAAAAAGGTATGGGGTGTTATTTTGCAGGAAGTGGAAGAAAGAAATGTTACCGTTTTAATTTCCAGTCATAACCTGCGCGAATTAGAGGACGTGTGTGACCATGTGGGCATTTTGCATCAGGGCGAGGTGCTTTTGCAGAAAGCCCTGTCAGATATGAAGTCTGATACCTTTAAGCTGCAGCTTGCCTTTAGTGGTGAGTTTCCAGAAGCATTAAATGAGAAACTGACAGTGCTGAGCCATACGGTGTCAGGGCGTGTGCATTTGTTGATTCTCCGGGGCAAAAGCGAAGACATAGTAGAAACAGTTGCGGCTTTCGACCCGCTGCTTTCCGATTTGATTCCTTTAACATTGGAAGAAGTCTTTATTTATGAGTTAGGAGGTAAGGGCTATGACTTTCAAACAATCCTTGCTTAAAAACGGCTTAATTCGTCATAACATCAAGCGCTTTTGGTGGATTTCGGTACTTCATGGTTTCTTTCTGTTTTTGGCAGTGCCCTATACGGTACTGAATAACCGTGAATTTTATGAGGACTGGATTTCCCGTTTTCCTGAGCAGGCAGGAAGCTTTTTGATTAAAAATTCAGAAATTATGTTTCTTTTGCTGGTGGCAGCTGCTGTTTTAGTTGCGGTTTGTGTATTTCGATATCTGCAAACGGTGCGAAGTGCTACATTATTTCACGCTTTGCCGGTGAAACGTTCACAGCTATACCTCAGCGCTTTGGCTTCAGGCTTTATTTTGCTGGCTATGCCCATTGTGCTAAACGGTATCATTCTTCTTTGTATGAGTACATTTGGCGGGTTTGATCAGGTGATGCCCATTGTTACAATTTTTGACTGGATTGGAGGCCAACTGTTAACCGGCACAGCCATTTTATGTCTTTGCACGTTCGCCGGCGTTTTTACGGGCAGTTCTGTTGCACAGGTGGTGTTTACCTTTGTTTTGTGCTTTGCACCCTTGGGTGTTGTAGGACTTACCTCAACCCTATTAGATGGTTGGCTCTTCGGTTTTACGTCAAGTGGCATTGAACCCATTATGGAATTTATGTTAAAGCTTCAGCCTATTTATTATCCCCAGTTTCTCACGGGAGAACCCATTCTCTGGATTCCCATTATGGCAGGCGTTTATATTGTGTTGTTTGTCATTTTTGGATTGGTATTTTATTATCAGCGTGACACAGAGCATGCCGGTGATGTGGTTGCGTTTTCGTGGATTAACCCCATTTTCCTCTATGGTGTCACCTTTTGCTCAATGCTTTTGGGTACGGTGTTTTTTGCAGAAATCAATGGACGCGACACATCCTCTCCGAATGTGCTTTTAATGCTGTTGTTCGCTTTGATTGGATATGCGGTTGCGAAAATGCTCATTTTAAAATCCTTTCGTATCGCAAAATATTATAAAGGCTATGTTGTTTTTGCGTTGCTGGCACTTTTGGTTTATTTTGCAGTGGATGCCAATGTGATGGGCTTTGGCACAACCGTGCCAGACACAGAGGATATCCGCCGTGTGTATGCCGGAGATTATATACGCTATCAATGGAGAGAACATCAGGAGGATACTTATATCAGCGGTGATACAGGTTATGCCGTTTTAGAAAATGACACAGAAATTGATATGGTTCGGGCGATGCATCAGACCATGATTGATAACGGCAATTTATCTGCCACAGAAAGGATTGGCGTGCGCCGGATCTATCTTAGCTATGAGCTGGAAAACGGTCGGGTCATCACGCGTCAATATTACGGTTTTATAGAGCCACTTTACGAGATATATAACACTTCCGGCGCAAAAGATAGTATGTTCCCCAACTTCCGCAAGCGTTCAGACCATATACGATATCTGAATGTTTTACCCCATAATGGTGAGGGGAAAATGATTGTTGGGGATGAGATGAAAGCATTAATTGCATGCATTCAAGCAGACCTTGAGCAGCTTAGCTATGAAGAAATTGTGGGTCAGATGCGTTCGGTTCGCACAGGCAATTCCGGTGTTCGGGTGGAAAAAGTGGAGTATTATGACCCCAAAACGGGTTTTAGCCATTATTCCATGGAAGTGGGCGTTACCGATGGAGCTGGAGACGATATAGAACTTTGGTTTCAGTATAACAGCAACTTCAAGCAAACGATTGGGTGGCTCACAGAAAACGGTTATTTAACGGAAGAAAATTAGAAAAATCCGGCGGTCTTATGAAAAGACCGCCTGATTTTTTTGTGTGATAGAGTCTATTTGTAAATCTAAAAATGTTTTTCAGATGAGTCGAGGATGCATAACACCCATTAAATTGCTAAAAATAAATAAAAAAGCAATTGGAGGTAAAACAAAATGTTCAAGCATGAAAAACTACTTTTCCGTCCTGTAGAGGTTGAAAAGGCAAATCCGCAATACGCGGTGCTGCTCCAGGAGCAATTAGGTGGTGGAAACGGTGAACTCAAAGCGGCTATGCAATACATGTCGCAAAGTTTTCGCGTCAAAGACCCTGAAATTAAGGATTTATTTCTTGATATCGCCGCAGAAGAACTGAGTCATATGGAAATGGTTGCCCAAACAATTCATTTGCTCAACGGTCATGATGTTGATGCAACAAAGGTAGAGGCAGGAGAAGTACAGTCACACGTAATTTTGGGCTTAAATCCGGGTCTTATCAATGCTTCGGGATATTCCTGGACAGCAGACTATGTGACGGTTACCGGAGATTTGTGTGCCGATATTTTGAGCAATATTGCTTCGGAACAGCGTGCAAAAGTAGTATATGAATATTTGTATCGTCAGATCAACGATAAAAAAGTAAGAGAAACCATAGATTTTCTTTTAAATCGTGAAGAAGCTCATAATCAAATGTTCCGCGATGCTTTTAATAAAGTACAAAATAGTGGCTCAAACAGAGATTTTGGTACCACAAAAGCAGCTAAGATGTATTTTTCAATGTCCGACCCGGGTCCTAACGCATTTGCAAGCAACGAAACCCATCCGCCGGCGTTTCATTGATGTAATAGTTTTCTAAGAAACAGCCCATCGGGCTGTTTCTTTTTATGCAAAAACCCTCTCGGGTCAAGAGGTCTTGACTTAACCGATGCAAATCCAAATAAAAAAGCAAGCTGCACTTTCGTACAACTTGCTTCTTTGGTCGGGGTGACAGGATACAGCCGCTTCGCGTCTTGCCTGCTTGTCCACCCAAACGCTACGCGTTTCGGTACCGGACGGCGCACCTTTTTGCTAAAAACAGTTCGCCGAACTGTTTTTTAAGCGCAAAAACCTCCTTGAGGTTCAAATCCTCCCGAAACAATAAAAAAACGAGCCATACCTTGCGGTATAACTCGTTTTTTGGTCGGGGTGACAGGATACAGCCGCTTCGCGTCTTGCCTGCTTGTCCACCCAAACGCTACGCGTTTCGGTATTGGACGGCGCACCTTTTTGCTAAAAACAGTTCGCCGAACTGTTTTTTAAGCGCAAAAACCTCCTTGAGGTTCAAATCCTCCCGAAACAATAAAAAACGAGCCATACCTTGCGGTATAACTCGTTTTTTGGTCGGGGTGACAGGATTTGAACCTGCGACCTCTTGACCCCCAGTCAAGCGCGCTACCAAACTGCGCCACACTCCGATAGGACTCATTCATTATACAACAAAAAAATACATTTGTCAAACAAAATTTGAAAAAATATTAAAAATTTTTTTTAAAAGATATTTTTCTTGAATTTTTCACAGTAAAATTACAATTCATTCACAAATTAGAAACATCTGTCTGATATAATTTAGCACAGACAGAAAAAGATTTTCGTGCAATTTTGGCTATTATCTGTTATAATAGCGATAGAAAATGCTTGCAAATTTTAATTTTGCGGAGGTAGTTTATGAGCATACAACTAAGCGCGGTGAAAGAAAAGATAAAAAATGGTAGCGAAAGACTGAAAGCAATGCCGAAAAAGAAAAAGATTATTATGGGGTCGATTGCCGTTGTGTTGGTGTTACTTTTAGTTTTGTGGGCAGTTTTGCCGTCGGGTGGCAAAGCTCAGGCAATTCGCACCGCACTCGTTGACCGTGGAGATATTTCAGTTGTAATCAGCGGTACAGGCACCATTGAGCCTATTGATGAATATGAGGTAACTTCCTTGGTGAAGGGCGAAATTTTGCTTGATACCTTTCAGGAAGGTGATTTGGTAGAAAAAGGAGACCTGCTTTACCAAATCGATTCCAGTGACATAGAAAACACTCTGGAAAAAGCGCAGCTTAATTTGCAGAAAAGTCAGTTATCCTATAACCAGACCATGGATGAACTTGCAAAGCTTAATGTCAGAAGTACATATGGAGGCACCATCACACAGACCTATGTAAAAGTGGGTGACTCGGTGAATCATGGCACGAAAATTGCAGATTTAATTGATATGAGTACGATGGTGCTCACCATTCCCTTTAATGATGCAGATGCATCAGGTATTTCTGTAGGCGATCATGCCACGGTTATGCTCACTAATTCATTTTACAGCCTCGATGGTACTGTATGTCGTGTATCCAGCGGAAGCCTGGTATCTAACGAAGGGGCAACGATTCGCACAGTAGAGATTGAGGTCCAAAATCCCGGTGCGGTGAAGCAGGGGGATATGGCAACAGCCATGATTGGTGATGTGGCTTGTAACGGTCCGGGCACGTTTGATTATAACTTAGAAACCACCATTACGGCAGAAACTTCGGGTAAGGTTGCATCGCTTGTCTGTGGCAAGGGTGACACCGTTTCTGCGGGCTCCGTGATTGCGGTTTTAGAGTCTTCTACCAGTAACTCTACCAGGCAGAACAGTCAGATTGCCTTGCGTGATTCGCAACTTTCGATAGAAAATTATAACAAGCAGTTAGAAGACTACCAAATTACAGCACCGATTTCTGGTACAGTTCTGAAAAAGACATCCAAAGCCGGTGATACGTTGGATAACACTAACGCATCTGTTGTTATGGCGGTGATTGCCGATATGTCTACCATTGTATTTGAAATGAATGTAGATGAATTGGATATCAGCAAGATTAAAGTGGGTCAGCGAGTCAGTGTTACGGCAGATGCCTTGGAGGACAGGGTATATGGCGGCTATGTTGATTATGTCAGCGTGGTGGGTACTACCCAAAACGGTGTGACCACCTATCCCATTACGGTTGTGGTGGAAAATCCGGATGATTTGATTCCGGGCATGAACGTCAGCGCCGAAATTGTTGTAGAATCCCGTGAAAATGTGTTGCGTGTGCCGGTTACGGCGGTGAACCGAGGCAACATTGTGTATGTGAAAGATAATGGTAAGCGCCATAATAGTGACAATGATGTCCCTGATGTAGCCATGCCACAGGCTGATACACCTGCCGGGGAGAAAAAAGCCGAAGCCCTACCCGGTAATATGGAAAAAATGATGTCAGCAAATGTGCCGGATGGATTCCGGGCTGTTCGTGTTACAACGGGTCTTAACGATTCAAATTTCATTGAGATTCTTTCCGGGCTTTCTGAGGGTGATGAGGTGTATGTAACAGTCAGCTCCGGAGAAAGTGATTTATTTAAGATGATGGGCATGGCCGGTGGCATGGGTGGCATGCCCAGTGGTAGGATGCCCAGTGGTGAAGGCATGCCCGCTGGCGGGATGCCCGGGGGTAGATGAGCATGATAGAGCTACGTGATATTTACAAAATTTATTCCGACGGCGATAGTGAAATTCGCGCATTAGACGGGGTGAATCTTCATATCAGTCAGGGCGAATTTGTGGCCATTGTGGGTCAATCCGGTTCCGGCAAATCGACCTGTATGAACATTATTGGGTGTTTAGACACGCCCACAAGCGGCTCCTACCACCTAAATGGCATTGATGTGAGCACCATGAATGAGATTGAGTTGTCGCATATTCGAAATGCCACGTTGGGCTTTATTTTTCAGCAATATAATTTGCTGCCAAAACTTACGCTGCTTGAAAATGTGGAGCTTCCTTTAATTTACCGTGGTTTGTCTCAGAAAAAGCGCGAGGAAATGGCACGACTTGCGTTAGACCGTGTGGGACTGTTAGACAGGGCGAAGAAAATGCCCTCACAGCTTTCCGGTGGTCAGCAGCAGCGTGTGTCCATTGCTCGTGCTTTGGCAGGGAATCCGCCGGTTATTTTGGCAGATGAGCCTACCGGCGCTTTGGATTCCAAAACAGGTAGAGACGTGCTGAATTTTATTAAAAAGCTAAACGACGAGGGCACAACCATTGTTTTAATCACCCATGATATGTCTATTGCTGAGGAAGCAAAACGGATTGTGCGGATTCATGACGGAAAAATTATTTCCGACCAGCCGGGAAGGGGTGTGTCGGCATGAATATGAAGCAATCCTTTATGATGGCGCTAAAAAGCCTGATGAGCAGCAAAATGCGTTCCTTTTTAACCATGCTTGGCATCATCATTGGTGTCGCGTCGGTTATCATTCTCACCAGCATGGTAGACAGCATGAAGCAACTCATGGTGGACGAGTTTGAAAGCATGGGTACGAACCTGATAACCGTTACCATTTCCCCGCGTGGGGGTAACCGGGCGGTTGACCCTGAAGATATGATTCAGTTGGCGGCTGAGAAGGATACGTTAGCAGCGGCTTCTCCCAATATTACCATTAGCGCCTATGTGAAAAATGGTAACGAAAACCAGTCAACCACCTGCATTGGGACCAGTGAAGCTTATTGCGACATTAATAAGATAGAAATGTCTCAAGGCAGGTATTTATCCTACATTGATGTTGAGCGTCGGCAAAAGAACTGTGTGATTGGCTCTTATGTGGCAGAAAGTGTTTTTCCCGGCATGAACCCCGTGGGGCAGATTCTTAAAATTAACGGCAATAGCTTTACAGTAGTGGGTGTAGCAGAGGAAAAGGCAAACAGCACAGAAGGTGGCCAGGACGACCGTGTGTACCTGCCCTATACGGTAGCGAGAACCTTAACCTTTATGTCTCGTGTATCCAATTACAGTTTCAGTGCGGCAGATAAAGACCATTTGGAAGAGGCGATTGCTGACATTAAAGATGCGCTTTATAAGGTGTATCAGAATGAAGATTATTACAGCGTAACAAGCGTATCAGCGATTATGGATGTGCTGGACGAACTGACAGGCACGTTGACCTTGATTTTGGTTGGCATCGCCGGCATCTCGTTGCTTGTTGGTGGCATTGGAATTATGAATATTATGCTTGTTTCGGTTACGGAGCGAACTCGTGAAATTGGTGTGCGTAAATCATTGGGTGCAACGCCTTGGAACATTTTGAGTCAGTTTGTGGTTGAAGCCGCAACGACCAGCGGTTGTGGCGGTGTTTTAGGGATTCTCTTAGGCATTGGCGGTGCTTATTTGCTTTGCTCTTTAATGGATATGAAAACGGTGGTAACCTTGGGTTCTATCCTGATTGCATTTTCTGTTTCTGCGGTCATTGGTATGGCGTTTGGATATTTTCCTGCGAAAAAGGCAGCGAAGCTGAATCCCATTGATGCACTGCGATATGATTGATGCGTTTTATAACGAAAGGAATGTTACATGATGAAAAAAGGAATTAAATTTTTGGCACTGGCATTGTGCGCCATGATGCTCTTTATTCCCAGCGTCTTTGCAGAAACCTCCAGTGAGGAAGAAATTGCACAGCTGCTTTCCAAATTATCTATTATGAATGGATATCCTGATGGCGAGCTGCGTTTAGAGCAACCGGTCACACGTGCTGAATTTTCCAAGGTTGCCATTGCTGCTTCACCTTATCGGAATCAAGTGGCATCCGGGGTGTCAGTTTCGCCTTTTTCTGATGTGAAGTATACACATTGGGCTGCGCCATATGTTAAATTAGCGGTTGCAGGAGGGTTGGTGCAGGGTTATCCTGATTCCACCTTCCGTCCTGATAAGACAGTTCTTATGGAAGAAGCTGTCACCATTTGTTTACGGCTCTTAGGTTATTCAGATAGTGATTTTGGTTATTCCTGGCCTTATGGACAGGTGGGACTGGCACAGAATATCGGCTTATTAGAAGGTATTTCCGCGCAAACCGGCAGTAATATGCTTCGCAAAGATGTGATGCTGCTTGCCTATAATTTGC
Source organism: Clostridia bacterium (assembly GCA_045595795.1). GTDB lineage: Bacteria > Bacillota > Clostridia > UBA1381 > UBA9506 > UMGS755. The sequence goes on along the minus strand of JAZOBC010000037.1, from coordinate 8,483 downwards.
TTACCTGCTCACCCAAGGGAAGCACTATTGACTATTTAGAGGCGATTGATTATAAATTGGTTGAGGATGTGATTCTCGTTGCGACCAATGAGGAGGATAGTTCTGTTCTTCCCGGCAAGGTGGCAACTTCTGTCGGCAGCTACAAAATTGATGACAGTTTTAGCCATCAGCACTTAGGTATGCGCGGTGATGTAGTTTTGAAAAACGGCGATACCTTGGTTTGCTTCATTCCTTACAGCCAATCCAAAGAAGAATATGTTATTTATTCCAAGCTCGACAGCGCTGTCATTGCTTATCAGAACGGGTCTATGGTGCAACTTGATATCGGTGACAGCACAACAACTTATGCCGGTGCAAAAACCACCAATTTTGGTGCTGTGAAAGCAGACTTAGCAATGGGTGACCTAATCTCTGTGAAGCGTGACTCACGAAATAACGTAGAATATGTTACGGTGCGGGAAGGCAATGTGACCGGTCCGGTTATCGTGAAAAATTCTGCTTGGCATCAGGAACTTTCTGTTGGCACAGACATAACCGTCTTGCGTGACGGCGTGAAGTGTAGTAGTGAAGACATCAAACCCTATGATGTTGTTTATTATTCACCGGAGCTCAACATGGTTTTGGCTTATAGCAAAAAAGTAACGGGTATTTATGAATCTGCAACGCCCAATAAGGATCAGCTGACTGCAGTAACGATTTCCGGTGTGACCTACAAGGTAGAGTCTGTGGAAGCTTTTCATGCGCTGTCTTCCGGCGGTGCTTATAACTATGGTGATACCGTAACGGTTCTGTTAGGCAAGAGCGGAGACATTGCCGGCGTGGCAGGCCCTACGGCTATGGAAAGCTCATTGGTAGGCTTTTTCCAATCTGCCGGCGTGAAGGAATATACCACACAATCCGGAGATGTGTATTCAAACTTTTTTATCACAATTGTAGATGTTGAAGGCAACAGCTTTGAATATGCAGCGAAACGGGATTACAGTGACAGCGTGCTTCTGAATCAGGTGGTTCATGTGAGCCTTTCCGGGGGAGAAGCCACGGTGGGTGCACAGAAGCCTTTAACGCTGTATGGCACAGTGAATGCCGCGGCAAGAACCGTGGGTTCTTATCGTTTTGCTGAATCGGTTTCGATTTTAGATGTTGTGCCCGGTGATGGAACCCATAACGGTGGTTATGCCTCGGTCTTTCTTCAGCGTTTAGACGGCATGACCCTAAACAGCAGCAATGTCATCTATTATAAAACGAACCGTGCAGGCGAAATTGAGGAGCTGATTTTGCATGATGCAACCGGTGAGTGCTATCAGTATGGCATTGTCACCAAGGCAGTTAACAATAACGGCGGCACACGTGTCAGCGGTAGTTACACCTATGATATGGCCGGCAAGGTTGGCACGCTGACGACGTCCGGTACAGTTTATAATGTCAGCACAGGTCAAGTGGTGCAAATGCTTGCGTCAGGTGGCAAGGTGCAAAACTTAAAGGCCATTTTAAAACTTTCAGCACCGATTAAAGAGGTGACGAATGGAGCATTAATTTCCACAACAGGCACAGTGTATACATTATCAGACCGTGTTGTGATTTATAAAAAGACATCTTTTGATTACACGACGATTCCTCTTTCTGAGCTGCAGACAAATGATTATTATATAACAGCTTATTATGACAAGAACATAGATCGCGGCGGTCGCATCAGAGTGATTGTTGCAGAAGAAAAATAAAGCACAGGGTCTGTCTTGCCTGAGACAGACCCTGTGCTTTATTCGTGTATTTAAAATCAGTGAATGACGACAGTTGTGCCCATGGGAATGTTTTCTGCCATCCATTGTATATGCGTCTGGTCCATGCGGACGCAACCGTGGGAAGCCGGTGTGCCCAACGTACCGTCATACACAGTTCCGTTGTAGCGCATCAGCACAGAGTGCAGCGCGTAATTGCCCGAGAAAATCATAACGGGGCCAACATAATAGTCTGCGTAGTTCCAACGGTCCTGATAGGTGTTATAGGTAAAAATGCCATTGATGGTCGGTGTTTGGTTTGCACCGCTGGAACAGGGATAGACACGTTCAATACACCATCTGCCGTCCTTGCGCATAAAGATATTCACCTTTTGGCGTTCAAGATGTACCCAAATCAAATAATCCGTTGCGCTCTCATACCCCATGGTACGTACAAATAAATCCTTATCAACATTTGAAATGTCTTCAAAAACAGTATAGTTCTTTGTCGAAATATTCAGATTACGCAGACTGATCCAACTGACGGTTCCGTCCGGCAATAAAATTTTGTTAGAATAGCCCGTTTTGCTGGAAAGCACCTGACAGGGTGTGCCTGCACTGACGAAGCCACTTTTTTTTGTCAGCATCACATCACTGTATAGTGTGGCGTCTCTTGCCGTGACCGCTTCAACTTTAACCGGTTTCACTAAATTCAGGATATATTCGCGTTCCTCAGCACGTTTTTCTTCTTCTGTTTTAGCAGGAATTACTTTTACGATTGTTTGTGCCTTTGCAAACTCAGTGCCCTTTGAAATCAGGACAAAACCTAACGTGGCAGTTTCGCCGGGTGCCTGTTCTTTTGTCAGGGACAGATTTACAGTCACACTACGTCCGTCAAACAAAAAGAAGTCTCTGTTATCAGTGCCTGCAATTGGCTGATTATTGATCGTCCAACCGGCCCGGCATCGGGTAGGACTTCCCTGGTAGCTGATTTGTGCAGAGATTGAAAAGCCTTCCTCCAATCTGATGCTTTCGGGTGCGCCGACAATGGTTACAGTGGCTGCGTCCGGCTCGATGGGAACGATTTTGGGTGCCGTGTATGATGCATCTGTGTTCAGGGAAAACGTTTGGCTGAAAGAGTCGGGAAGTGCATAAGAAGAGGTAGAGGTTGTTGCAATTATGAGGACAGCAGATAAAAGCTGTAGACCTGTCTTAAAAAATTTTTTCATATTGTTTCACCGCCTTGAGGTATTTCGTTATCTATTTTACCATAAAAGGAAGGACATGCCAAGTGAATTTTTCTTCTTTTTTTCTTTTATTTAGCTGAATTTTCGAGGCGCTTAGAGCGAAATAATAAAAAATATATGAAAAAAATAGCCAAAAAATTAAAAAAATGGCAAAATTTTATAAAAAGTAAGTAAAATATAGGAAAAATGCCATTGACAAATGAAAACAATAAGGTTATAATAGATTTATAGGAAAATTTTAAAAATGGAGGTTGTGTGTAATGAATAAGGCAGAATTAGTTGCTGCTATCGCTGCAAAAGCAGAGGTTTCTAAGAAAGACGCTGAAAAAATGCTGAGTGCTTTCACTGCAACAGTAACTGACGAGCTGAAGAAGGGTGAAAAAATCTCTCTGATCGGCTTTGGTACTTTCGAAACCAGAAAAAGAGCTGCTCGCGAAGGCAAGAATCCTCAGACCGGCGCAGCAATTAAAATTGCAGCATCAACTGTACCTGCTTTCAAGGCTGGTAAGGCATTGAAAGACGCTGTAGCAAAATAAGACATACACAAACATAAAAAAACACAGGATGCACAAAGCATTCTGTGTTTTTTTATGTTTGCTTTATTGCAATCCTTCAAGAATTATGATATAATCGGTTCTTATGAAATTTTATTTTGATTGTCGATAGACACTTTTAGAGTCTGAAAAGGGGTCAATCGCATGGAGCGGTTTATTCACAATTCGTGGAGGGACAGATTATGGCACAAGCTTTCGGTTTTTTAGCTGTGGCAACCTTTCTTTTAAGTTTTCAACTGAAAACAAGGCAAAAAATTATTTTAGCCAATGCGATGTCGCGTTTGTTATATGTCTTGCAATATATTTTCCTGGGCGCGTTTGAAGGCGCTGTTTTAGACATGATTGGGCTTTTATCTTCGGTGATTGCAAAATATAAGGAATCGAAGTTCATTGCACAACATGCGGTGTGGATTGTAGTTATGATTAATGTGTTTTTGATGACAGTAGGGATTTTGCTCTATCAAAACATATTTAGCCTGTTTGCTATGTTGGGCATTATGTTTGAAATCACGGCATTGTGGTTGACAAAAGAGAAAAATATACGTTTTCTTTCCTTTTTTTCTGCACCTTTTTGGTTTATTTATAATTTTGCCAACATGGCATATGGCTCAGCTGTTGGCAATCTTTTAACCATGGTTTCAATTGGAATTGCTATGTGTCGATTGGATTTTAAACGGTAGTCATGACAAGCATTTAAAAAGAGGTCTTGCCTTTGCAAGACGGCTTTTTGATATTATTTTGTTCCGAAAATTCGATCACCGGCATCACCCAAACCGGGAACGATATAGCATTTTTCATTTAAGCCTTCATCCACGTTAGCACAGTAGATATCTACATCAGGATGAGCCTTAGAGAGTGCATCAATGCCTTCCGGTGCAGCAATCAGGCAGAGAAATTTAATTTGCTTGCCACCATAGGATTTAATTTGTGATATAGCATCAATAGCAGAACCGCCTGTTGCCAGCATTGGGTCAACAACCACAATCAAACGCTTATCAATGTCTGCCGGCAGCTTGCAATAATATTCATGAGGCTGCATGGTTTCTTCATCGCGATACATACCAATGTGACCAACCTTGGCAGAGGGAACCAGATTCAGCATGCCGTTTACCATGCCCAAGCCGGCACGAAGAATCGGCACAATTGCCATCTTTTTACCCTTAATCATTTTTTGCGTGGTCTTTTGAATAGGTGTTTCAATTTCTACATCTTCTAAGGGCAAGTCCCTTAACGCTTCATAGCACATCAGCATAGTGATTTCTTCTACAAGTTCACGAAATTCCTTGTTTGTCGTAGAGGTCTGACGTAAAATTGTAGTTTTATGCTGAATGAGCGGGTGATCGAAAATGGTAACATTTTTCATGGACCTTTATTCCTCCTCTTTAGCCTTAGAAACAATCACGTTTGTGATGATACCGAGAATCAGTGCACAAGCGATAGAGGTAATGGTAACTTGACCAAACGTTAATGTTAAACCACCGATGCCGGCGATTAAAATGACAGAAACAACGAACAAGTTCTTGTTCAGATTTAAGTTAACCTGCTGAATCATTTTTAAACCGGAAACAGCAATGAACCCATATAATGCCATGCAAACACCGCCCATAACACAAGCGGGGATGGAATTAACAAAAGCAATGAATGGAGAAATGAATGAAATTAAAACAGCTAAAATTGCAGCAGTTAAAATGGTTGCAACAGAAGCGTTTCTGGTGATGGCTACGCAACCAACGGATTCACCGTAAGTGGTGTTAGGACAACCGCCAAAGAAAGCACCAACCATAGAACCAACACCGTCACCAAGCAGTGTTCTATGTAGACCGGGATTTTCTAACAAATCACTTTCAATAATTGAGGAAATGTTTTTGTGGTCAGCAATGTGTTCTGCAAACACAACAAAAGCCACAGGGATATAGGCCACAGCAATAGTGCTGATATAAGCGGGGCTAATTTCGCCGATTCCCTTAAATGCTGTTAAGAAAGTAAAATCAGGAACAGCTAAGAAGGTGTTTAAAGTTACACCATTTGCAACCAATGCCTTAAAGGGTTCAATGCTTAACACCTTCAGAGCATCAACGCCTGTAGCATAACCGATTGCGGTGAAAATGGCAGAAGCAGCATAACCACCTAAAATACCAATAATAAAAGGAATTAACTTTAAGGTCTTCTTGCCGTAGGTTGAGCAGAGAATGGTAATGATTAATGTGATGAGACCGCAAAGAACTGTAATAAGAGGGGAGGCAACAGGAACAAAGCTTGTAGCTTCAGCAAGCTCTGCGACACCGGCTTCAGACATCTTAATAATCGGTTCAACGACAGCTTTTGTAACACCGCCTTTAGCTAAGTCACCAACAGCGTTGCCTGCCAGACTCATACCGATAATAGCAACGGTGGGTCCGATGACAACAGCCGGCATGATTTTATTAATCCAGTTAACGCCAAAAATTTTAACGATGATGGCAATGACAACATACACCAAACCGGCAAAAAATGCGCCGATGATGAGGCCGACAAAACCCAATGCCATAGATACGCCACCAGCAAAGGCTGCCATCATAGAGCCAATAAACGCAAAAGAGGAACCTAAAAATACGGGAGATTTTTTCTGTGTAAATGCAAGGTAAACCAATGTACCAATGCCGGCACCGAACAGTGCGGCAGCAGAGCTCATGGTTGTTCCGCAGGAGCTGTTAATGATAACAGGAACCACCAAGGTTGCTGTCATAATAGACAACAGCTGCTGAATTGCACATACAATGAGTTGTCCAAATTTTGGTTTGTCGTTTACACCGTAAACTAATTTCATGTTTTACCCCTCCAAAAATTGATAAATTTTTACAAAATCTATTATTAATATACTGAAAAATATGTAATTTGTCAATAGATTTTTGCATGTATTATAAGCAAAATTCAATTTTTATTTCCTCTCAAGAGGTTGCACAATCCAAAGTGGTATGTTATAATAAAGGTAACCGCTGATTTTATGTTACAAATTCCGAAAAATGTCGAAATTTGTAAAAAGGAGCGATTTCATGAAAGATAAGGTATGTATGATAACGGGAGCGAGTGGAGGAATCGGCAGAGCAATTGCTGATTCTCTTTTTGCTTGTGGTATGAAGCTCGTTTTAATGGGCAGAAGTGAAGAAAAACTGAAAGAAACGGCAAAGGGAAGAGACTGTTTGATTCTTCCCGGTGATATTTGTGATGACAGCTATGTTCGAGAGTCGGTGAAGCAGGCTTTTGTATGCTATGGTGGCATTGATGTTGTGATTAACAACGCCGGCGTGGCACAATCGCAAGCTTTTTCTGAAATCAGCATGGAAGAATACGATCAGATTATGAATACCAACGCAAGAGCACCGTTTCTCATGTGCCAAACGGCACTGCCATATCTTGAAAATTCCTCCTGTGGCACGATTATCAACATCGCTTCCGTAACGGCACATAAAGGATATGCGCTGCAGAGTGTATATGCGGCATCAAAGCATGCACTGATTGGTTTTACCAAGGCTTTGGCAAAGGAGAGCTATCAAAAAGGTGTGAGGGTGCATGTGATCAGTCCCGGTGGCGTGTATACAGACATGGTCAAGGTTTCCCGCCCTGACCTCACAGAAGAGGGCATGATTTTACCGACAGATATTGCCGAAACAGTTCTTTATTTGCTCCGGATGCGCAGCACCGCTGCTGTGATTGATGAAATTGAGCTTCACAGAACGGGCAAAGAGCCCTTTATGTGATGTATCTTGACATATATGGCAGCAATGAATTTGCCACAGACGAACAAAAAAAGGCGGTGGAGACTGTGAAACAAAAGATTATGACAGTGACCTTAAATCCTTGTATTGATAAAACGATTACCATAAATGGATTTTGCGAGGGCGGTCTGAACCGCACAGAATCGGTCCGCACCGATGCAGGGGGCAAGGGCATTAATGTAGCAAAGGTATTACGCGGTTTTGAAGCCGACACCCTTGCGGTTGGTATTATGGGAAATTGTGGACATGATGTTCTGCTGAATGAACTTACAAAACGAGATATCCAGCATGATTTTTTATTTGCTGAAGGCACTGTTCGCACCAATTATAAATTGTTTGACAGGGAAAAAAAGCAGGTGACAGAAATCAACGAAACCGGTTTTACGGTTACGCCCGAAACGCAGGAAGACTTTGTGAAGCTGATTGAAAAATATTTACTTAAGACGGCTGTTTTGGTGCTTTCGGGCAGTTTGGCACCGGGCATTCCCAAGGCTTTTTATGCCCGATTGATTCGTCTGGCTCATGACTATCAGGTCAAAACGATTTTAGATGCAGACGGAGAGGCTCTCGCCTATGGCATTGAGGCAGCGCCCTACGTGATAAAACCCAATTTGTTTGAGTTGGAAAAACTGTATGGTAAGCCCTTTGAGAATAAAAAAGAGCTCTTTGATTTCGCAGATTCTATTTTATCAAATGGCGTGTCCTCCATTGTTCTTTCCTTAGGCGGTGACGGTGCTTTATATCTGACTCAAGAAGAGACTCTGCGCGTGCATTTAAAGCCGATTGTTTGTCAAAGTACAGTGGGTGCAGGGGACTCCATGGTAGCTGCAACGGCTTATTCAATCCTCAATCAGCAGGATTTATTTTCTTTAGCTAAGCTTGCTTCCTCCGCCGGAACGGTCACGGCGTCTAAGCCCGGCACTGAGGTTTGCACCCATGAGGAAGTTTTAGCCTATCAAAAACAGTTGACAGTGGAGAAGGTTCGTTGAAAAGGTTTTAAACCATTATTAGCATATTAAATTTAAAAAAATTATAAACAATCCTGTACGCTCTTGATTCTAAAGCAGTTTTACAGTATAATACAAGTATATTAAAAAGACAATTTACGACAAAGTCAGAAAGGGGGAGAATGCGCTCATGAAATTTGTGAAATGTGTAATGTATTTAGCATTACTCAGTTTTTCATCGTTTCTATTAAGTCGGATCGTAGCC
>JAZOBC010000036.1:0-16312 GCA_045595795.1 Clostridia bacterium | reverse complement strand
CAAAGGCGAAGGGAGGACTTAATTTGTACGAACTGTTCGAGCAGAAATATAAAGAATGTGAAAAGTCTTTGTTCTTGGTTGCGGTAGGTTTCTTGCACAATACTGAAGATGCAAAGGATTGTGTTCAGGAAGCTGTTTTGTCAGCTTTAAGGTCTTTTGATTCTCTCAACAATAAAGAGTTTTTCAAGACATGGCTTACAAGAATTGTAATTAACAAGAGCAAGGATTATCTAAAGAAACAAAGATTTACAGAAGAATTAACTGACAATTTGAATGTATTTTATGATATGCCGACCGATGAAATAGGGATAATGGATTGTATATGCAAACTTAACCCAAAGTCATCAATCTACATAACCCTTCGGTTTTATAATGATATGACTTATGATGAGGTTGCGAAAACATTGAAATTACCTGTTTCAACTGTAAAATACAAAACAAAAAAGGCACTTAACGAAATCAAAACACTTTTGGAAGGAGATGCAAAATGAGAATATCTGAATTGGAAAATAAATTAAGAAAACACGCTGAAACAACAAAAAGTGTCATGCAGGCTCCTTTCGACCTGAATGAAGAAATCAAGAATATGGAGGTAAATACTATGAGTAAACCTAAAGGCAGAATTACAATTAAAACAACTTTTGCAATCGCAGCAGTATTGGCACTTTGCATTATAACCGTTACAATGACACCGTTAGCTAATTCGATTAGAGGTTTTTTCAGTGACATTGTTCGTTTTGATGGAGCTATAACCGGAACGAAGTATGAAAATGCAACTAACGATATTAAAGTTGATGTTTTGGAATTAACATTTGAAAACGGAAATGTTATTATTCCGTTAGACTTAACCTTTGAAAACCCGACAGAAGCACCTTTCCCTTATATTCAGGAAATTGCAGTTTCAGAATACAAGATACTTGATAACAACAATAAAGAAATCATTAAAACTAAAGTTTCTGCAGAAGATGGAGATAAAGGAACTGTTAATGACGGTAAGGTATTAGTCAACCTTTCCATGAATGATGCAAAGCTTAAATCAGGCGAAGAATATACAATCGTAATTGAAAAGATGTATGGTCTTTCGAAAGCTGATGCACCACTGCACATAACAGGAAGATGGGAGTGTAAATTTGTTAAATAAATAGTGGCATCTAAACCATTCGGCTCTTCCAAACAAAAAGGCACCCGAGAGGGTGTTTTTTTGTTTGGTGATTTTAAATGTGGGGACTCGAACCCTGAGAGGGTTTTTGCGCTTAAGAAAACAGTCCGGCGGACTGTTTTTCAGCAAAAAGGTGCGCAGACGGGTACCAAAAGGCGCAGCCTTTGGGTCGTCGAGCAGGAAAGACGCCACAGGCGGCTGGGTCCCTGAAGGCCCCCCAAAAAGAAACGACAATTTCGTAAGAAGTTGTCGTTTCTCTTTGTACTTTTCTCGAAACTTGACAAGTTTCGAAATAGTTGCTTTGCTTGCGCAAAGCTTATTTCATTTCACATCAAGCTTTTTCAACAAATCTTCCAGTGCTCTTTTGCGATGACTTACAGTATTTTTTTGCTCCTGCGTTAACAACCCAAAGCTTTCTTCTAAGTCATTTGAGAAGAATACACAGTCATAGCCAAAACCGCCGGTGCCTTGGCGCTGGGGTAAAATTCTGCCTTCGCATTTGCCTTCACCAAAGATTTCTTTTCCGTCTTCTGTAATCAGGCAGATGGAGCAAAGAAACCGAGCGGAACGATTTTCTTTCGGCACGTTGCTGAGCGCGTTTAAAAGTTTATCTACATTTTCAGCATCGGTAGCGTTTTCGCCGGCATAACGGGCAGAGTAGACTCCCGGTGCGCCGCCTAAGGCATCCACACACAAACCGGAATCGTCCGCCAAAACAGCATGGTCAGTCAGCACCTTTAAGGCTCTTGCCTTGATGGCTGCGTTATCACAAAACTCATCGCCGTTTTCTTCGGCTTCGAAGGAAAGACCTGCCTCGCTTGCTCCCATCACCTGATAGCCGGTGAGAATGGCTTTGATTTCTTCCAGTTTTCCCCGGTTGCCCGTGGCAACCAATAAAACAGGTTTATTTGACATATTGCTTTACCGCCGTTTCTAAAGAGTCATCATCTAATGGGGGCAATTCTCCTTTTTCCAACGCCCAGTATTCATTATGCGTAATGGAATTGCCCGGGGCAATGCTTTGCAGTTCACCGAGGCTTTCCATTTCTAAGAATAGCTTGTTTGTGTAGGTTTCGTAGGACATGCCACCATCAGGGTAAGTGCCGTTTTCTACTAAGTCAAAGCGTTTGATAAATACATCACCATGGTTAAAATACAGGGCATATCCGTGCTGGCTGTTAATACCGAATTTAAAGGGTGCATCAACAGTAGGATCCTGCTTTAAAACAATAAACTTATGTTGCCAGGAAACACGGGGATCGTTTAATTTGGTATATGCCCACAAAGCAAGCTGACGGTTGGACAGACAGCCGTTTACAACATCAGGCTGCGGAATGACTTCAGTACCGCCGGGGGCCATAACGGTGATGGGCCAGGGTGCCAAAGAAATATCCCAGGGGCCGTGGTTTGTAATACGGTGTGACACGGTTACGTCAGAAGAATTTTCCGACAACGTAATCTCAATGACATAGCCGATTTGATTCCATTTTTGAATCGGCGGCGTTAGAATCACACCTGATTCGGTGAGTTCATAGCTAACAGGGTCGTTATCGGGGTAAGTGGTTCTGGGCAGAATTTCAGGGCTGGTCCATAAACGGTGACCACCGTAAATATACCAGGCAGCGCCCTTACCGTAATAGCGGTCAAAGTCTTCACCGCCATCACCAAAGCTTTTGTCGGGATTTTCAAAAAACATGTTTTCTCCCTCTGCAAAAGAATAGCGAATAATGCGGGGACCGAACTCTAGTGTAGCAACCACACGTACAATGCCGTTACACAGCTCAACGCACTTGCCAAAACCTTCATATTGTATCACTTTTTTTGTAATCATGTATCATAACCTCCATTCTTTCTTATTGTATCATATTCTGCAGTGTATCGCAATAAAAATACAAAATAATAGTCACAAAAAACATCAAATTTTCCCTATTTTTTTCTTTTTTTGCACTCTTGACATCTTCATTTAATTGTATTACAATAAAACTATGGTAGATTCACCCTGGGATGGAGGTCTATAGCAATGCAGTATCATATTGGCTCTAAAGTTGTTTACCCCATGCATGGAGCAGGCGTGATTGAAGCGATTGAAGAACACGAAATTATGGGCGTGAAGCAAGATTATTATATCATGCGAATTCCCGTCGGCGATATGAGAGTCATGGTGCCGATGCAAAGCGCCAAAGAAGTTGGGCTGCGTGATGTGATTGACAGCCGCGAGGCTGATCAGGTGATTGAAACATTTCGCAATTGTCCCACGGATATGGATTCTAACTGGAACAAACGCTATCGGGAAAATATGTCCCGTATCAAAAGCGGCAACACGGCAGACGTGGTGTATGTCGTAAAAAATTTGATGTACCGTGACAAAACGCGTGGACTTTCCACGGGTGAGCGAAAAATGCTTTCAAATGCAAAGCAGATTTTAGTCAGCGAGCTTGTGGTGGCGAAATCCTGCACGCAGCAGGAAATTGATGCGTTGATGGATGATATTATTCAAAGTGAAATGGCGTAACAAAAAATTGTCATAACTGCAGGTCTGCTGCGGCAGACGGAGGGGAGGCTGTTATGTCCGAGAAAAAGAATAAATTAGTGGTGAGAATTAACGGAGCAGAATATACGCTGACGTCTGCTGAGTCTCGTGAATATATGTTAGGCGTTGCTGATTTGGTTGATCGCAAAATGAAGCAGGTGACTTATGGACATCCGGAGCTGAGTACGGCTTACAGCGCAGTGTTAACGGCTGTTAATATAGCTGATGACTATATTCGCTTAAAACGCGCAGAAGAGGCATTGACAAAAAGCATTTTGGTTTATACCGATAAAATAAAAAAGTTAGAAGAACAGATTGAAATATTAAAAAAGAGATAATGATCAACACACTTATGAGCAAGACGAAGCATGCCCTTAGTGTGTTTTTGTTTATACACAATCAATCGGTTGTAATTTTAAGAAAAAACGGATTTTTAATGAAAATGTTACGTTTTTTTAATGGTTTTATAGTAAGATAGAATCGTAAAGAATTGTTGGAGCGATGGAAGCAGGAGGGAATGAAAATGAAAAAAAGACTGTTTTTAATATTACTTGCCATCTTAATGCTTGTTACAGGTTGTGCAAAAACAAAATCAAACAGCGACATGAATCTTGCACAGGAGACGGCGATTGCCTATTTTTCCAATGCTGACGGTACAGACTTAGTTGCGGTTAATTTAGATGTTCGTGATGTTGCTGCCGTGGATTTGCCTCGCTATGTGCTTGAAAAGCTTTTAGAGGGACCAACAGCGCCGGAACTGAAACAGCCGGTTCGTGCGGGGACATCTCTGCTTTCTGTAACGAGAGAGGTATCACTGGCAAAGGTAGATTTATCCAAAGAATTTTATCATGAGGAAAATATATATGACATGCTTGCGCTTGCGTCGGTTGTGAAATCTCTTTGTTCAATCAACGGTATTGACAGGGTGCTTGTTACGGTGGAGGGTCAGCCGTTGTTGACGGCAGATGGCACTGAGCGGGGCATTTTAAAAGAGTCTGACTTTGTGTTTGATGCAGATGCTTTGGGACAGGACGAAACAAATGTCACACTCTATTTTTCTGATTTGAATGCTGAATCTTTGGTTCGGGAAGTTCGGCAGATTAAAGTGCCTCGCGGTGAGTCTTTAGAAAAATTGGTGGTTGCCGCTTTGATTAACGGTCCTAAGAGTGAAGGTGCCGGACAAACCGTTCCCCGTGAGACAAAAATCCGCTCGATTGAAACAAAAAATAATGTTTGTTTTGTCAACCTATCTGGTGAGTTTGTGTCAAAAAGTAACGTTGGTTCTTCAGCAGAACAACTTATTATTTTCTCAATTGTAAATTCACTGACAGAGCTTTCAGGAATTGATAAGGTTCAATTTTTAATTGAAGGTGAGAAAAAAGATGTTTATCACCATATGATTTTTAATGAACCGATTGAAAGAGACGTCAGCATGATTCAAAAATAAAGGATAAAGGAGATTACTCATGAAAAAAACGATTGTATGCTTATTGTTAATTGTCTGCCTGATTTCTATGCCGGTTTTTGCTGAAACGCTAAAGCCCGGTCTAAACATTGTGTATGACAATGTTGTTTTAACTATGGATGATGCGCCGTACATAGAAAATGACCGCGCAGTTGCCTCCGGTCAGTACCTGTGCGCAGCTATGGATGTGGCATATCGGTATGCTGATGGTGTTTTAACGGTTGGTGATGGAGCATTGGTGTTCACAAACGGTTCTGACCGTTGCCTGATTAACGGTGTTGACAGCCCGGCGACCGTTACCTGTCGCGAGGTTAACGGAGTGTTATTTGTGCCGGTTCGTCTTTTGGCGGAGACGCTCGGCTTTAAGGTTGATTTTAAGCAGCAAATGACGGAGGATGGTCAGTTGGTTTATGCCTCTATCGTATTAATTGATCCGGCGCAAAAAACACAGGTTTTATCTTTTGCATTGCCGGAAGATAAATCGCTGAGCGGTCAGGTGATGGGCGTTGCTTCATCCTTGATGTCTACGGAAGTGAATACTGTTTCTGTCAGCCGCGATACATATGCAGAAAAATGTATGATGATGTGTGCTGCCGGAGAAGCTTGCATTTTCTATTATGCTGACGGTGTTGGTGAAAATCTCGCCGGCTATGATGGTATTATGCATAATCTGCAGCCCTATCTTGCAGATTTAGCACCTGATACATTTGCGCTGATTAACGAAAACGAAGAAATCCGTCAAACGGTTACAGATGCAAGTGGTGCCATTTATGCGTTCCCTGTTTTGTTTGAGGGAGAAGTGGAGTATTTCGGCGTTGCCTGCGGTGTTCATGATGTTGAAACGGCTGTAAACCTTTTGAATGCATACAATCAGGTTGCCAAAGCTTTGACAGTAAACTAAAAAGAATAAAAAAGGCGGTTGTGACCGTTTGGTCACATCCGCTTTTTTTATTTTATTCCTCAGTCTTTTAATTCATCCATGCAAGCAGGGCAAATGTTTTTGCCTTTAAATACAAAAACATCTTTTGAATTTCCACAGAAAATACATGAGGGTTCATATTTTTTAAGAACAATGGTATTGCCGTCTACATAAATCTCTAAAGGATCTTTTTCGGCTATATCTAAGGTTCTCCGCAATTCAATTGGTAATACAACTCTTCCTAATTCGTCGACTTTTCTTACGATACCGGTTGACTTCATGTGTTGTCCTCCTTAGCAAATACTGTTATTTCGATTTATTCTGCAACCTTTTCCATAATGATACCATAAAATTATGGCAACGTCAAGTCGAATTGTGGCAGAATATAGAATTTTTTTGCATGTTGTGACAGAATTTTTGACGATTTTTCTATCTTTTTTAAACAATTTCACTCGACAACGTCGGCATAAATAAAGGGAACAAGGCTTTGTAAATCCTTGGGACTAACCTCTACCTGGTAACCAATTTTTCCGGCGCTGAAAAGAATGGCATCAAAGGATTTGGCACTTTCATGAAGAACTGTTTTAAACATCTTTTTCATGCCGATGGGAGAGCAGCCGCCATGGATATACCCTGTCAGGGGCAGGAGGTCTTTGGATTTGAGCATGTCCACAGCCTTGTCACCTACCGCCTTGGCAGCTTTTTTTAGCTGCAGTTCATGGTTAACGGGGATAATAAACACATAGTGCTCGCCGGATTTCCCCACGGTGACCAGTGTTTTAAAAACGCGATTGGGGTCCTGGTTTAAGACAGCGGCTACTTCCGTACCGACGGTGGTGCCGCTTTCAACATAACAGTAATGCCGATAGGGAATTTTAGCTTGCTCTAAAAGACGCATTACATTGGTTTTTTGTTCGTCCTTGTTTGTCTTTTTAGCCATGAGTTTAACCTTCTTTCTCATTTATTATATCCTTTTGTGAGGAAAAGTGCAAGTGAAAAATAAGCACAAAAAATTTGTTTTTGTAAAAAATTTCTTATAGACAATCTTGTCGAATTATGGTATAATACGGTGAGATACTTTTAAATAGGAAAGAATTTTTTCTTTGCTAAAACGCTTTTTATATGATGCTTGTTTTTTATACATGAAAACATATATCGGACTTTTTTGCAAATTGTGAACATATATTGATTTTAGTACAGCTTGGCAAGCAAAGAAATGCACGCGTGCTGACGTTTTATACCGGCAGAAGGAAGGGATACGAATGAGTCTTTGTTTGGGCATTGATATCGGCTCCACCACAGTTAAGGTGGTTCTCATTGAAGATAATAAAATAATTTTCAGCCACTATGAACGGCATTTTTCTCAAGTGCGTGAAAAAACAGCCGAACTTTTATCCTTGGCTCGTCCCTATATTGGAACGCGTCCCTTTTCTGTTGCCATAACCGGTTCGGCTGGCTTCGGTCTTGCCAAAACGGCAGAACTTTCCTTTGTGCAGGAGGTTTATGCCACGGGCGGGGCGGTTAAGACGTTTTTACAGGATATTGATGTGGTGATTGAGTTAGGCGGCGAGGATGCTAAAATTCTTTTTTTAACCGGCGGTCAGGAAGAGCGTATGAATGGCTCCTGTGCAGGTGGTACAGGTGCTTTTATTGACCAAATGGCGGTTTTGATGAACGTGACGGTGGATGAACTGGATGAGTTGAGCCTTCAGGCTGAAAAAATTTATCCCATTGCGTCTCATTGCGGTGTGTTTGCCAAAACGGACATACAACCGCTGCTCAATCAAAATGCCAAAAAATCTGACATTGCTGCCAGTATTTATCAGGCTGTGGTTGACCAAACCATTATTGGACTGGCACAGGGACGGCAAATTGTGGGACGAGTGGCTTTTTTAGGCGGTCCCTTGCATTTCGCAGAAGGTCTTAGAAAACAGTTTCGCAAGACGCTGTCTTTGACAGATGAAACGGCAGTGTTCCCTGAAAACGGACAGTTTTTTGTGGCGGCTGGTGCTGCTCTTTATGCTGAGGAGCAAGGGGATGTTTTGACGTTTTCTGAACTGGAGGAACGGCTGAAAAACGCCAAGGATAGCGGCGGAGATTTGCATATTTTAGAGCCTTTATTTGCTGATGAAGCAGAGTATGAAGCCTTTTCCAAACGTCATGCGGAGGCATCTGTGCCGGTTTTGGATCCGGCAAGCTATACAGGCAAGGCGTATTTAGGTGTTGACTGTGGCAGCACCACAGTCAAAATTATTTTAATTGGTGAACAGGCAGAAATTTTGTATCAGTTTTACGGACCCAATAACGGGCATCCTTTAGAACTTGTGCGGCATCATCTGTTAACCATACAAGACCTATGTCAGGACCGCATTACCATTTGTGGCGCGGCGGCTACGGGCTACGGAGAAGATTTGATTAAAAGTGCTTTCCATTTCGATTTTGGCTTGGTAGAAACCTTGGCGCATTTTCGTGCAACGCGGCACTTTTCGCCTCAGGTTGATTTTATTTTGGATATCGGTGGCCAAGACATTAAATGCATGCGTATTAAGAATAACGCCATTGACAGCATTATGTTAAATGAGGCTTGCTCGTCCGGTTGTGGCTCGTTTTTGGAAACCTTCGCATTATCACTGGGCTATACAGCAGAAGAATTTTCCCGCTTGGGGCTTTATGCCAAACGTCCGGTGGATTTAGGTTCTCGTTGTACCGTATTCATGAATTCATCTGTGAAGCAGGCGCAAAAAGACGGTGCCGGAGTGGATGATATTTCTGCCGGTTTGTGCATCAGTGTCGTGAAAAATGCACTATATAAGGTGATTCGTGCCAGAGATATTTCTGAGCTTGGTGAGCATGTGGTGGTGCAGGGCGGCACGTTTTATAATGATGCGGTGCTGCGAAGCTTTGAGCGTGAAATGGGTCGCCACGTGGTGCGTCCTGCCATTGCCGGGCTCATGGGTGCCTTTGGTGCTGCGCTCTATGCAAAGGAGAAGCAGCAGGAAAAAAGCTCTATGATGTCTTTGGAGGAATTAACAGAATTTAGCTTTAAAACCAAGGAAGTTAGCTGCGGTTTGTGCCTGAATAAGTGTCAGTTGACAGTGAATGTTTTTCCTGATGGCAGTCGGTATCTATCAGGCAATAAGTGTGAGCGCCCCAATCAGAAAAAAGATGCCATCAAAGTTCCCAATATGTATGAATATAAGCGCAGTAAGCTGGCGGCGCTGAAATCCAAGCCGGGGAAGAGAGGTAAAATCGGTATCCCAATGGGCCTTAATCTGTATGAAACACTGCCGTTTTGGCACAGCTTTTTGACAGAACTTGACTATGAGGTGGTGGTTTCGCCCCTGTCATCGCCCATGTTATATCGCAAGGGACGTTACTCCATTCCCTCTGATACAGTTTGTTATCCGGCAAAACTGATGCATGGTCATGTTGAAAGCTTGTTAGACCAAGGGATTACAAAAATTTTCTATCCCTGTATGACATATAATTTTAATGAGAAAAAGGGTGATAATCATTTTAACTGCCCTGTGGTTGCTTACTATCCGGAACTCCTCAATGCCAATATGATGCGTTTGAGCGAAGTTCAGTTTATGTATCCGCATTTTGGCTTGCATCGCCCTAAGGATTTTGCACGTCGGGCTTATGTTTATTTTCATGGGAAGGATGCAAGCATCAGTCGGGCAGAAATCAAGCGTGCGGTCAAGGCGGCTTATGATGCCTACAAGACGTATATCGAGGCTGTTCGTGCCGAGGGAAGACGTGCTGTGCGCTATGCGGAGGAAAACGGCATTGAGATGATTGTTTTATCCGGCAGACCCTATCACATTGATTCTGAAATTAACCACGGTATTGACCGCTTGATTACCTCATTAGGTGTTGCTGTTTTATCGGAAGACAGCGTTTGCGATTTGGCAGAACCGCCCCACGTTCATGTACTGAACCAGTGGACCTACCACGCACGTCTTTACAGTGCTGCGGCTTATTGCGCAGAGCACGATGCATACCTTGTGCAGCTGGTGTCCTTTGGCTGCGGCATAGATGCCATTACAACGGATGAGGTGCGGGATATTTTAGAGGCCAAAGGTAAGCTCTATACCCAAGTGAAAATTGATGATATTCATAATTTGGGTGCTGTGAAAATTCGTATTCGCAGTCTTTTGGGTGCCGCGAAAGAACGCAAGGAGAAGAAATAACATGAAGGATTATCCTGTTTTTACAGAGGAAATGCAAAAGACCCATACCATTTTATTTCCTATGATGCTACCCATTCATTTTGCCCTGATGGAAAACATACTCAAGCAGCAAGGATATCGAGCAGAGGTTTTGACGCTGGATGGCCCTGAGGTAATTGAAGAGGGTTTGCGCTATGTACATAATGATACTTGCTATCCGGCGCTGCTTGTCATTGGTCAGTTTATCAGTGCCCTAAAAAGCGGTTCTTATGACCCGGACAAAACAGCTTTGATGATTACGCAAACCGGTGGTGGTTGCCGCGCCTCTAACTACATCCATCTGCTTCGCAAAGCACTGAAAAAGAGTGGCTTTTCTCAAGTACCGGTAATTTCACTCAATGCTGCCGGTTTAGATGAATCGCCCGGCTTTAAGCTTTCACTTTCTTTTGGCTTAAAGCTTGCCTATGCAGCCATTGCCGGCGACTTTTTGATGCATATTGCCAATCAGTGTAGGCCCTATGAAGTGACCAAGGGCGATACAGAACGCGTGGTTCAAAAATGGATTCAGCGCATTGTAGGGGATTGGGATGGCAAAAAAATGATTTCTTATCGCAAATTAAAATCCTACTATCCTGATATGCTACGGGATTTTGATGCGATTCCAAAGACAGGTGAAAAAAAGCCGAAGGTTGGTATTGTGGGAGAAATTTATGTGAAGTATTCTCCTATGGGGAATAATAAGCTGGAAGAATTTTTGCTCTCCGAGGGCATGGAGGTTGTTCTGTTCGGCTTGACGGACTTTTGTCAGTATTGTCTTGTGAATGTTTTTAACACCCATGAGTTGTACGGCGGCGGATTTTTGAGTGCTTTGGGAAGCAGATTTGTGTATCGCGTGCTGCTCCACATGCAGCATGACATGAACCGCGCCATAAACCGTCATGGTGTGTTTTGGGCACCGAATGATTTTGACGAAACCCGCAAGCTTGCCGAAACCTATATTGGTAAAGGGGTTAAAATGGGTGAAGGTTGGCTTTTAACTGTGGAAATGGCAGAATTGATTGAAAAGGGCGTGCACAATGTTGTGATTACGCAGCCCTTTGGTTGCCTGCCGAATCACATTGTGGGAAAGGGCATGATGAACACCATTAAAGCCCATCACCCTCACGCCAATTTAGTGGCCATTGACTATGACCCGGGCGCCAGTGCAGTCAATCAGCAAAATCGCATTAAGCTGATGCTGGCGAACATCCGCCAGCAGATGCAGGAGCAAGAGGCTTGTGCTTGGGAAAAATCTAAAAACGAGGAATTGACATTTTAATAGAAAAAATGCTGCTGCCAATGATATGTAAAATCATGACCGGCAGCTTTTTTTCTTGGGATTGAGACTAAAAGGATTGGTATAATCTTCTTTACAATGGGTATAAAATGAGGTATAATACAATATAGATTTTGAAGATGTTATCATCAATATTTCTGTGGGAAAAGAGGGACAGACAGTGAACGAAAAACTGACTGCATGGAAAAAAAGCTTGCAAAACCAAGACGTTTGTGTTGTGGGCATTGGCATCAGTCATTTGCCTTTAATTGAATATTTAGTTGCAAACGGCGCCCGTGTGACGGCTTGTGACAAAAAAACCTATGACGCCTTAGGAGAAACGGCTCGGCATTTAGAGTCTTTGGGTGTTAAACTGCAGCTTGGCGAGGAATATTTATCTCATCTGTCAGGAAATGTGATTTTTAAAACCCCTGGGCTTAGACCGGATGTGCCTGAGCTTTTAGCAGCGGCTCAGTCGGGCATCACCGTCACCACAGAAATGGAGGTTTTCATGGAGCTTTGTCCGGCGCACGTAACGGCGGTGACCGGCAGCGACGGAAAAACCACCACCACGACACTGATTCACAAGTTACTGTCTATGGCTGGGCACAGAACTCATGTGGGCGGCAACATCGGCACGCCGCTTTTGCCGGCGATTGACAGCATCTTGCCCACTGACCGGGTGGTGCTGGAGCTTTCCAGCTTTCAGCTGCAAACCATGAGGCACAGTCCCCAAACGGCAGTGATGACCAACATAACGCCCAACCATCTGGATTATCACACCAGCTATCAGGAATATATTGATGCCAAAATGAATTTGCTTTTGTATCAAAGTGCGGACCATTTGGCAATACTAAATGCAGATAACGAGGTGACCCGTCAGGCAGCATCATTGGCAAAGGGTAGGGTGCTGACCTTTTCAAGAACGCAGAAGGCGGATATTCATCTGCAAGAAAACCAAATCTTTTTTGGCGGTACACCTGTTTTGGATATTCGTGATATCCGCGTGCCGGGTATGCATAACGTAGAAAACTATATGGCAGCCGTCGGAGCGGTGTATGATGCTGTAACAAAAGAAGATATTTGTCGTTGCGCGAAAGAATTTGGCGGTGTGGCACACAGAATTGAGTTTGTTCGTGAAAAGGATGGGGTGCGTTATTATAACAGCTCCATTGATTCTTCGCCTAACCGCACCATAAACACCTTAAGGGTTTTTTCTCAGCCGGTGGTTCTTATTGCAGGGGGAAAGGATAAAGGTATTCCCTACGATGATTTGGGGCCTGCCATTCGTGAGCATGTGAAGGCGTTGGTGCTGGTCGGTGCCACGGCAGAGGTGATTGGTAAGGTGGCACAAGCTGCCGCGCCTGATGTGCCTGTGTTGTATGAAACAACCTATGAGGCGGCTGTGAAGCAAGCAGCGGCGCAGGCAGGAAACGGTGATGTGGTGCTCATGTCAAACGCCAGTACGAGTTTTGATATGTTCCGCAATTTTGAAGAGCGCGGCAATTTGTTTAAGGAGCTGGTTAACCGCTTATGAAAAAGAAACTTATGACTCTGGCTGCTGCCGGAGGCATTTCCGGATTTGAATTTTCTCTCACAGAGCAGGTGGTCAAGCTGATGACGCCCTATTGTGATACAGTGGAAGTCGATGCCATGGGCAATGTGGTCGGCACAGTTTTTTCAGAAGACAAAGAGGCGAAAACCGTGATGTTAGAGGCACATATTGACGGCATTGGACTCATGGTATCTGACATTTCGGAGGAAGGCTTTCTTTCCTTTGTGCCGGTGGGCGGTGTAGATAGTGCCATTCTGCCGGGTGCAGAGGTAACCGTTTACGGTACGGAGCCTCTCTATGGTGTGATTGGTGCCAAGCCCCCGCACTTGCAAACCGGCGGGCAGGGACAAGCTGCCAAAATCAGCGATATGGTCATTGATGTAGGTCTTTCAGGAGACGTTGTGCGGCAAAAGGTGCACCCGGGCGATATGATTTGCTTTGCCGAAACGGTGGAAGCATTATCCTCTAAGGTGCTGTCCGGCAAAAGCTTTGATGACCGCGCAGGGCTGATTTCTCTTTTATATTGTCTCAAACAGCTCAAAGGAAAGAAACTGCCCTTTCATGTATGCATTGTAGCGGCTGTGCAGGAAGAGGTTGGCCTCAGAGGGGCAACCATGGTTAGTGAGCGCTTAGCGCCGGACTGCGCCTTTGTGGTGGATGTGTGCCATGGGGATACGCCGGATGCAGGTCAGGAAAGCATTTTTAAGTTGGGCAGTGGAGCGGTCATCAGCTTTGGGCCCAACATTCATCCCTATCTGTCCCAGCTTGCCAAAACGGTGGCAACAGAAGAAAAAATAGCGGTTAGCTATGATGCAGACGGTGGCGACACGGGCACAGATGCCTGGGCGGTTCAGGTGGCAGGCGAGGGAATCCCCGTACTTTTGTTATCCGTTCCGCTACGGTATATGCACACCACGGTTGAAACCCTGCATTTTGATGATGTGAAAGCCGTGGGAGAGCTTTTGTGTGCCATGTTGCAAAAACTGGACTTGGAGGTGTTAGCATGTACCTTTCAGAACTAACGGCCTTGCCGGGGGTTTCGGGGAATGAAGATGCTGTTCGCCGCTACATCCGTGAGAAAATAGAACCCTATTGTGAGCGTGTTGAAATAGATTCCATGGGTAATTTGCTGGCCTACCAAAAAGGCTGGCAGGCAGGGAGGAAAACCCTGATGCTTTGCGCCCATATGGATGAGGTTGGACTCATTGTCAGCCGCATTACCGATGAAGGATTTTTAAAATTTAAAACCGTTGGGGGTATTGACCCCAGAGTGCTGATTTCCAAACGAGTTTTGGTTGGGCAAGGTGGTCACGCCGGTGTGATTGGACGCCGCGCCATTCATTTGCTTTCCCCTGAAGAACGAAAAAAAGCACCCAAAATCAAAGAACTTTATATTGATATGGGTGTAAAAAATAAAAAAGAGGCCGAAAAAATTGCGGCTGTTGGAGATTATGTTGTGTTCGACAGTGCCTATGTGCCTTTTGGCGAAGGCTTGGTGAAAGCCAAAGCCTTAGATGACCGTGCCGGTTGTTCAATTCTGCTTTCTGCTAAAGAAGTGGCAGGCAATGTGAATGTGTGCTTTGCCTTTACGGTGCAGGAGGAGGTTGGACTTCGGGGTGCCAGACTGTGTGCCCGCAGGGTGAAGCCGGATTTGGCATTGGTGATTGACGTGACAACGTGTTCTGATTTGCCGGGCACGGAGGCGCCAATGCGCTCCACAATTTTAGGTAAGGGCGCAGCTCTTTCCCTAATTGACGGCGCAACCAGCTATAATCGGGAACTGGTGCAGCGGCTCTACCAAATGGCGCAACATCATCATGTGCCTGTGCAGTTTAAGCAGGTTGCTGCCGGGGGTAACGATGCCGGCGCTATTCATGTGGCAGCAGGAGGTATTTTGACAGCGGCACTATCACTGCCGGGGCGGTATATTCATTCGCCATCCAGCGTGATATCACTGGCAGATTATGAATCAGCAAAAGAATTTGTGCGTATTTTGATTCAGGAGGCAGAACATGTTTGATTTATTACAACGACTTTGCGAAACAGCAGCTCCGTCAGGTTGTGAGGCGTCTTTGGCAAGGCTGATTGAAAAAGAAATCCGTCCCTTTGTGGACGAAATCACTACGGACCCTTTGGGGAATTTAATTGCCCACAAAAAGGGCAATGGAAAAAAACTGATGTTTGCGGCTCATATGGATGAAATTGGCCTTGTGGCCACTTGCTTTGGCGAAAAAGGGCAGGTGTACGTATCACCTTTGGGCGGCGTTATGCCCCACACGGCTCTGCATCAGCATGTTACCTTTACAGGTGGTGCAAAAGGTGTGGTGGTGCCCGATGGCAACGAGGAAGTGTTAAAGGATTTAAAGTTGCGGAATTTATATGTGGATATTGGGGCAAGCAGTGAAGAAGAGGCGGCCAAACGGGTTTCTTTGGGCGAATGTGCCGTGTTTGAAGGTGCCTTTCGTGACTACGGTGATCGGTTGGTTTCTAAAGCCATGGATAACCGCACCGGATGCTTTGTCCTAATCAACGCAATTCAGCAGATGAAGCAGCATCAAAATGACTTATATTTTGTTTTCACGGTGAGTGAGGAACTGGGCTTAAGAGGTGCTAAGGCGGCAGCCGCTTCCGTTCAGCCGGATTATGCAGTGGCACTGGATGTGACGCGAACCGGTGATACACCCGGTGCAGCCAAAATGGCGGTTGAGCTGGGCAAAGGTGTTGCTGTGAAAATTATGGATCATTCCTTTTTGGCACACCCCATTGTGAAAGAAAAAATGATTGCCCTCTGTGAGCGGGAGCAAATTCCCTATCAGCGGGAGGTGCTGGAAAAGGGTGGCACCGATGCAGGAGCCATTCATTTGACTGGCGGCGGTGTTCCCTCAGGATGTATTTCCATTCCCACTCGGTTTATTCACACGCCTTGCGAAATGATTGCCAAAAGCGATTTGGAGGCGGCATGCCGGTTAGCTAAAGCTTTGATTGAAGAAGGATTTTAAAAGTTATGTAGTTTTTATTTTAAAGGGTCCATAGCAAAATGCTATGGACCCTTTGCATTGTGTAACGCCAACCACCAGCAATGCTGGTGGGATAAAAAAGCTTTAGCTATGCGTGGTAAAAAATATCCTCCTTTGATATAATTGAGGCAGGTCTAGCCAACCGCCGAAATTATTCAAAGGAGGAATCAAGTAATGAAA
>JAZOBC010000035.1:0-8405 GCA_045595795.1 Clostridia bacterium | reverse complement strand
CCATTTACATAGAAGAACTATTTTTACATAACCCATTTATGGGTAGTCAGTAGCAGTTGCATGGCTGGCAGGCCAATACAAAAGCACACTTGTGTGCAGCCAGTAGTATTAGGGCTATGCCCGAAAATGAAAAACCCCCCGTTATACGGGGGGGATATTTATTTGTTTCGAGAGGATTTGAACCTCAAGGAGGTTTTTGCGTTAAGAAAATAGTCCAGTGAACTATTTTTAGCAAAAAGGTGCGCGTCCGGTACCGAAACGCATAGCGTTTGGGTGGACAAGCAGATAAGACGCGAAGCGGCTGTATCCTGTCACCCCGACCAAAAAGAAACGACAATTTCGTAAGAAGTTGTCGTTTCTTTTTGTACTTTTCTCTTTTCGCTCTTATCTCTTTGCTTTTCTCTAAAAAATTGTCGTTTCCAGATAAGAGATAAAAGAGAATAGATAAAAGAAATGGTTGCTTTGCTAATGCAAAGCATATATATTGCAAACATGAAGAATCGAGTTATACCGCAAGGTGTGACTCGTTGTTTTGTTTTTGCACTTTTTTCTCTTAAAATCTACATCAAATAATCAATTTTTGCCAATTGCACTTTGGGAAAAATTTTTATGTTACAATCCGGCTGTAGGGAAAAACATTTTTTTAAGATTGAAAGGAGAATCAATGAACAGCGTTATACGGTTAAACAAAACTAAAATCTTAGAGCGGCTGGTATTACAAGATGTTGTTGAATGTTACGGTTCGGGCAAGGCTACAGAACAATCCTATGATGTGCTCATGACAAAACTACCGGATAGGATCATGAGTTTTTATGGGAGTCTGGAACTTGATTACACTTCGTTGCAGAAACTGAAGAAATACGGTAACCGAGCAGAAATTTACAAACAGAAATGGAGAAATGAATTAGATCAGGAGGCAGCAAACACAACCCGGCAAATTGCTGAACAACTGTCAAAATCAACACTATTAGGATGCACTCAATGGGAGGCTATTCAGCTTGCAAGAACGTTCCTTAGCAGACGAATGGCGGTGCTTTCTCATCTGCTATCCGCCTTGGCTTTACAAATGAAAAATTATATGCTATTATGGGACTATCAGGACGCAGGCTTTACCCATTATTGTCTGCTCACAGAGGGGGAAAACTGCGACGATTGCAATAGTTTAGAGGGTCAGGTCTTTCCCATCAGCGAGGCACGGGTGGGAGAAAATTTCATCCCGATGCATCTCAACTGCAACTGCTGGGCGGGCGTTTTGGATAAGGAAAACAGAGTTGTTGCGATCATTGCTGAAGGTGCAGAGCATGAACCTCAAGAGGATGATAAGAGTTGGTTAGACTCGGTAAGTAATTTATTGACCGCAACATCATTTATTCCGGGATTGGACACGTTTACAAACCTGGCATCAATACCGGTTGACCTTGCAAGGGGAGATTGGCTTTCGGCAGGACTCAGTGCCTTTGGTGTGATTCCGGTCGTTGGCGAAGTTGCAGACACGGCAAAGCTTGCTAAGATGGCAGATAAGACTTCTGATGCTGCGAAAGTTGCGAACAAGGTGGATAATGTAGGTGATTCGGCGAAGACACTCAAAAAATCAATTAAATACCCCGGAAATAATCCAAGTCAATCTCCTGGTAAGGGATTTGAATGGAGAGGAAACTCTACTCCAGATAAAGGAAAAGGAAACTGGTATAATCCCAAAACGAGAGAGAAATGGAATGCGGATTTAAAACATGGTGACCCAATTGGTCCGCATTGGGATTATAGTGATGCCAAAGGAAATAGTTATAGAGTATTTCCGGATGGAAGAATAGAAAAAAAGTGATAGGAGAATGCAATATGAATGAACATGATTGGAGATTAACAAATCAAATGAACTATTTATATAAAAAGAGTTTGACAAAAGGGTCATTTAGACCTTATCGTGAGGGTTGGGAACATGAACATTGTGCATTCTGTTCTGAAAAAATAGACAGCTCTACGGAGGTGGCGTATTCTACAGAGGATAGATATCATTGGATTTGTGAAGATTGCTTTAAAGATTTCAAAGATATGTTTGAATGGATATTGAAATAAATGATGACACAAAAGGATGGTTTTGGTATGTTAATAAATAATATATCCGCACAAGAGAACTGTCCCTTTGTGTCGGAAAGACATTACCGGCTTTTTGGATTGGCTGACAATGGGTGTTGTTAGCGGAACTTTGAAAGGTTATGAGGCCAGATATCAGGAACTGCTCAATGACCCCACGCTTTATAATGTTGCCAATTACTTAACAAGTGGTTTTGCAGACACTGTTAAAGGCGCAATCAATCCCGAAGAACCTCTTTCTCTTCAGCATTGGCTGGATTCACTAGGCACTACCTCTACAGCTTTTGGGATATATCAGGCGGGGGAAAACTTTAAAAATCTTTATAAGAACAATTCTACTACAAAATCAGCTAATGAAGTATTGGAAGAAACCGATGAATTCGTACCTAAAAAGAAACAATACAGCGGTGCAACAAGTAAAGTTACTAGTAATTTAGATAATGAAATTGACATAACACCTATGAGGATCCATATGACAATAACGAAAAATCCTGGTGTGACAGGAAAGCCAAATTCAAGTGTGGATATATTGGATGGCAATGGCAATCTTATGACAAGACGCTGGTATGATTCAGAAGGACGGGCATATCGTGATGTTGATATGACTAATCACGGAAATCCAAAGCGACATCCAGAATATCCGCATGAACATTTTTGGGATTGGTCTAATGGAAACCCCAAAAGAAATTGACAGGAGGAGATATAATTGAAAGGTGTAATAATTGAAAAAGATAAAAAAGGATTTACTTTTTTAAAAGAAATGTTTGATTTTCTGAATCATATTCAGACAGAGTATAATTGGTTAATAACAGGGCACGAATGCTATCCGTCTAATCCTGTTTATGTTGAAAAATTAGCCGGACAATATTGTTGGATTACAGGAACAGAACTAACAAAGATGGTGGAAGACGAAGACTTTCAGTGGATTTGGGGCGTTTTTTCTGCGTTTCCAAAACATATTCAAAAAAAGGAAGTTCTAAATTATGTGTTGCCTTTGGCTGATGGATATGATGGTTTTTGGCAAAATCCATTATCTATACAGCATCCGCTTGCAGAAATCGAGATTGTCGCATGGGATAGCTCTGCGACACTTGTTATTAGTAAAAATGACAAGCTTATATATGATTTACAAGAAAAAAATCCTTTTATGGAAAATTTAGAAATGTATAACACTTTATGAACCCAAAATTGAGTGTCATGAGTAAGTGATAAGGGGACATTTCGCCGATATATAATGACAAGCCAACAAGGGGCAGCGATTGCTGCTCCTTTTCCTTTTGGGTTGCAAAACTTGAGGCAATATATTAAAATTTGGTAAAAGATAATGTGCGGAATGTGTCAAGAGAACCGTCCCTCTGACACCAATTTAAAAGGAAATATTATAGAATAGAGGTAGATTATGAATATAGACAATTTAATAAACAAAATGGAAAAAGTATTCCTATATTTAGGTTTCCAAACCGAATACATAGGTGAGAAAAACGAAAAATACATGCATTACAATAACTGTTATTGTAAAATCACTTATCTAAAGAGTTTGTCAGCCTGTGTAATAGAGAGTGCGGATTGTTTGGAAAATGCCGTTCTTGGTGTATTAGAAGATGGGGGATTATACTTTTTAGACCGTTCTGAAGAAGAAATACTCTCTAAGTTGCGCAAAGACTTGCAAAACTATTATATGGAATAAGGCACATATTAATTTTTATATTCCGATACAGAGGGACGGTTCTCTTGTGTTGTATCAATTAGCACTGAATACCGGCGGAATAGAATAAATTTTCACCATCAATCCCAAAAAATAAAGATTGAAATGCATAATTTTCGATGCTATACTTGAAATAAAGAATTGCGATTTTAATTTTTTTCGGGGAGGTTAACTTTATGTTTACAAAAAAGTTTTTTCAGCAGGGTGAGGATGCAAAGTGTTTCTTTCACGGCTATGGTTCGTTTGGTGAAATCAATGGTACTGTAACCCGTGACGGACAGACCATTTCTCATAAAACAGAGGCTTACGCCCTGACTTGCCAATATGAAATGGATGAATACGGTGTTTGTACCAGAAATGATGTATTTCAAAATATTTCTAATCAGCCTGTTTCACTCCATAGCTTACATTCCCGTTTTGTTTTTGAAGGCGGAGAATATCAGGTATATACCCAGTTCAACAACTGGCAGACAGAAAGCTCCGGCAGTTGGCAGCCCTTGACAACAACAGTTTCTGTTGCAGGTGCCAGTATTAGAACCTCTCAGGACGGAACGCCCTTTTTGGCACTCTGGAGCGAGCAGGAACAGCGTGGTGTGGCGTTCCATCTGGTCAATAATGCTTCTTGGGAAATGAAGGTAACCCGTGCCGGGCATTACTGCAAATATTCTAAAATCGTTGTGGAAATGGGCATTATGGACTATAACTTTGATGTGACTGTTGCCCCTGGCGAGGTTGTGGACATGCCTCAGATTATTTGCTACGAATTTAAAAATAAAATTGACATGGATTGCTATAAGCTGCATCACTATTTACATACCCGCTATCCACGCCGCGAAATGCCCATTGTTTACGACACATGGATGTATCGTTTCGATCATGTTGATGTTGAAAACGTTTCCAGTCAGATTGACTTAGCGGCCGATTTGGGCGTTGAATATTTCTTTGTGGATGCCGGTTGGTTTGGCAAGGGAGCAGCTTGGTCAAGCAGTGTTGGAGATTGGTCAGAGAATACCACCAGCGCTTTCTGCGGACACATGATTGATGTTGCAGAAAGAGTTCGTGCTGCCGGCATGAAGTTTGGCCTCTGGCTTGAGCCGGAACGTGCAATGCCGACATCTGATTCTGTCAAAGCACACCCGGAGTATTATATTCCCGGTGATGCAGAACCGGAATTCTGCTTTTTAGACTTTGCCAATGCAGAAGCCAGAGAGTGGATGCTGGGTGTTGTATTTGATTTGATTGAGCGTTACGGCATTGAGTTTATCAAAGATGATTTTAATGCTGATAAATACTTTGACGAGCGTCATACAGCTTTCAAAGAATACCATGCCGGTCATAAAAAGTTTATCCAGGCGATTCGCGACAAATATCCTAATCTGTATCTTTGTAGCTGTGCCGCAGGCGGTATGAGACTGGAACTGAATAACTATACTGAGTTTGATAGCAGTTGGCCCAGTGATAACGAGAGCCCGTATGATGAAATGAAAATTTACAAGGGTACAATTCTGCGCTTGCCACCGCAGGGATTTGATCGCTGGGTTGCGGTTCATTCTCTTGTGGGGTTTGAAGATTTCTATGACCCCTTTAAGGGCAGCAACGATGGCAATGTGGAACGAATGGTTGCCTGCGGTGATGCTAAATGGCAGCACATTGTGGGCGTTCATCCTTCCTATATGGATGGCTACATGACCTGCGGTCCCATCGGCTTTAGTTGTGACTTGTCAAAGCTCTCTCCCTCAGCTTTTGCACACTTTAAAGAGTTTGTTGCAAAGGTTAAGAAAGATAGGGAATTCTGGAAAACAGCGGTTGCCAGAATTCTATGCGATACGGAGTCAGTTACCACGTTCCAGTATAGCGATATGGCGCTGACAAAAATCGTTGTGCAGCTGTTTACAGACCATACTAAGCAGGATGGGTTTACGGTTCATCCTGTTTTGGACGAATCTAAGAATTACAAAGTCAATGGTGGCGAGATTCTTTCCGGCAGAGAAATTGCCGAAGAGGGTATCTTCATTGATACGGGCTTCTGGCACGATAACTGGAACGAAATGCATCAGGTCATTTTGGAGGAAGCATAAACTAGCTGAAAAAACGGCGCGGACTTGTTCCGCGCCGTAGATTTTTATTTGGCTAAAAGGTTGTGTTATTTTTGCCCTAACTGGTTGATATGCGACCGGGGCGAAAATCCCAAACGAGTTTTGAAGACCTTGGAAAAGTAGAGGGGATCTTTATAGCCGCATAAAGACGCTATTTCAGTTACATTAGAGCACCCCTGATCCATAAGACTGCAGGCTGTTTGTATGCGGACAGTGTTGATATATTCAGCGATGCCGATTTTATATTTTTTCTTAAAGATGATGGAGATATATTTTTTGCTGTATGCAAGGTCACTGCTGATTTTTTCAACCGATAAATCCGGGTCGGTTGCATGCTCGTCAATATATTTTTTTATCAGCGCCGTGGTGACATCGGGGCTTTCCTCAGCGTCTGCCTGTAAATCGGTTTTCAAAAAGGAAAAGGTATAAAGCAAAACACCTTCGCTCCTGAGGCCGGAAAAGGTGGGACTTACATCAATGGCATTTGTCCAGAAGGATCTTAAATGTTCAAAGCCCGAAAACACACAGTTTTGGGTGTGAATGTTCAGCTTGTCCATAATTAAATTGGCGCGCGTACCTAAAAAACTGATATACATATATTGGAAATTATTGACAGATTCTATGGCATAGGGAGAGGCGGGCAGGCAGAAAAACACATCACCTTTTGACAGGGGATAACTGCCCCGTTGGGTGTGAAAAACGCCTTCACCCTCCAGCACATAATTCATCATATAAACAGAGCTTGTCTTCTTGTTTTCAGCAAGCTGCTTTTCTGTTTCTAACACGAAATTGATAATCTGCACAGAAACGTTATCTTTATATTCGGGAATGAAATGACAAACATCTTTACAGCTCATGCAATCACCTCTTGGTTTTACTATAACATAAACCAAAAAGATGGTCAAGTTGCCATGTAGCATTATTCCATATTTCCGTAGCCATTTTCCATGTTCAAGAAAAACAAAACGTGTTATACTTTAGCCACAAAGAAAAAATGAATGGAGGATTTACCATGAAAAAGATTAAGGTTGGCGTTTTAGGTGCCTATCGCGGTAACAGCATGATTAAATATTGCAGACTTGCCGACAATGCCGAAATTGTTGCCATCTGCGACAAGTGGGAAGAAGGACTGAAAAAGCAGCAAGAGTTAAATAAAGATGAAAACATTACCTATTACACAAGCTTTGATGAATTTATTAAGCACGATATGGATGCAGTGGTGCTGGCAAACTATGCTCACGAGCACGCTCCTTTTGCTATTCGTTGCTTAAATGCCGGCAAGCATGTGTATAGTGAGGTGTTGCCTTGTCAGAATTTGAAGGAAGCAGTAGAACTCATTGAAGCCATTGAAGAAACAGGTTTGGTTTATTCTTACGGTGAAAATTATTGTTATATGGCAGCGCCTTATGAAATGAGAAAACTCTATCGTGAAGGCAAAATCGGTGAATTTGAATATGGCGAAGGTGAATATATTCACAACTGTGAGCCTTGTTGGCATGCGATTACCTATGGCGATCCGAATCATTGGCGTAACCGAGTGATGCATGCAAATTTTTATTGCACTCATTCCATCGGTCCGTTGATTCACATCACCGGTCTTCGCCCTGTTTCTGTTGTGGGCTTTGAGGGCACAAAAAATGAACGTGGCCTGCGTACCGGTGGGTTGGGAGGCCAGTTCGGTATTGAAATGATTACGCTGGAAAACGGCGGTATTATCAAGAGTATTCATAGTGATTTATATAGAAATTCTATCTGGTATTGCGTATACGGTTCTAAGGGCCGTATGGAATCTGCCAGAGAGGATGCTGATGACAAGGTTTGGCATAAAATCTATGTCAATGCCGATGCATATTCCGGCGAATATGGCGAAACCAAAGTTGACTGCTATGAACCGAAGACTGAGCTCAGTAAGCTGGCAGAAGCTTTCGGTCACGGTGGTTCTGACTTTTATTCTATGTATTATTTCATCGAGAAAATCCGTGGAGACAAGGACGCTGATACCATTGATATTTATGAAGCACTGGATATGTTTCTGCCGGGTCACTTCGCCTACCGTTCTGTTTTGGCAGGCGGCATTCCCATGGAAATCCCCAACCTTCGCAATAAAGAAGAACGTGACAAATGGCGTAACGATACCACCTGCACAGATGCAGCCGCTGCCGGAGACATGCTTATCCCTACCTTTTCAAAGGGCAATCCTGATATTCCCGATGCGGTTTATGAAGCAATGAAAGAGAAGTGGGAAGCTGAATACGAAGCCGGCTCGGGCTATGTTAACGCCGTTTATGGTGAGAAAGAGTCCGAGGAGACAAAATAAAAACAGTTGAAACGAAGCAAAATAAAGTGGCTGTAGCACTCTGCTACAGCCACTTTTGCGTTGTGTAACGCCAACCACCAGCAATGCTGGTGGGATAAAAAAGCTTTAGCTATGCGTGGTAAAAAATATCCTCCTTTGATATAATTGAGGCAGGTCTAGCCAACAAGTCGGATCGTAGCCATGTCGTTCTGTGAGC
>JAZOBC010000034.1:0-50236 GCA_045595795.1 Clostridia bacterium | reverse complement strand
AGAACAGGGCAAGCTGGCTAATGATACGGTTTCAATCAACATCGAGTCGATATCTCTAACCAACCGAGACTGGCAGGCACTTTATAGCGAGAGTGCAGAGAACTATATTCCCGAAGCCAGAGAGCCCGAGGAAGGCTTTGTTGACTATGCGAGCCAGGTTCGCGAAGCAGGAACAGGCCACCCACGCCTCTTTATGAATGGAGACTATCTGCAAAGCTTAGCAACTGTTTCCCAAAACGATGCGTATCTTAATTCAACGCTTTCACTTTTAAAGCGAGAGGTAGCATCTGCTATGGCGAAAGAGCCAAAGGGAACCAAAGCAGTATCTACAGTTGCTACGGCCAGTGTTGTTTATAATGTGACAAAAGATGCACAGGTAGGAGATTGGATTTGGAAAAGTGTATTGCTGCTGCAAAACTCCTGGATTGATAGCGGATCATACCTTACTGTTGGTGACACGGTTCGTTATATGGCATTCGTGTATGACTTTATGTATAACCACTGGTCAGCACAACAAAGGACCATTGCACGCAATATCATGATGCACAACGGCATTGAGTTCATTTTACGTGAATTAAGACCTTATGTTCAATATGCGCAGTCCTATAATAACCTGTCAACCGTTATGATGAGTGCTGTGGGTACGGTTGCCTTGGCAATCATGGGGGATGACCCGGCTTATGATGCGATTTTGAATGAGAGCCTTAACAGAGCCATGGTGTCATTACGGCATGTTATTCCCAATGTGTTGTATGAAAGCGGTGAATACAGAGAAGGTTTTGCTTATTGGAACTACGGTATCGGTATTACGCTACTGCCGTTCCTTGCCAACATGAAAAATGTGTTGAATCATACTGAGTTGCTCGATAACTACCCGGGCGTAGCCAGTGCAGGGTTTTATCCCATCGGTCTGACAGGTGCTATGGGCTGCTATAACTACGGAGACAGCCAGCTGTTTCAATATGTTGCCTGTGGTGCATTCTTCTTCCTTTCAGAGCATTTTGACAATCCTGCCTTTGGAGCATACCAAAAGAATTACACGCCCGGTGGTGGTGACTTCTTTGCACTGATGACGTACCGACCGGATGAGCGTTATAACGATTTTGAACAGTATATGCCAAAGAGCTCCTATTTTCCGGATGTCAATCAGGTGTTGACCATTCGCAGAGATTGGTTAGGAACAGAAGGTTCGTTTTTAGGTGTGAAAGCCGGTCAAAATTACACTGGCTCTCACATGCAAACCGATATTGGTTCATATATTTTTGATGCCATGGGCGTTCGCTGGGCTTGTGAGCTTGGTTTGGGCAATTATGCCATTGAAACCTTGCATGAACTTGGTAGGCAAGGTGGTTACAGAAACCGTGCAGAAGGTCAGAATACCTTGGTCATCAATCCCAATGGCGGCCTCGACCAGAATGTAAATGTTGACTGTAAAATTGAGGCATATGAAACAACAGACAAGGCAGCTTATGCGGTGATGGATCTATCAGAAGCTTATGAGGGCATGGGTCCCAGCAGTGTGAAGCGTGGTTTTGCTCTCTTGAATCAATATAATTCTCTTTTGATTCAGGACGAAATTACATCAACGTCTGCAATTGAAGTGTATTCCTTTATGCATACCCAAACAGAGATTGAGGTGGCAGCAGATGGAAAAAGTGCTGTTCTGACTCAAGGCGGAAAGAAAATGCGTGCAAAGCTTCTTTCACCGGCAAACGGTACCTTGCTTAAAATGGCTGCTGATCCGCTTCCCGGTTCTCCTGATGTTCCGGGTCGTGCTGATAACAGCGCTTTTTCTAAGCTGGCAGTTCATGTAACCGGTGTCACAAGTCCTACACTTGCACTTCTTTTAACACCCTACAATGAGGATGTGACGAAGGAATTCAGTCTTGATACGCTAAAACCGATTCGTGAATTTGAGGACTATGCAAACTACCTTGTTGCACATGAAGATTTTGAAGATTTGCAAGAGGGCGCAGCAGTTACAACTTCGCCGATTGTTGCAAGTACTGCAACCGGTACGGTTGCTAAAGAGGCAAGTGGTAACAAATATGCGACCGGAGCAGTTGCTTGGGGCAACCAAAGCCTGTATCAGGTTGATTTAGGCACTGCAGCTCAGAATGCAAAACGCCTCACAATTAAAATGAGGATTTTGTACGAAGGTGGAGACTTAAATACGAATATCAATGCCCTTGGCAGTGGCAGCAATGATGAACTTTTTAGATTCGGACCGAGAAACGCTGGTGCACATGAATTGCAGTCATATTTTAATAGTGATGGTACTTATACGTCTCCTCCCGTTATGAGTAATGTAGGATTTGTTATTGGTTGGAATGACTTGCAGATTGATTTGGATTTTACAAATGCAAGTTCGACAACGAAAGGAAAATACACCGTAACAGTGAATGGCAATAAGGCTTTCACGGATTATCAGATGATCTCGACAGCTACCTGCTTGAAAACCCTGGGTATAGGCTTGAAGGTTGACGATGTAAAAATTTATTCGGATACGCCTTGCAGTAGTAGCTTTAATATTGTTGGCTCTGAGAGTATTTTAGCTCCCACTGCAGGCAAAATCGCAAAGCTTGACTACAAGGTTATGGATTTAGACGGCAATCAGGTTAGTGGCATCACCTTATCTTCCACGAATCTACCTGAGGGTATTGCCATTGAAAATAACAGCTTGATTGTTTATGGCTCTATTGTAAAAAACGGCAGCTTTACCTTAAAGGCAACCGGTTCAAACGGCACGATTTATGGGGAAAAGACGGTGACAGTTCAGCCCACTGTTTATTATGAAGATTTTGAAGGTTTGGCAGAAGGTGCAAAAGTTACCACTTCTCCGATTGCTGCAAGCACTGCAACCGGTACGGTTACCAAAGAGGAAAGTGGCAACAAGTATGCAACCGGAACAGTTGCTTGGGGCAAGCAAAGCCTGTATCAGGTTGATTTAGGCACTGCAGCTCAAAATGCAAAACGCCTCACAATTAAAATGAGGATTTTGTATGAAGGTGGAGACTTAAATACGACTATCAATGCCCTTGGCAGTGCCGGCAATGATGAACTTTTTAGATTCGGACCGAGAAACGCAGGTGCACATGAATTGCAGTCATATTTTAATAGTGATGGTACTTATACGTCTCCTCCCGTTATGAGTAATGTAGGATTTGTTATTGGTTGGAATGACTTGCAGATTGATTTGGATTTTACAAATGCAAGTGCGACAACGAAAGGAAAATACACCGTCACAGTGAACGGCAATAAGGCTTTCACGAATTATCAGATGATCTCGACAGCTACCTGCTTGAAAACCCTGGGTATAGGCTTGAAGGTTGACGATGTTCAGATTTATACAGGTACAGACTATGTATCTCCCTATGCATTAAACGGTCCTGAAACTTTAGTAATTCCCGAAGAGGGTAAATTCAGCAAGATACCTTACACCGTAATAGAGAATGGTGCAGCGGTGAATGATGCAGTGCTTTCACTTTCAAAAGCTGTTAGCGGCGTGAAAGTAGAAAACAACGTGCTGATGATTTCTTCAAGCGCAGAGGCACCCACATTTGATATTATTGCGAAAAATGCAAGCGGAAAGATTTATAATGTAAAAACGGTTAAACTCGTGAATGCAGACTTCATCAGTGCTGGCAAGGATTTCACAACGGCAACGATGGCAGCTCCTGTTACGGTTGACCTTGGCGACGTTGCTGCAAAATGTGGTACGGTGACCTTAAAGGGTCAATATAACTGGGCTGGAACAGAAGAAGGCGATTTCATTCATGCACTTGACGCAGCAGGTAGCCCGCTGACAATCATTCGTATAAGCGTGGGACAAAAGGCATTCTACACATATTATAATGAAAACGGTGTGTCTACGAGTCCTCGTGCGAACTATTTTGGCTCTGCTCCCTACGGTGAGTGGACTGATTTTGAGTTAACCTTTGACATGACAACCGGACTTTACTCTCTCAGCGTTAAGGAGGGAGATGAGTGGGTGTTGAAAACAACCAGAAAGCTTATAGGTGCCAGCACCAATGCTCCTACATCCATCAAATTCGGTGCACCTATTCGCAACGCCGTTCTGTGTACAGGCGATGAGATTGCAATCGTTCCCGAGGTTACAAAGATAGAAATTCCTGGTATAGGTTCTAAGGACTATACCATGACGGCAACCTACAGTGACGGCAGCGCAGTCAGCAATCTGACAGTTACCACAGCAGCTACAGGCTTTAGCACAGCCGGCAACAAGCTGACGGCAACTGCTGCAGCAAATGTTGCAAAAATTGATGTAACCTTCTCGGACGGTTTCGTTTCCAAAACTGTTCAGTTTGAAACCTTTAAAAATTATGTGCTGATTGATGGCGCTGCTTACACTGAGGGGATAAATCTGGGAACGGGCAAAAAAACCATTAAAGTGTGCTATGGTTCCAGCGATGCTGCAAAAGTGCCTTATGTGGTCGTTGCACATTACGGTGCAGATCAATGCTTGCTTGATACCAAGGTGGCAACAAGCGCAGATGGCTTAACCTATGCTGCAGAACTCTCAGCAGAGGTAAAAGCAGGGGATACGATTAAGATCTTTAAGTGGGTGAAGGACGATTTAGTTCCCATCGAAATTCCTATGGAAATTAAATAAAATTTTGAGAACGCGTTGTTATATGCAATGCGTTCTTTCTTTTTAATGACAAAAGGAGTTCTTTATGGTTGAAAAAACTATTTAAATATAGTATAATGACCATGGCTGAATTTTTCATTAAAGGTGAGATTTGTTATGGCAAGAACTCTTGATATGACGCAGGGAAATCCTGCAAAGCTGATTATGCGGTTTGCGCTTCCTTTGATTATCACAAATTTGGGGCAGCAAGTTTATATGATGGTGGATGCAGCGATTGTTGGTCGTGGGGTGGGCGTCAGAGCCTTGGCAGCAGTTGGGTCTGCGGACTGGACCTATTGGTTGATTTTGTGGTCGGTTACTGCCTTGGCACAAGGCTTTTCCATCTTTGTTTCCAGATATTTTGGCGAGCAGAACTACGAAGATATGAACAAAACCATTGCCATGTCAACCATTCTGTGCGTGCTTGTGGGTGGCGTTCTGACGGTGGCGGGACTTATATCCGCCAAACCGATTTTACGGCTTTTAGATACACCGACAGATATCATAGGAGATGCATCGGTCTATTTGTTAACTATGATTTCAGGCACATTGATTGTAATGGCATATAATTTGACATCTGCCATTTTGCGTGCCTTTGGAGATGGAAAGTCTCCCTTGATAGGTGTTGCGATTGCAGCTATTTTAAATATTGGTTTAGACTTGTTATTTGTTATGGTGTTTCACTGGGGCGTTTTCGGTGCAGCCTTGGCATCGGTTTTATCTCAGGTTGTTTCTTTTTACTATTGTCTTTTGCAAATTCGAAAAATTTCTTTTGTGCGACTTGGGAAAGAGGCGTGGAAGCCGGATTTTATGATGTTGAAGCGGCTGATGTCTTTTGGTATGCCCCTGGCCATACAAAGCATTGTCATTGCGCTCAGTGGCATTATTTTGCAGTCTACGATTAATTTGCAGGGTAGCTTCTTCGTGGCAGGTTATACAGCTCTTAATAAGGTTTATGGCTTTTTAGAGAGCAGTGCGATTTCTTTAGGCATTGCATTTTCCACTTTTTTTGCACAAAACTATGGTGCAGGCAACAAAAAGCGGGTTTTGCAGGGGGTTAAAACAGGCATTATTCTGTCTGCCGGTTTGTCAGTGATTGTGGCAGTTTTAATGCTTTTGTTCGGCAAAACGATTTTGTCCATGTTCTTAGATGTTTCTAAGGAGGGCGGCGTGGAGGCCATGGAAGTGGGCTGGCGTTATTTAAAATACATGTGTTATTCTCTGGTAATTTTGTATGTCATTTATGTATACCGCAATGTGTTGCCGGCTATGGGGATTTCTATTTGGTCTATGATTGGTGGTATTGCCGAGTTTTGTGCCCGGGTGGGCATGGGTAAGCTGGTGGTTCCGTGGCTGGGAACAGAGGTTTTTTATTACATTGAACCGGTCTCTTGGATAGCCGCCTTTTTGCTTGTTGTGATTCCGTATTATTGCTATCGAAAAAAATATTTATTATCATAAGAAAAAGGCTGTAACAAGACGAAAAGATCTTGCTACAGCCTTTTTTATTGAGTTAACTGATTTGCTTTTTTATAAACGGGAATGGTGTGCGTTAGTTCATAATCAACCTGACGGAGTTTCCATCTAAGCCCCTCTTCGTCGGTGGTATATTCCATGCTTGGTTCCCAACCGAGCCGGGAATCAAGCTGCACAAGAGGAATAGTATCTTCTGTATTTTTGCGCTCGCGCAGCATCAGTTCTTCGATTTCGCTGATAAGCTGTTCATTTTCTTCTGATGTTTCTGCAATACCGAGTTTTTTCTTTAATATGTGCAATTCCTTAATGTGGATGTCAGAAACCGTTGTGCGATACATAAATCGCGCTAAATTCAACAGCCTGAGCAAATTGTCGTTGGGATGTTGGCAGGATTCCAGAATTTTTACACCTTCTAAGATTAACTCACACATTTTTCTGACGGATTTCAGCTCAACATAAATGCGCTTACCGGGCATGGATTCAGCAGAATCACGGGAACTGGGAATGTTATTGGCTGCATATTCGCTGCTGTAAATGGCATTACCCCACATGGCATGGCGCCTGTCCGGTTTTTTGCCTTCTGTGGGCGGTGTTCTTACCCAAAAGGGATAAGCAGGACCGATGCGGAACACACCATATTGATCATCCTCGGTTGTGGGGTAATGGGTAATAGCCTCGCTGAAAGCTTCCATTGCCTTGCCGACTAAGCTTGCGTTTTCTTCAAAATCACGAATCAGCAAATCGTCCAGTATTTCCCTAAGTGGCTTATAGGGAGTAAAAAATGCCCACTTTTCCAAATCGCCGATAATGGAAGGATGAAAACCATAATGAATGTTTTCAATCACGCCGGATAGATTCCACTCCCGGTGTGCCTTTTGCATTCCCTCAAATCGTTTGATCCATTGTGTTGACATAGGCTCATAAGGAATCACGCCGAAATCCCATGTGCGGCCGGCGGTGTTGGCGATGGTGGTCATGTGGATGCCGCGTTTTTGAGCCGCCATTGCTTCACTGGCAAAATAGTTGCCGGGACCGGCAAACTGCAGCGTATAGTCGGCAATATAGAAAGAAGTATCGTCGCGCAGATAGCGGTGGAACATATCCCAGGTTGCACAGAAATGTATGCCTTCGGGCAGATTGTTAATCAATTTGAGACGGTCTTCCTCCGGCGCGTAGCCCCAGTTATATGAACAAACAGTTACAAATGCGCTTGGGTTTGCTTTTTTTACTGCCTTTTGCACCATGCCGGCAAAAAGGGGGAAATCTTCACAAGGCCACCAGCCTGGTGGCATTTTGCCTGTGGGAATGTTTTCAACAAAGTTTTTTTCATATGGTGTTTTGCCGACTCTGGGGTCGCGGCTTTGGAACTGGTTGGATTCACCAACTAAGTAAACACCGGCCAGCATGGGACAGTTTTTGAATAGATCACCATATAGATCGTCATAAAATTCCTGAGCACCAGGGTCGTTAGGATGAACGTTATGCGGCGCATATAACTCTGCAACTAATTGAATGCCCCATTTTTCGGCACGCTGACCGATGAGGTTTAAATCAATAAAATCGCCACGGAGGGTGCTGCAGCCATCTTTGAGCCAAAGAGAAATGGTATTATAGCCTCTGTGTGCCATTAACGCAAAGGCTTCCTCCGGATATTCAAACATGCCAAAGGGTGAATGGGTGGAACGATAATCAAATAAGGATTTGCGGTTATATACACCGATTTTCAAAAAAGGTGACTTACGCAGATTCATTAAATCCTCTAAGAAGAACAAGGCCTGTGCGACACCGACTTCATCATAGCCAATAATGGAAATACTGTTTTGGCAGATGTTTACAGAATACCCCATGTAGCCCTGTGCCTCAGGATCAACATCCTTTGAAACAGACAGATAAACTGCTTGGCAGTCCTCGGGACAGCTATACGCCATAGCTGCCGGGATTTCCATGGAGACAAACAGATAGTCTATGAAGTCTTTGACCGCGGTGGCAATGATTTTTTTCTCATCTTCTCTTGGCACAACAATTCTCACACCGTCAGTAAAAACAAATTCATCTTCAGTTGGCTTTCTGCTAAAATCGCGTGTCCCTTTTTTATGGATTTGCAGCAGTTCTTTTTTAAAATCAAAGGGTTTTTCTATTTGGAGCATATGTCTTTTCCTTTCTTATTTTTCCTGCATCATTTTAATGATCGAATTCACGGTTTGGGTCATATGTCTTTCGCCTAATTCCACACTCATTTCCGATGCGCTTTGAGCAAACCAGTCGTCTGTTTCAGAAAGACGCTCTAACTTAATTGTGCCGGGGAATAAATATTCAAGGTCAGAACATTCGTATTTACCGGCGTGGTCACCGGGTAAGCCTGCCTCAGAAACCCCACGAAGAACCCGAATCCAATTCCATGGATTGTCCTCGGCAGATAGATTTTCGTAAAATTCCTTGTTCTCATTTTTGCCCCACCAGCCATAACCTTTTGTCTCATCTAAATATTCAAAAGTCAGCTTTTTAGCGGCTTTCATGCAGACGAGCGTCATGGGCAGATAGTCCTCGGTCTGATGGGCGAGAATCAGATAAATATTTCTGTTAAAGCCACTCATAAAGAGAGATTTTAAAATGCTGTAAATATAATCTTCGAAAATATCGCAATTGACTTGAATGGTGTTGGTTTCGGGACCGCCAACGGCATAGCTTGCAACGCCATACCAAATGGGAGGCATAACGATTGCATTAATTCTCTTGGCAATCTCTCGGGCAATGCCTGCTGCCACTAAGGTATCGCAACCATAAGGGCAATGCGTGCTATGATATTCCATTGTGCCAACGGGAATTAAGACCGGCCAATGTTCTGCCTTTGCTTTTTCTGCTTCGCGAGGGTAACCACATTCCATGTTAAAACTCATTTTCATCATCCTTTTTATAATTTTTGACAAGTGCATTATATCATGCTATAATAATATTTAATACCATGTTTTTCAACATAAACTTGTCAAAAAATAGCGTGTTTTAGGAGTTGTTTTGATGCAAGGTATGCAGGATGTTTTTTTTGCTAATTTAAATGTTGTGTGCAATATGGGTGGCTATTTTAAGCCAGATGCAGATACACCCTGGTCGTGTGCACCTCACTATTTTTCGCAAAATAAATTCTATTTTATTACAAAAGGTCGTTGCCGGATTTGGTTACAAGGTGAGCAGCAGGTTGCATCTGCGGGAGATTGGTTTTGGATTCCTGCTAACATGGAGCATGGCTATGAGCGATTCCTTGGGGAGCCTTTTGAAAAATATTGGGTGCATTTTGATTTATATCCTGGTGTTGATTTTTTCCAAAGCATGCAGCTGCCAACGGTTGTAAAGGTGGGCACGAAAGGGAATGCATACAGGCTTTTTGACCGCTTTATGAAAGTGTTTGAAAGTAATAAATTTTGCGATAAACTCCACGAAAAAGCACTGTTACTTATGCTCGTTGCCGACTATATGAGCCTTGCCTTTCCTGAGGGCGTTGACCTGCAAAGCACCCATGATGAGCGTATTGATGATGTGATACGGTTTATTCATTCCAATTTACAAAAGCCCCTTTCCGTTGAAACTTTAGCGGATCAATGCCACTTGCATCCTAACCATTTCATGCGTTATTTCAAAAATAAAACCGGTCAAACCCCGGCGCGCTATGTGAAAATGAAAAAAATGGAGGCAGCAAAGCGATATTTGGAGGATACGGATTTATATATTGGCGAAATTATGGAACGGATTGGCGAGACAAATGTCAGCAATTTCTCCAAACAGTTTAAAAGCTTGTATGAGTTTTCACCCAGAGATTATCGGAAGTTTTTTCAAAAGTCAAAGCAAGTTTGATATATAAAGCGTTAGCGAAAGCTGACGGATGAGGTGAAATTTACATGGAATGAATTTATGTATTCCAATGTTCAAATAAAAGCGTGTGTCTTCTTAATGAGACACACGCTTTTATTTTATAGGCAGGAAAAACATCTGACTATGACAGTTA
Source organism: Clostridia bacterium (assembly GCA_045595795.1). GTDB lineage: Bacteria > Bacillota > Clostridia > UBA1381 > UBA9506 > UMGS755. The sequence continues at coordinate 40,112 of JAZOBC010000034.1, read as the reverse complement.
ACAAAAAGCAAATCAACATACCGATCGCAGTGGGAAGAATAAAGCCGAGTGCCGTCCAGCACCAACTGCCGGTTTCCTTTTTGATGCTGATGAGCGTGGTGGAGCATGGCCAATGCAGCAGAGAGAAAATCATGGTACAGGCGGCTGTCAAAGGCGTCCAACCATTGGTGATGAGCAAATTTCTTAGGCTTTCTAAGTTGCTCATTTCTACTAATGTACTGCCAGACATATAAGCCATGATGGCAATGGGCATCACAATTTCGTTGGCAGGAAAGCCTAAAATAAATGCCATGAGAATGATGCCGTCGAGGCCAATGCATCGGGCAAATGGGTCTAAAAAGCCGGCGCAGTGAGATAGCAAAGAGGCGCTTCCGATGGTGACGTTTGCCATGATATAAATCAGTAGTCCTGCCGGGGCGGCAACGCAGGCGGCGCGACCCAACACGAATAGCGTTCTGTCAAAAACAGACCGGAGTAGCACTCTGCCAACCTGAGGGCGCCTGTAAGGCGGCAGCTCAAGGGTAAAGGAGGAGGGAATACCCTTGAGTGCCGTGGCAGAGAGAAATCGAGAGCACACAAAAGTCATGCCGATGCCCAGCAGAATCACGGCAGTTAACAACAGTGCTGAAAGGGCAGAGGACATATAGGCCGTTGAGCCTGCGACGAAGAACATGGTAATGATGGAAATCAAGGTGGGAAACCGTCCGTTACAGGGTACAAAACAGTTCGTTAATAGTGCAATCAGCCGTTCCCTGGGTGAATCAATAATACGGCAGCCAATGACGCCGACGGCATTGCATCCAAAGCCCATACACATGGTGAGAGCCTGCTTGCCACAAGCGCGACATTTTTTAAAGCAGCGGTCTAAATTAAATGCAACACGGGGCAAATATCCCAAATCCTCCAAAAGTGTAAACAGTGGGAAGAAAATGGCCATTGGCGGCAGCATGACGGAGACGACCCAGGCAAGAACACGATAGACGCCATCTATGAGTGCGCCCTGGAGCCAAGAGGGCATGCCGATGGATGCACAAATTTTATCAAGCGGTTCTATCAAGCCAAATAGCAGTTCAGAGAGAAGGGCAGATGGGTAATTTGCCCCTGTAACCGTGAGCCAAAGAATACAGAGAAGCAGTATGACCATAATGGGAATACCGGTGAATTTTCCGGTTAGGAGACGGTCAATTTTCAGTTGTCGGTTGTTGTAGACTGTCGTTTCGGCTGAAACAGTTTTTCTGTAAATGGCTTCTGCACATTTGAAAATATCTGCCACAATGGCATCACGCAAGGTGGGCGTATCATAGCCTTGTTCTGAGAGCGAGGCTTTAGCTGCGTTGATTGCTTCTGTTAGCTCGTGTGGGAAAAAGTCAATGCCCAAATGCATTTTTAAGGTGGTGCAAAGGGCTTCATCTCCCTCAATGAGCTTTAAGGCAGTCCAACGAGAGTTGATTTTTTTATAGGTTATGTATGGTTCAACCATTTTGATGGCAGCTTCAATTTCAGGGCGATATGCAATTTTAAAAGAATCATTTGTCTTCTTTTTTTCAGTATGACGGTGAATTTCTTCCATCAAGGTTTGCAGCCCTTTTCCCTGCCTTGCACATGTGGGGATGACGGGAACACCAAGACGCTTGGCAAGACTGCGGCAATCAACATGAATTTGTTTACGCTCGGCTTCATCCATCAGATTCACGCAAAGGATGACGTTGTTTGTCACTTCCATAGTTTGCAACACCAAATTCAAATTGCGTTGCAGACAGGTGGCATCACAGACGATGACTGTGGCATCACTATTTCCGAAGCAAAGAAAATCTCTTGCGATTTCTTCTTCGGCAGAATGAGAAATCAGGGAATATGTTCCGGGAATATCAATTAAAGCATAAGTTTTATTTTTATATGTATAAAATCCGCGGGCATTGCCAACGGTTTTTCCAGGCCAGTTGCCGGTGTGCTGATGCATGCCTGTCAGACTGTTAAACACGGTGCTTTTGCCCACGTTAGGGTTGCCTGCCAAAGCGATGATGACAGGATTAGCAGAATCTTTCGTTGCTTTGGGTGTGCCCAATTTGGATGTTTGCTGGGTGTTTTTAAGGTTCATCTTACGCCTCCTCATATGTCCGCATATGTCACTTCAACCTGCATGGCTTCTTCAAAGCGCAGGGCAATTACGGCACCACGAATCAAATAGGCTCTGGGATCTCCAAAAGGGCTTTGATATAGGCAAATAATTTTAGCGCCTTTGGTTAGTCCCATATCTAATAAACGGCGACGAATAGAGCCTTTTGCATGTAGTTTACGAACTCTCACGTAGGTTCCGATTGGAACACAAGGCAAATTTAAATATGTCATGGGGTTTCCTCAATTCTACATGTTGTTATTGTATTATATGCCGGAAATAAAAAATTGGTGTTAGTGCGTTTAGGCACAAAAAAAGACTGTAGTAAAACGAAATGGTTTTACTACAGTCGCTTTTAAAATCTCTTATTCGGAAAATAATGTCGTGGAAAGATATCGGTCACCTGTATCAGGAAACAGCACCACAATGGTTTTGCCGGCGTTTTCCTCTTGCTGCGCCAAGGCGATAGCAGCGTGTGCGGCGGCGCCGGAGGAAATCCCAACCAAAATGCCTTCGCGCTTGCCGATTTCTCTGGCGGCCCTAAAGGCAGCCTCGTCTGAAACAGGCATCACAGCATCGTAAATGGTTGTGTCCAGTGCTGCAGGAATAAAACCGGCACCAATGCCCTGAATGCCATGCGCACCGGCGATTCCGGTGGATAAAAACGCAGAAGATTCCGGCTCTACGGCAATTATTTTGACATTGGGATTCTTAGATTTTAAATATTGCCCCACGCCGGTAATGGTGCCACCTGTGCCAACGCCGGCAACAAACAGATCAACCTTTCCGTCTGTATCGGCATAAATTTCAGGGCCGGTGGTTTCAAAATGTGCTTTTGGATTGGCAGGATTGGCAAACTGGTCAGGAATGAAGCTGTTTGCCATGGTGGCGGCCAACTCTTTTGCTTTTTCTATCGCTCCTGCCATGCCCTTTGCTCCCTCTGTCAGCACCAGTTCTGCACCATAGGCTTTCATGAGCTGACGTCGTTCAGCAGACATGGTTTCGGGCATCACGATGATGACTCGATAGCCCCTTGAGGTTGCAACGGAGGCAAGGCCAATGCCGGTGTTACCGCTGGTGGGCTCAATGATGACGGAATCCTTTGTGAGCATTCCGATTTTTTCTGCTTCGTCAAGCATCGCTTTTGCCACGCGGTCTTTCACTGACCCGGCAGGATTGAAATATTCCAGCTTTGCCAAAAGCTTTGCCTTTAAGCGAAAGGCTTTTTCGATGCCGCAGAGCTCGAGTAACGGCGTGTTTCCAATCAGGTCAGCAGCAGATGTATAAATATTTGCCATAGTTTCATCTCCGGAATTTATTTGATTATGCTTTTTGGTCGTCTACAATAATTTCTTTTAATGAGGTGGCCAGCCCTGCCATTTTTTGTATCTCTGAGGGAATAATGATTTTGGTTGCTTTGCCGTCAGCCACTTTTTCTAAGGCTTCTAAACTGCGCAAGGCAATTACTTCTTGGGTAGCACCGGCTTCATTTAACATTTTAATGCCCTCTGCCACAGCTTTTTGTACGCTTAAAATAGCCTGAGCTTCACCTTCAGCCTCTTGAATTTGTGCTTCGCGCTTGGCCACAGCCCGCAAAATAGCGGCTTCTTTTTCACCTTCGGCAACCAAAATGGCAGACTTCTTTTCACCCTCTGCTCGCAAAATGGATTCACGGCGTTCACGTTCGGCTTTCATCTGTCGTTCCATGGAATCCTGAATTTCGCGAGGCGGCAGAATGTTCTTTAATTCTACACGGTTCACTTTGATACCCCAGGGGTCTGTGGCTTCATCCAAGATAGAGCGCATCTTAGCATTGACAGTATCACGTGAGGTCAGAGTTTGGTCCAACTCCATTTCACCAATGATGTTACGTAAAGTTGTTGCAGTTAAATTCTCAATGGCTGTCATGGGGTAGTCAACACCATAGGTATAAAGCTTGGGGTCAGTAATCTGATAAAAGACAACTGTATCAATTTGCATGGTTACATTATCTTTCGTGATAACCGGTTGGGGCGCGAAATCTACAACCTGTTCTTTTAAAGAAACAACTTTAGCAACCTTTTCAATAAAAGGAATTTTAAAGTGCACACCGGTTCCCCAGGTCACACGATATGCTCCCAAGCGCTGCAAAACGTAGGCACTGGCCTGTGGCACAATTTTTATGTTGGTAATAACCAAAATAAACACAATGACAATAAGTGTAATAAAAATACCCATATTAACATAATCTCCTCTCTTATTCTTGATTCAACTCGTCTTCCACCGGTTCAACCAAAAGTTTCACCCCATCAATTTCTTTAATGATAACTGTGGCTCCGGCAGCAATCGGCAGACCGCTTACTGAACGGGCAGACCATGCCTGACCTGAGACCTCCACAAGACCCTTTGCAGCAATGTTATGAATATCTGCCGTTACAATACCCCGACTTCCGATGATGCGGTCGGCATTTGTTTTTATTGTTTTTTGGTTAATCATTTTTTCGGTCAGCGGCTTTGCGGCGAGTAGCACAATGCCGGAAACAGCTAAGAAAACCAAAATCTGCGACCAAACCGGTAAGCCGATCCAGGCAATGATGACCGCTGCTAAGGCACCAACAGCAAACCAAATAGAAAATAGCGTTGCCGTGGCGGCTTCGGCAATCAGAGCAATCACAAGCAATATCAGCCATGACACCACATCAGGATTTGACAAAAAATTTCCCAAAACAATCACCTACCTTCTTTATATTTACTATATACCACAAAAATGTGTTTTTAAACAATATTCTGTATAATTTTTTAATGTTGCGGCATACTAACAAGGAAAAAAGGTTTAAAAAATTGTAAGGAGGAACGAGACCATGGCATTGGTTCAAAAAACAGATACACCCCTTTCCGGTGTATCCTGCACAGTTACAAACTGCATGTATAATGGTGGTAATATGACATGCGAGGCGTCTGGTATTGAAGTGACAAGCTGTGACCCTGTTCAGCAGTGTAGTGTACAGTGCAAAACCTTTCAGCCCAGATCCGGTAGATAAAATATTTGCAATCCATAATTGACTGTGCTATACTGATAGTATATAGTATCGAAAGCAATGAAGAGGTGTTTAGCATGGCACGGTCGTGGACAGCGGCACAGCGTGCTGCTATTGATGCAAGAGGTGCTGATATTTTAGTGGCAGCGGCTGCCGGCAGTGGTAAAACGGCAGTTTTGGTAGAGCGCATTATTAACAGAATTACAGATGAATCGCAGCCGGTCGATTTAGACCGGCTGTTGGTCGTGACCTTTACCAATGCAGCGGCGGCTGAAATGCGTCAGCGTATTGGCGCAGCCCTGACAGAGCAGTTAGAGCAGTTTCCGGGAGATCAGGTGGCAGCGCGGCAATTGACTTTGTTACCCCGGGCATCAATTACCACAATCCATGCTTTTTGCCTTCGTATTTTACGCTCAAATTTCCACTTGCTCGATTTAGACCCCGGCTTTCGACTGGCAGACCCAACAGAAAATGAACTCATTCGTCTTTCAGCATTGGAAGAAGTCATTGACGAAATGTATGAAGACCCTGTTTATGCGACAGATTTTCTGGCACTGACGGAGGCGTATTTAAACATACGGCAGACAGAAGATTTTTATGGGCTTTTAAACCATATTTACGACTTTGCGATGAGTCTGCCAAATCCCAAAGGCTGGCTTAAAGAGTCAGCAGATCGTTTTTTGACAGAGGGTGATTGTTTTGAACGTTCCCCCTTTGCTAAACCCATTTTAGAAGCCGGTAGTGGTAAACTACGGGCGATTATAGAGAAATATAACACGATGATACACATGGCTGACTCAGATGATGGCGGTGCTGATTTTGCCTCGTTTTTAATGGAGGAACAATCAATGCTGTCAAATGTGTTGTCGGCAGATACATATGAATCTTTCCGAGAATGCGTCAATCAAGTTTCCTTTCAAACCATTCCTCGTGTACCGAAGGGTGCACAGCCCCGGTATCGAGAGACAATTCGTGAGATGCGTGAGGCTGCGAAAAAAGATGTGAAAAAGCTTTCGGAGGAGTTGTTTTCCGCGAGTGGAAAAGAGCAGGCAGAGATGCTGACAAAGCTGTATCCCCTAATGCGGTGCCTATCTGAGGTTGTTTGCCGTCTTATGATTCGTTTTGATGAGAAAAAAGCGACAAAAAATCTGCTGAATTATAATGATTTAGAGCATGGATGTTACCGCTTGTTTGTGGATGAAAAGGGCATCACCACACCTTTGGCTGAAACAGTGAAAGAACAGTTTGATGAGATTTTAATTGATGAATATCAGGATACGAGCGCGTTGCAGGAAGCGATCTTTAGTGCAATAAAAAAAGAGGGCGGACTGTTTTTGGTTGGTGATGTGAAGCAGAGTATTTATCGCTTTCGTAACACCAATCCCTTACTGTTTCGTGAGAAAAAGGAACGGTATAGTGAGGCAGAAGATGCTCTCTGTCGTAAGATTATTTTATCAAAAAATTTCAGAAGCCGTGCCGGAGTTTTGGCGTGTATTAACTTTGTTTTCAGACGGCTGATGTCTTCGGAAAACGGAGAAATTGACTATAACGAGGAAGAAATGCTCTATCCAGGTCTTGAATATCCAACGATGGAACACCCCGTGCGTGAGGAATCAGAGCTTTTACTGGTGGAGACCGGCGATGCAGCAGAGGAAGAAGAAAGCTTAGAGGCGATTGAAGCCGAGGCAGTTTTGGCGGCGCAAAGAATACAAACGCTTATGTCCGAAAAACGTCATGTTTTAGGAAAAAGTGGACCAAGACCTCTTGCCTATCGTGATATTGCTATTTTAATGCGTTCAACCAAGAACTCGGCAGATTGCTTTGCTAAGACATTGACGGCTTATGGAATTCCCTGTTACAGCGAGGTGGGTTCTTCTTTTCTGCAGAGTGAAGAAATCACAGTGATGCTATCGTTACTTAAAATCATTGACAATCCGCATCAGGACATTCCGCTTCTGGCGGTGCTTCGTTCACAATTATATGCCTTTTTACCCGATGAATTGGCAGAAATCCGCTTGGCAGACAGAAAAAGTGATTTTTTTGATGCATTAAAGAAGCGTGCAACAGTCGAAGATGCTTTAGGCGTGAGACTTTCAGAGTTTTTGGAGAAGCTTTCGGTTTATCGTGAAAAAAGCCGACAGTTTGGTACGGCGGAATTGGTTTGGTATCTATATATGCAGACAGGCTTTTATGAAGCGCAAGCAACGCTGCCCGGAGGCACTCTGCGTCGACTTAATCTGCGTTTGTTATATACTCGTGCTGCCGCCTTTGAAAAGACAGGACTTAAGGGTCTGTATAGTTTTATCCGTTTTATTGATGAATATCAGGCGGTCGGTGGAGATTATGATGCAGCTCGTACCATTGGTGAGGAACAGGATGTGGTGCGGATTATGAGTATTCATAAAAGTAAGGGCCTTGAATTTCCTATTGTGATTTTAGCCGGTATGGGTCGTAAATTTAATATGCTGGATTTACAGAAAAAAGTTCTGATTCACAGTGAATTGGGTTATGGCCCGCAATATATTGATACGGATTTGGGCATCGTTTATCACAATGCTGCGCGTGCGGCGGTGAAACAAACCCTTCATGGTGAGAGCCTGTCAGAAGAACTGCGAATTTTATATGTTGCCATGACACGCGCCAGAGAAAAACTCATTATGATTGGTTCCGGCAAGAACTTATCGGGAAGAATCAAAAAGTGTGTAAGTGGATCAGCGAAAGCACGTGTTTCCGGTGCTTTTGCACGGGAGGCAAGCAGTTATTTAGACTGGCTTTTTATGGCGCTCATCGCACACCCGGATGGTGCAGTTCTAAGACAAATGAGTGAAACGGAGCTAACAGCTCCTATTGATAACGAAGGCAGATTTTTGGTTTCGGTCACACATATTGATGATCTCACAATGCCACCGGTAGAAGAAATTGCTGTGCCGTTGGTAGAGGATGGTGTATTTGAGCAGATTGTGCCTATGCTGGAGTCAAGTTATGCTTTCTGTGCAGAGACAACTATCCCCACTAAGGTTACGGTGACAGAAGTGAAGCGTGCTCTGCAAGAAACCGAGAGAGATGCGGTATATTTATACCCGCGTCCGGACTTTTTGAAGAACCGCAAAGAGAGTCTGTCTGCAGCAGAAGCCGGAACGGCGATGCATACGGTTTTAGAACGGCTTGATTACCAAAATAGCGGCAGTATAGAGGCAATTGATGCTCAAATTGAGCGACTTCGGCAACAAGGACTGCTTTCTGAACAAGAGGCAGCCGTTATAGAAGGAAATAAGCTGCTGGACTTCATGCAGTCGCCGATTGGTATTCGGTTGAAAGAAGCACAAAAGGTGCTGCGTGAGGTGTCCTTTGGCATTCATGCATCGGCTGAGGAGCTGCTCCGCAGGTCAGGTACGGTGATGCTGCAAGGCATCATTGACTGTGTTTTGTTTGAAGATGAGGGCATCAGTATTTTGGATTATAAAACCGACCGGGCTGAAAGTCCTGAGATTATTGCAGAACGCTACCGGATTCAGTTGGATTGCTATGCCAAGGCAGCAGAGATTCTTTATGGGGAGAAGGTGCGTCATCGATATCTGTATTTGTTCCATTTCGGCTGCCTGATTGAGCTATAAAGGTCGTGGTGCGTTTCTTGACGAGGTAAGATTTTCATGATATAATAATTTCATCAAAGATGCAATCAGCTTCACTTTAAACATAGGTTCAAAACTTCATAAATAAGATACTACATAAAACGTTTGATGATTTTAGCGTGTTAATATGTAAAGGAAAAATCTTTCCCCTTGAGGGGAAGCCATATAAAGATTTTTTTGTCCTGACTTGGCACGAACTACATGGATGTCGAATAATGTTGAAAGGAGATATTCTATGAATAAAGAAAAATTCAAATATAGTTTGTTATGTTTAATATTATTTCTTATAATGCCTCTTTCTGCAAGCGCAAATATGGTTTGGCCATCTTTATATATTGCAGAGGGGATGAGAAGTTGGTATGTGATATTAATCGGTCTTTTAATTGAGATAATATTTGTAAAATTCTTTTTAAAAGAATCATGTTTGAAATCGGTTTTGATTGCGTTTGTTATGAATTTAGCATCTACTGTTTTAGGGGTTGTTGTGATACCTTTAAGCGGTTTTATAGGTGAGTTTTTAATGATTCCTTTTGGCACAGGTACATTTCATCCTACCCATTGGTTGATGAGTTATGTGTTTGCTATATTATCGAATGTATTGATTGAAGGTCTTACTATTAAGATTATTTTTAAAAAGGAATTCAAAAAGATGTTTTGGTGGCTTTGTGTTGCCAATGCAATCAGTGTCATAATTTGCATTTTGTTTCATGGAATTGCAATGGAAAATATAAATATTTAATTGTTTGATCCTGACTTGACACGAGCATAGTAAGGATGTCATAAAATGTTAGGAACAAAAAAGCCTCCCCTGTGTATACCCATCCTGGGCACGCGAGGGGAGGTGGGTTGCGAAGCAACTCGGAGGGGTTGTAAACGAATGAAAACAACAATCCCTCAGTCAGCTACGCTGACAGCTCCCTTTACACAAGGGAGCCTTTGGACTAAAAAACTTGGCATCTAAACCTTATATCCCTTATACACCGAAAATGTCGAATGCCGCCCCAAAGCCTTTCCTAAGTGAAGAGCGGTGGCTCGAAGAGTCGGAGAGATTATAAATGGACAGAAAAAATATATGTAAAAACAATGCGAAATATATAAATTAAAAGGAAAGGAGCATGTTCTATGAAACTGCAACAGGTATGTGAAATTTTAGATGCAAAAATTTTAACATCGGGTCCTTGGGAGGAGCAGGAAGTGCAGTCTGCCTGTGGTTGCGACCTGATGAGTGATGTTTTGGCATTTGTGAAGGATCAGGCCCTGTTACTAACTGGTTTGGTAAATCCTCAGGTTATCAGAACGGCTGAAATGATGGATATTAAAACCATTGTCTTTGTCAGAGGCAAGGTGCCACAGGCATCTGTGTTGGAATTGGCAGAGGAAATGGGAATTACGGTTATGACAACCAAATATCCGTTATACATCGCCTGCGGCGAGCTGTATAAAAACGGTCTCGGTGGCAGGGGGGTATAAGCATGGCAGAACATTCAATTTCCCTGCACTATGATATTGACGGGAATAACTTTACCATTGCCGGGCAGGCTTCCAGTAACATTAAAAAGGTGCTAAAGCAGTTAGGTGTTTCCCCTGAGGTGATTCGCAAGGCGGCAATTTCTGCCTATGAAGGTGAAATTAACACGATTATTCACGGCAAGGGTGGCTATGTTGACGTAAACATTTCCTCAACGGATATTGTGATTATTTTTACCGACCATGGTCCCGGTATTCCGGATATTGACAAGGCTATGCAGGCAGGTTTTTCTACGGCAACCGATGAGGCGCGTGAGCTTGGCTTTGGTGCCGGTATGGGTCTGCCAAATATGAAAAAATATTCAGATGACCTTCAGATTGAATCCAAGGTTGGCGAGGGAACAAAAGTAACGCTCACGATTCATCTGCAATAGGCGTTTGAAAGGAGGTCCTTTCGATGAGCAATCAGTTTTATCATTCCGTCCGTTTAGATATTGATCGCTGTAAGGGGTGTATTAACTGCATTAAAGGGTGTCCCACAGAGGCAATTCGTGTGCGTGACGGAAAGGCAAAAATTATTAAAGAGCGTTGTATTGATTGCGGTGAATGTATCCGCATTTGTCCCTATAAGGCGAAAAGTGCCGTAACAGAGAGACTGGACGACATTTTCAATTATACATATAAAATTGCCATTCCTGCTCCTACGCTCTATGGACAGTTTAATAATTTGCAGGATATCAATTTTGTGTTAACCGGTCTGAAGTATTTGGGTTTTGACGATGTGTATGAAGTTGCCAAAGCCACAGAGGCTGTCACCGACTATACGAAAAAGTTATTGGACGAAGGCAAATTGGAACGCCCCATTATCAATTCAGCCTGTCCCACGGTAATTCGGTTGATTACAGTGCGTTTTCCGAGCCTCATCAATCACATTCTGCCGGTCATGTCTCCCATGGAGGTGGCTGCTAAAGTGGCACGACAGGAAGCTATGGAAAAAACAGGTCTTCAGTCTGAGGACATTGGTGTGTTCTTTATTTCTCCGTGTGCTGCAAAGGCCACCAGCGTGAGAAGTCCGCTTGGCTGCGAAAAACCATTAGTGGACGGCGTTTTGTCTATCAAAGAGATATACTTAAAGTTGTTACCGATTTTGGGTAAAATAGAAAAGGTTGAAGAGCTTTCCACTTGTGCCTTTGCCGGTGTGAGATGGGCAAACTCAGGTGGTGAGGCAAACGCATTGGATAGTGAAAAATATGTTGCGGTTGACGGGATTGACAATGTTGTTCGCCTTTTAGAAGAAATAGAAGACGATGAAAAGCTTGATATTGATTTTGTTGAAGCATTAGCGTGCACCGGTGGCTGTGTTGGCGGACCACTCAATGTAGAAAATACGTTTGTTGCCAAAACAAAAATTAAAAAGCTGGCTGAAGAATTAAAACTTCGTGGACAGCGTTCTTGCCCTGTGCCGATTACAGAGGAAGAACTTCATTGGGACAGCCCGGTGACCTATCGCAATGTGATGCATTTAGATGATGATATCGTTGTGGCAATGCAGAAAATGGAGCGCATGGAGGAAATTTATCGTGACTTGCCGCAACTTGACTGTGGTTCTTGTGGCGCGCCCAGCTGCAGGTCTTTAGCAGAAGATATTGTCCGGGGCTTCGCATCGGAGACAGACTGCATTTATAAGCTGCGCGACAAGGTGCGTGAATTGGCGCGACAAATGATTGAACTTGAAGAAACGATGCCGGGTTCATCAGACACCCGGGAATATTGACAGGAGGAAGCATATGACAGTTCGCGAATTTGCTGAAACAAATAACTTGAAGATTTTGACGCAAGGTGATCTGGATAAAGACATTACCGGATGCTATATTGGTGACCTTTTGAGCCTTGCCATGAGCAGAGCAGAAGAGGGGCAACTTTGGATTACCATTCAGGGTAATGTGAACATAGCGGCTGTGGCAGTGCTCGCTGATCTTGCCTGCATTTTAGTCGTGGAAGGTCGTCCAATTGATGCGGATACCGAGCAAAAAGCGAAGGAACAGCAGGTGACCATTTTAAGCTCTGACTTGTCAGCTTATGAGGCAGCTTGTCTACTGCATTCACAGCTGTCATGAACGTAAAATGTGATTTTCATATTCATTCGGCATTGTCTCCCTGCGGCGATATGGATATGACACCGAATAACATCGTGAATATGGCGATGCTCAATGGCTTAGACATGATTGCGCTGACAGACCACAACACCGCCGGCAATGTCCGTTCTATTATGAAAGCGGCAGAAGGGCAGCCTCTTTGCGTTGTGGCAGGCATGGAACTTGAAACCGCAGAAGAAGCTCATTTTGTCTGCTTGTTTGAAACAGCAGATGGAGCAGAGGCGTTTGCAGAGCATATTAAGCCTTATTTCCTACCCATTGAGAATCGAATTGATATTTTCGGTGAGCAAGCCTATATGGATGCAGAAGACCAAATCATTGGCTATGAACAGCAGCTTTTAACGACGGCGTTGACCTGTTCTATATATGATGTGGTGTCAGTTGTGCAGGAACTTTCAGGCGTGATGCTGCCGGCGCATGTCGATAAAGATTCTTACAGCATCATTTCCAATCTGGGCATGGTGCCGCCGGATCTTGGTTTTCACACAGTTGAACTTTCAAAACGCTGCAGTTATAGCGATGCTGTTGTACAGTGGCCATATTTAGAGGATTATATGCTAATTACCAGTTCAGATGCGCACTATCTTTGGGATATATATGAAGGTCAAAGTGAGTTAACCTTAGAAGAAATAAGTGCTGCCTGTCTGGTAGATACACTCAGAAAGGGGAAACAGAAATGAAATCTTTTCGCAAGGAGCTGTTCTTTCAGGCAAATAACCGCAGAGAAATTATCCGCATCACAGAGGATGTGCAGGATGCGATTACAGAAAGCGGTATCAAAGAGGGGTTCGTGCTGGTGAATGCCATGCATATTACGGCCAGCGTGTTTATCAACGATGATGAATCGGGATTGCATCACGATTTTGAAGTATGGCTGGAGGGCTTAGCACCCGAAAAACCGTATGATCGCTATTGGCATAACGGCTATGAAGATAATGCGGATGCACATCTTAAGCGTACAGTGATGGGTCGCGAGGTGGTTTGTGCCATCACGAACGGCAAACTCGATTTTGGCCCGTGGGAGCAGATTTTTTATTATGAATTAGACGGAAAACGCAGAAAACGTGTTTTGATTAAAATTATTGGAGAATAAAAAAAGAAGCCAATGCTTTTTGCATTGGCTTCTTTTTTATGTTGTTAGGCCTGTGTGTAAGGCTTGAGTTCTTCAATGAATGCATCAGCATCATCAGAATGTACTTCAACTTTGATGGGCTTAGAAAGGTCTAAGCTGAAAATACCCATGATGGATTTAGCATCTACCACATAGCGACCTGAGGTTAAATCAACATCAAAGTTGTATTTATTGACAATGTTGACAAAATTCTTTACATCATTGATTGAGCTCAAGAGAATATTAAACGTTTTCATAGTTAAAAAACCTCCTTTTTCTTTAACTATATCATACACCTAAAATAGCGCGGTGTCAAGATATTTTGAAAATTTTAACAATCCTGTAACCTTACAGGTTTTTTGCGTGGGTCGTATAGTTAAATGACAAAACCGCCGTTTGGGCTTAAAATCTGCCCGGTTGTAAAACGGTTTTCAAGATTACCCAAGTAAAAAACAGCATCGGCAACATCTTCAGGTGTTCCCATTGTCATCAATGGCGTTTCATCTAATAAAGCAGCGCGAGATTCGTCATCTAAAGTGGCGTTCATGTCCGTATCAATGACGCCGGGCGCCACGCAGTTGACCAAAATACCCGAGGGTCCTAATTCTTTTGCTAAAGCCTTCGTCAGGCCGATGATAGCGGCTTTGGATGTGGAATATGCCACCTCGCAGGATGCGCCGCAAATGCCCCAAATAGAGGACAGATTCACAATGTGCCCGCTCTTTTTCTGCACCATGGCAGGTAGAACTGCCTGTGTGACATAGACGGCACTCATCAGGTTGGTTGAGATCATGCGATTCCAGTCTTCTTTTGTGGTGTCGCAAAACATCTGATACATTGCAATGCCTGCGTTGTTCACTAAAACATCAATATGACCAAATGTCTCTATGGTTTTATGTACCAGTTGCTGCGCCTGCGTAGGGTCTGATAAATCAGCACCCAAAACAGAAGCAGTACCGCCCTGCGACAGAATTTCCTCACAGAGAGCTTGGGCGCGGTCCTTTGCTGTGTGATAATGAATCATCACCGCATAGCCTGCAGCGGCAAACCGCTTGGCACAGGCAGCACCAATGCCACGCGAAGCACCGGTTATTAAGGCTGTTTTCACAGCAATCATCCTTTCTGAAGGGAACCCGGCAGAATTTCTGCCGGGTTACTTTTTTATCTCGTTCCATAAAAAACTTCGTTAAAAACACTTTGTGTTTTGCGGACTTTCTCACGGTATTTATAGACCTGATATAAAAGCTCAGCAGCCTGAGCCTTGGTGATGTGTGCATATGGGCGGAAGGTATTATCACCAAATCCCTTCACAATGCCGTATGCTTCCATATTCTTAATTGCCTGCACAGCCCAAAGCGGGATGCTGTCAGTATCTGCAAATGAAAGCTCCTCAGTCACCTGATGCTCCAGTTTCAAACCGTTGTCTAAGATTTTAACTGCTTCTGCTCTGGTCAGTGTTTCAAAGGGTCTTACATAGAGCTTGCCATGTTCGCTCTTGCCTGAAATGATGCCGTTTTCATATGCTGCAATTGCTTGCCGAAGCATATAGGCGGGGATGTCCTCATCAGCAAAGGGATTATTAGCCGTGCTGTCTTTGGTTTTTACGCCGAAGATACTGTTAGCAAGAATGATAAAATCCATTCTTGTTAACACTTTATCCGGATAGAAATAAAAGTGTCCGCCAATTTCTTCACCTACAATCACGCCCTCAGCACCCAACATGCCGGCGGAATAAGCCCCCCAATGATCTAACATATCTTCATATTGCAGGGGTTTTTGTACAGGTGTGGTATCGGGAGGGATTTCCGGCGTAGCGTTTGGTGATGGTGTGGGGGAAGGTGAGGATGTTTCTGCGTTGTCAGGGGTTGATTCGGTTCCGCCAATGCGTATGGTTACAGCAGAGGGATAAGGCGAAACAGCGCTTGTTCCGTAGTGTGCATTCCAAGTAAAAATGGCTTCTCCCCGATAGTCCTTAGCCGGTACGAAATTCAATCGGTCAAGTTGGGAGGTGGGAATGCCCACGTTGAGACTAACCGGATCCGTGCCCAGGCGCAATGTTCCTGATTCCGGATTAGGCAACTGCTCTAAGGTGATATGCGACAGGCTGCCGCCCTCCGGTGGGTTAACGCTTTGAATAAAATCGCGCGCTGTCAAATTGAGTGTTGTGTTGACGGGTGTATCCTTAATGAAGTCATTTGCAACCAGGGGATCACTGACACGCTCTGCCTGCACAACAGGACAGATAAAAAGCGTGATACAAAGCATTAAAATTGTAATTCTTTTTTGATTCATAACTGCCTCCAAAAAAATTGTTTCTAAGGTTAGTTTTGAATCAAAAAGAAAATCTATGTGTATCAGTTCCTGGCAGTCCTGGTGATATTTTTATCGATTGACAGAAATTCCTTTTTCAAAAATCAATTTTCCAAAATATTCAGGACGGTGGAAATCGACTTCCGGACAGGTTACAGGATTCCATGTTGCATAGTGCTGAATGATGGTTTCATCGCCACACTTGTAAAAATTACCGTGGAATTCGTTGTCGATTTTCTTGAAATATTTCAGCAGAAAGTCAAACGGAATTTTGTAAAATAGTTGCCAGTCTTTTTGTGTAATCACACTTTTTGCATCAAAAATTTTATGATCAACATCTGCTTCTGTGTAGTTATTACGGTCAGCACAGTAATATAAAAGCAGAGTTGTAATCGGGTTCATTTCAAAATTTAAATAATGGGGATCATCTTGATCAGGCGAAAGGAAAAATTCCATGCAGCTATCTTTACAAACGCTGGTGTTTGGCTCATTGTGCAGAGCATACAAAGGACGCTCATCGGTTGCGAGATTCACATAAATTGCCTCGTCATCATACAGAAGGCGTGCTTCCATATGGTAAGGACAAGAAATTTCGTGACTATTGGGAATGTAATCTACCACAGCAGTTTCGGCGAGTTTCCAGCTTTCGCTTGTGATGGGGCCGTCAATTTTTTTGATTGTGTAAGTTTTCATACAGAAGCTCCTTTATAAGAATTTGCATATTCAGTGGGTGTCATACCCACATGTCGTTTAAAGCTTTGAGAAAAGTAGTGGATGGTACTAAAACCAAGCATTTGTGCGATTTGCGTAATGCTATACTGACCGGAGAGAATGTAATCCCGGGCAAGCTGCATTTTTTGTGTGTTAATATAGTGATTCAGTGAATCACCGGTATTCCTTTTGAACAGGGCAGAAAGATAGGTTTCAGACACAGGAATGCTCTCGGCAATTTCAGACACCGTCAAACGCTCGTGCAGATGGTGGCGCACATATTCTTCTGCAGCAGTAACAATGGTGTTTTCAAGGAGAGGTCTCGTTTCAGATGCAGCACTTCTTAAAACAGATTCTACCTGACGCGAACGGAGCAGACGGATGATAAGCTGCTTTAGGTAGCATAGAATCAGGTCATCGCTATAAATTCTGCCGAAGTCACGTTCTTCAAAAATCTGTCTAAAGAGCGCTCGTGTATCGAAATCGGCTTTAAAAATATGTCCGTTTAGCGTGTCTGGCTCATTAAAATTCATAGAAAAGCCGATGGTGCTGTAAAATACACGCTGGTCGCGATCAGCATATTGGCTATGAAATTGATTCGGCAAAAACAGCATAATCTCACCCTGACTTTGCTCATAATCTTTGCCGTCAACTACGTTATGTAACGTGCCTCGTTCTACATAAGTTAATTCCCAAAAGTCGTGTTTTTCGCCCTTAAAGGAAAAACCGCGTTCTTTTTCGTGATAGAGAAGCGTCAACACCTCAGAAGGTTCAATGACGGGCATAATACTCAAAGGCCTGTCCTGCTTATCAATCGTCTGAACGCGTGTGCCTTCAGGGGCACACACGGCAATCTGTGCTGTACCGATGAGGGGCAGAACATAGTAATACACGCCGGGATTCAACAGGACCGTTTTATCAAGCAAAAACGTGTGCAGCGCATTTGGTGATTTGCCGCAAAACAAAATTGCAGTACCGTCGATTTTATCCAAAGCGGTTCTTTTCGTATCATGAATATACAGACTGCGGAAACTCGTTTTATCCGTTAGTCGGTTTTTAATCAGAGAAACCCCTAACGATCCGGTAGCAGCGGACATTCCCTTCGGCTCAATGGTGCCGAATTCTGCAATAGATTTGGGGGTGAGGTTAATGAGCATATCCATCCCTCCATATTCACTATTATAAAGAAAAACCTTCTTTTTGTAAAGAAATTTATAAAAAGATTTTAGTTTTTTGTAAAGACAAAAGAAAACGAAACCTGTACAATAAAAATAAATAGTGTCATATGATTTGATCAATATAACGATATGGTAAACTGAGGAAGGAAGCGACGGATAATGATTAAATTCGGAACAGGCGGTTGGCGCGCCATTATTGGTGATGCGTTCACCCGTGAAAATGTGAGATTGTTGGCTCAGGCTATCAGTGATAATATGAAAGGGGATACCAAGGGGATTGTCATTGGTTATGACAGACGCTTTTTGTCTGATATGGCGGCACAGTGGGCAGCAGAGGTGTTTGCCGGCAACGGTATTCATGTTCATTTTATCGACAGAATTGCGCCGACACCACTTGTGATGTATGCTGTGAAAGAAATGGGTACCAAATACGGCATGGCGGTAACTGCCAGCCATAACCCGGCTGAATATAACGGCATTAAGGTGTTTATTGAGGGAGGCAGGGATGCTGACCTTTCCATTACCCGCGGCTTTGAAGCGCAGATTGAAGCCGGTGTTACGGTGAAAAGCGTTGAGTTTGAAGATGGTGTTCAAAGCGGTGTGATTGAACTGATGAACCCCACAAACCGCTATTTGGACAGCATTATTGATATGATTGATATGGGTTCCATCCGTAATTCCGGTCTTAAGATTCTGCTTGACCCCATGTACGGTGTATCCAAAACCTCTTTGCAGACAATTTTGATGACTGCACGGTGTGAAGTAGATATTATCAACGATCGACATGATACATTGTTTGGCGGAAAACTGCCGTCCCCGTCTGCGCATACCTTATCTAAGCTGCGTGAAATGGTTGTGGAGCAAAATTATGACTTGGGCATCGGTACAGATGGTGATGCTGACCGAATTGGCATCATTGATGACCGCGGCACCTTTATCCATCCCAATGAAATCTTGGCGCTGCTCAGCTATTATCTTTTAGAGTATAAAGGATGGCGCGGCGACATTGTTCGTAACATTGCCACTACACATCTGCTTGACAAAATCGCGGCGGACTATGGACAGAAGTGTCATGAGGTTCCCGTTGGCTTTAAGTTTATTTCCGGCAAAATGGAGGAAACGGATGCCTTGATCGGTGGTGAATCCAGCGGCGGTCTTTCTATTCGCGGTCACATTAAGGGAAAAGACGGTATTTTTGCATCAGCACTACTGGTTGAAATGATTTCTGTTTGCGGCAGACGCATTTCCGAAATCTTGGATGAGATTTATGCTAAATATGGCAAAACTCAAATGAGTGAATTTGATACGAAATTCTCGCAGCAGAAGAAAGACGAGTTGACGGATACTCTGTTTGTCAAGAAAGAGTTGCCCGATTTTGGTCTGGCAATTGATCATGTCAGCTATGAAGATGGCTGTAAGGTATATTTCGAAAACGGCGGCTGGATTATTGCACGTTTTTCCGGAACGGAACCGCTCATGCGTGTGTTCTGTGAGATGGAGACCATGGAAGAAGCTAAACGGATTACGCAGATTTGGACTAAAAGTTTGGGACTGGCATAAAACAAAAAAGCTCTTACAGCCAAAAATAGGCTTGTAAGAGCTTTTTTAGAATTTTTTTCTTGTAAGAAATATATAAAAAAGGCTTGAAATCTTTTTGCATATATAGTATAATGAAACATGTGCATGCTTTTAACTATAATCATTATGGTTGTTATGATTTTATCATGTTACATACATTTAGAAAAAAAGGTAGAGGAGCGGTTTTCTTGAGCGAACATATCAGTTTTGTTGAAATTTTTAAGCTGTTTTTATTTCATTGGTGGCGTATTGCTCTGGCAGCGGTTGCAGCTGCAGTTTTAGCCTTTGGAATTTCGACGTATTATATCATGCCGACATATACGTCACAAGGCTCTCTTCTTGTCAGCAATAATACAAAGCAGAATACTCAGAATGTGCATTTGTCTGATATCGCTTCATCGCAGCAGATGGCTTTAACCTGTATTGAACTTTTGACTTCTAATACCTTCTTAAGCCAAATTCAGACAGAACTGCAGGAAGAACATGGCTTAGGCTACACGGTTTCTCAAATTAAGGGTATGATTTCCTTAACACCGAGAAATGATTTGGAAATTATTGATATTCGCGTTAACAGTTATGATGCGAAGCACTCACAGATTATTGTGAATGCCATTTTAGACAATTCTTTGGGTGAGATCATCCGTATGATGCAAGCCGGTAATGTTGTTGTGGTAGACGAAGCAACTTTGCCAACGGCACCCTCTTCTCCCAATGTTGTTCGAAATGTTGTAATTGGCTTTTTGCTTGGTGCTTTGCTCAGCATGGGCTTGGTCTTTTTGATTGACGTGTTTGACAGCCGTATTAAGATTGAGGGCGATTTAATGGATGTGCGGGAATTGCCGCTTTTGGGTGTGATACCTGATATTGATTATACCCGATCGGAGGAAAGAAAAAATGAAAAAAAATAAGCCTGTAAAAGAAAAAAATATCCCGCAGACTCAAGATGGTGTGAAGGAATCTAAGGAAAAAGTGAATCAGGAAGAAACCATCAGCGAAGCCTCAAAGAACAATAGCAAGAAAAAAGGTAAAGAGGCCAAGACTGAAAAGGTTGACATTCGTGCCAATATTATTAATGAGGACACGCATTTTAGTGTGACAGAGGCTTATAAGGCAGCCAGAACGAACCTGATGTTTACCTTATCCGGCGAAGAAGGTTGTAAAAGAATCATTATTACCAGTTCTGTGGCAAAAGAGGGTAAGTCTACAACCTCAACCAACCTTGCAATTACCTTTGCACAGACCGGTGCCAGAACGCTTATTATTGAGGCAGACCTTCGCAGACCGAAGCTGCATCAATATTTAAATTTGAAAAATGAAAACGGTATGGCTGAATACCTTGGTGGATTCATTAAGGATCCTCACGAGATTATTCAACATATTGAAGAGCATAATCTTGACTGTATCACGGGTGGTCATATCCCACCGAATCCGTCGGAGCTTTTAATCTCTCCGGCAATGGTGCAATTGCTCGATACATTATCGGAAGAGTATGATTATATTTTTATTGACTCTCCGCCGATTAATGTCGTAACCGATCCTGTTTCCATTGCAAAGCTGATGACAGGTGCAGTTGTTGTAGTTCGTCAGAACTATACAACCAGTGATTCCTTGCGTCAAGCAATTGCTGCTTTGGAATTTGGTCAAATTAAGATTTTGGGTTATATCTTAAACAGCTCAGCCGATCTTCGTGATTATACGTATAACCGTTATAAATACAAGTATGGATATCGTTATGGCGGCAGACAATATAGTTATCGCTATGGTTATGGATATGGTTCTCGATATGCATACCGTTATGGAAATTATCATTCATCGCATCACAACAGTCGACGTTCTGATTCTCGGTACTAATATTGCTTGCTGGTCGGGAAGGAGATGTGTTATATGGAGTTAATTGATTTTCATGCTCATATTCTACCCGGTATTGATGATGGCGCAGCAAATATAGAAGAGTCGCGCAAGCTTTTAATTGCGCAAAAAGAACAGGGGATTCAGACGGTAGTTGCGACACCCCATTATTTGAAGTATTCTTCATCAATTACTCGTTTTTTGCGCAATCGTGAGGCTGCCTTGTCCTTGGTGAAAGAGCAGATTACAGAGGATATCCCTCAAATTGTTTTAGGTGCAGAGGTTGAACTTTATTACGGTCTGTCAAAGAAAGACAATTTGCAAAGATTATGCATAGAGGGTACGAGTTACATGTTGGTTGAACCTCCTATGGAATACTGGACAGAATGGGTTTATGAAGAACTGTACCGTATACAGGCAATACACAACATTAAACCGATTATCGCTCATCTTGATCGGTATATCATTGATTCGAAATCTTTTCGGATTGTGGATCGGTTGATGCAATCTGATGTTTTGGCGCAAGTGAATGCCGGATCGCTGTTGTCTTTCTTTTCCAGGACTTATGCAAAAGAGTTATGGAAACGGAATATGTTTACCATTCTCGGTTCGGATTGTCATGATAATGAGAGTCGCAGTTGTAAGCTTGCTAAGGCTTATCGTATTTTTGAGAAAAAATTTGGTCGAGATGCTCTTTGTCAGTTAATGGAGAATGGGCAAAAAATTCTGCAAAATCAACCAATTGTTCGTGAATAGAATCGAGGCATAATATGACGAAACGCAGGGTTTTATGGATGATAACAATTGCATGGGCGGTTGCCATTTTTTGTTTCTCTGCTCAGCCTGCAGAACACTCCAGCCATGTGAGTTCTACATTAACAGAACAATTAATTCAGCTTTTACCCGGCACTCAAGAAATGTCGTTCTCTGACCAGAAACAGCTGCTTGAATTCGTTCATGTTTTTTTGCGTAAACTGGCGCATTTTGTGGAGTATATGATTTTAGGATGTTTAACTGCAGCTTTATGCAGAACCTACGATTTGCAGCACTATCATGGTTTTTTGATTGCGTTTTGTGCATCATCTCTTTATGCAGTTAGCGATGAAGTACATCAGTTGTTTGTTCCGGGCAGAAGCTGTCAGTTTTTAGATGTGTTGTTGGATAGCTTTGGGGTTTTCGTAGGGATTGTTTTGCAACGTGGGTTATCCGGATGTATTAAAATTATAAAATGGAAAAAATAAATTCCTCTTTTTGTGCTTTATGCTCGAAAAGGGGATGTTTTCTTATGGGGGTGAACAACATGAATTACTTTGAAGCAACGGAATATTTAAATGATTGTTCGAGTTTAGGCAGTAAACCGGGACTTGAAGCGGTGAGTGAATTGCTTAGGCGTTTGGGAAATCCGCAGGACTGCGTGAAAGTGATTCACATAGCGGGAACCAACGGTAAAGGCTCAATCGGTAGCTTTTTACAGTCGATTTTACTTGCGGCTGGTTATCATACCGGCTTTTTTACATCACCTTATTTTGACAGCCGATGCGAAATGATTTGCTATCAAGGAAAAACTATAGAGCCGGAGCAATTTGCTGATATTATCACAAGAGTTAAGGAGCAAGCGGATGCAATGGTGGCAGAGGCACATCGTCATCCTACGGAATTTGAGTTGATGACGGCAGCTGCCTATCTGTATTTTGCGGAGGTCGGGTGTGATTATGCGATCATTGAGGCCGGCATGGGCGGAGCGTTAGACGCCACAAATGTGATGCAGAAAGCAGAGGTTTCGGTTTTAGCACATATTGATTATGATCATCAGACGTTTTTAGGCGAAACCTTAGGGGAAATCACCCAACATAAATGCGGTATTTTTCGTGCTTCTTGTCCGGCTGTTGTTTATCCTTGTCAAGCAGAAGAGGTTCTATCAATGATTCAGCAGGAAGCAGATAGAAAAGGAACACCATTATTTTTGCCACATGTAGGCAGTATTCTCATTCACCAATCAGATGTTCAGGGAAGTGTTTTTTCCTATGGAAAGCTCAAAAAACTTTCCATCTCCTTGTGCGGTATGCATCAGGTTTATAATGCCGTAACGGCACTGGGAGCAATTTCTGTTCTGCAGGAAAAAGGGGCCGGTATTCCTGAGGATTGTATTCGACAAGGGCTTATGGGTGCCAAGTGGTCAGGGCGGTTTGAGATTGTTTCAGAAAATCCAACTGTCATTTTAGATGGGGCTCACAATGCAGATGGTGCCAAAGCTTTTACAAAAACAGTTCAAGAGTGTTTTCCAGGAAAGCGGTTTATCGGTGTGGTTGCCATGCTGGCAGATAAGGACTATTATACCTCGTTGGCAGAATTTGCTAAGGTTTGTGATAGGCTCATCGTGACGAAAGTGCCAAATCCCAGAACGGCACAGCCTGAAGAACTGTGTCAGGTGGCGGAAGGAATAGGGGTTCAAGCAGAAGCAGAACCATGCCCTGAAGATGCAGTGAAACAGGCTTTTTCTGCTAGACGTGGGGAGCAAGGGATTTTGTGCGTTGGTTCTTTATACGCTTTACCGTTCTTTCGGAAAGGGTTTTTGAAGCAGTTTATTTAAAAAATCCCACCTTTTTCCTTACATAAAAATTCCTTGATTGCAGAAAATAGCAATGTAAATCAAAAACGGAACGGATGAATCCGTTCCCTACGGTTATGGTCGTAGGGCGTGTATTGATGCACACCGTTATATGAAAAAGGAGCTATTTATCATAATGAAAGCAACGGGAATTGTACGCCGTATTGACGACTTAGGCCGCGTTGTAATACCGAAAGAAATCCGCAGAACCATGAGAATCAGAGAGGGCGACCCCTTAGAAATCTATACAGACCGAGACGGAGAAGTGATTTTTAAAAAATATTCCCCCATAGGTGAGTTAGGCGATTTTGCAACAGAATATGCCGAAACGCTGTCGAAAACCAGCGGACATCCAACCTGCATCACAGATAAGGATAACATCATTGCTGTTTCCGGTGTGCCAAAGCGCGAGCTTTCTGAAAAGAAAATCAGCGTAGACATTGAAAGGGTGATGGAGGATAAATCCACTTTTGTCCTTCGCCGTGGAGACAACAAAAAGGTTAGTGTCATCGAGGGCAGTGAAAAATATACGGCCGGCGTGGTGGCACCGATTATTTCAGAGGGAGACATCATTGGATCAGTGGTGTTCTTTTCAGGGGACAGCACCCCGCAAATGGGTGAAGTGGAAGAAAAGCTGGCGCAGTCAGCGGCAGGTTTTCTGGGCAGACATATGGAGCAATAAAAGAACAGCCATCTGCAAGCTTGCAGATGGCTCTTCTTTACTGTTTTTTAAGCAGTTACTGTATTTTTTGCATCGTGGAGGTTAAAGCGTTCCACGGCATTTTCTCGCATTTTATATTTGAGAATTTTTCCGGCTGCATTCATGGGGAAGGCATCCACAAAATCAACATAGCGTGGTGTTTTGTGCTTTGCCATGTGTGTGCGGACAAAGTCTTTCAACTCTTCTTCTGTCATGGTTTCGCCCTCTTTTAAGATAACGCAGGCACAAATTTCTTCACCATATTGTATATCCGGCACGCCGATGACCTGCACATCACTTACTTTGGGATGTGTGTAGATAAAGTCTTCGATTTCCTTCGGATACAGATTTTCACCGCCGCGAATGATCATATCTTTAATACGGCCGGTGATTTTAAAGTTGCCATCGGGCAGGCGGCGCGCTAAGTCACCTGTGTGCAGCCAACCTTCGTCATCTATGACAGCAGCGGTGGCAGCCGGCATTTTATAATACCCCTTCATGATGTTATAGCCTCTTGCCACAAATTCACCATCTACATTATCTGGCAGATCTTCGCCGGTTTCGGGGTCAACAATTTTACATTCTACACCAGGTAGGTTGGCGCCAACGGTATTCACACGCACATCAAGCGGATCATCCACACGGCTTTGCGTACAGCCAGGAGAAGCTTCCGTCTGACCATATACAATGGAAATTTGGCTCATGTTCATTTTGTCGACTACGTCTTGCATCACCTTAACGGGGCAAGGGCTACCAGCCATGATGCCGGTACGCATGTGGGAAAAGTCTGTTTTTTCAAAATCGTCGTGCTCAAGCAGCGCAATGAACATTGTGGGAACGCCATTAAAGCATGTGATTTTTTCTTTGTTGATACACTCCAAAGCCTGCTTCGGACGGAAGTAGGGCAGGGGTGACATGGTTGCGCCATGGGTCATGCTGGCGGTCATGGAAAGTACCATGCCGAAACAATGGAACATGGGAACCTGAATCATCATGCGATCTGCTGTGGATAAATCAAGGCAGTCACCAATGTTTTTGCCATTATTCACAACATTATAGTGCGTCAGCATAACACCCTTGGGGAAGCCGGTTGTACCGGAGGTGTATTGCATGTTGCACACATCATGACGGTTGATCATAGCAGCACGCTGAAAAACAAGTTCAATCGGTGTGCTTTCAGATTTTGCAATGGCTTCATCCCAAGTGAGGCAACCGGTTTGTTTGGAATCAACAGTAATGATATTTCGCAGGAACGGCAGTTTCTGACAATGTAAGGGTTGGTGAGGATCGTGAGTTTCTAATTCGGGAACCAGTTCCTTCATAATGGCAACATAGTCAGAATCTTTATAACCATCTACCATAACCAAAGTATGTGTATCAGATTGGCGAAGCAGATATTCTGCTTCGTGAATTTTATAAGCTGTATTTACCGTGACTAAAATAGCACCGATTTTAACTGCAGCCCAAAAGGTAATATACCACTGGGGCACATTGGTTGCCCAAATTGCAACTTTATCACCTTTTTTTACGCCCATGGTAATCAAGGCGCGGGCAAAGGTATCAACATCATCACGGAATTCAGCATATGTACGAGTATAATCTAAAGTTGTAAAGCGGAACGCATACTGATCGGGGAAGGTTTCGGCCATTTGGTCTAAGAGTTGAGGGAAGGTTAAATCAATCAACGAATATTTATCCCAAATATAGTAGCCGGTTCCGGCAGCGTTCTCAAGCAGAGGACGATTTGTAATGTTTTTCTGTGCGTATTTACTGATATAGTGAACAAAGTTGGGGAACACGATGCCTGCACTTTGCAGCTGGGGAGCCCAACGTTTAACCCATTCTAATGAGACATATCCATCGTAGTTAATGGAGGAGAGCGCCAGCAGCATGTCAGATAAAGGCAGGTCACCCTCACCAACCATGCGGTAGGAGATGCCGCTATCTGTCACAACAGAATCCTTAATATGTACATGCTTAATATAAGCACCCAAATTCTGAACAGTCTGCTCAGGATGCTCATTCATGATGCGATAAGGATGATGCATATCCCACAGAGCACCAACAGCGTCACTGGGGATTTTCTCTAAAAGCGACCGTAATCTATCGGTATCGGCATACACCCCATTGGTTTCGATTAACAGTGTGACACCGGCTGCTTCGGCAATGGGCGCAAGCTCTAACAGTTGTGAGATGATGTCATCATCACACACATCACCTTCTGGTGCAACATCGCGGTCTGCTAAAACACGAATATAAGGTGTGCCGAGCTTTTGAGCTAGTTCAATATATTGCAACAGCTCCTTTTTGTTCTCTGCTGCCTTTTCAATATCCTTTAAGCAGCAATCTGAAGACAGACAGGGAATTTCCAGACGGAGCGTGCGTAGCTTTTTCAGGGTTTCGGGTAGTCGTGCCTCGGTGAAAGGCGGCGCAGTTACTGCGTTAATGTCAGCACCCAAACCGCGGATTTCAATGCCGTCAAATTCCAGATCTTTCGCCATGGTGTACATATCCGTCCACGAAAAATCCGGACATCCCAGTGTTGAAAAAGCAATTTTCATGAGTTCTTCCTCCATAACAAGGTAGTAATTTTATAAGCATATAATGAATTCTACCACTTTTACTCTATCTTGTCAACACGAAAAAGGGCCTTTGTTGTTTCAAATTATGAATGAAAACTGCTATAATTTATTTAAAGCAGAATATATAAATATAGCTACAACAAAAAGCCTATAGAAAAAGAGCCGGCTGATTTGATCAGCCGGCTCTTTTCGTAAAAGAAACATTATTTCTTTAATTTAATAACTTCCTTAACCTGCTCGGCAATATTCTTTGCAGTTAAGCCATATTCTTCTAAGAGAACAGCGGGTTTACCGGATTTACCGAACTTGTCTTGTGTGCCGACGCGACGCATGGGAACAGGATAGTTTTCGCAGAGAACCTCTGCAACAGCACTACCTAAGCCACCAATGATGTTATGCTCTTCAGCAGTAACGATAGCACCAGTTTCTTTTGCAGCCTTAATCAAGATTTCCTTGTCAATCGGCTTAATGGTATGGATATTGATAACGCGTGCGTTGATGCCGGATTCAGCCAGAATCTTCTTAGCTTCCAATGCTTCGGGAACCATGAGACCGGTTGCAACGATGGTTGCATCGGTACCGGCTTCCAGTTCAACGCCCTTACCAAGCTCAAACTTATATGTAGCACGGTCAAACAGTTCGGGAACAGCCAGACGACCAAAACGGAGATAAACCGGGCCCTGATGTTTGATGGCAGCTTCAACAGCTAAGATAGATTCGGTTGCATCAGCCGGGTTAATGATGGTCATGTTGGGGATGGTACGCATGATACCGATATCCTCCAGACACTGGTGAGATGCACCGTCTTCGCCAACGGAAATACCGGCATGTGTTGCACCGATTTTAACGTTTAAGTTGGGATAGCCGATGGAGTTTCTGATTTGTTCGAAAGCTCTGCCTGCAGCAAACATAGCAAAAGAACTTGCAAAAACGATTTTACCGCAAGTAGCCAGACCTGCAGCCGTTGTCATCATGCTTGCTTCAGCAATACCGGCGTTGAAGAAACGCTCGGGGAATTCTTTTTTGAATGTATCAGTCTTGGTAGACTTGGAGAGGTCAGCATCTAACACAATCAGATCGTATTTTGCGCCGAATTCAGCCAAGGCCAAACCATAAGCTTCTCTGGTTGCCATTTTACCCATTATGCTTCTACCTCCAGTTCTTTAATTTGTGCATCAAGCTCACTGATTGCCTGGTTATACTGCTCTTCGTTGGGAGCACTGCCATGCCAGCCGGCCTGATTTTCCATGAAGGAAACACCCTTACCTTTGACGCTCTTCATGATGATCACACTGGGCTTACCCTTAACGGATTTAGCTTCAGTAATTGCGTTGTAAAGAGCTTCAATATCATGTGCATCGCAAACGATTACGTTCCAGTTGAATGCCTTGAATTTTTCATCAATGGGCAGAGGAGACATAACCTTGGAAATGTCACCGTCAATCTGCAGACCGTTGAAGTCAACAAAGGCAGTCAGGTTGTCCAGGTTGTAGTGAGCAGCAAACATAGCAGCTTCCCAAACCTGACCTTCTTCCAATTCACCGTCACCTAAGATGGAGTAGACACGATAGTCTTTGTTATCAATCTTACCAGCCAGAGCCATGCCGTTAGCGGCACAGATGCCCTGACCAAGAGAACCGGTAGACATATCAACACCGGGAACACCCTTCATGTCGGGATGACCCTGCAGGTAGCTGTCAGCTTTTCTGAACGTCGGAATATCTTCAACAGGGAAGAAACCACGTTCTGCCAGAGCACCATAGAGTGCAGGTGAGCAGTGACCCTTAGACAAAACAAAACGGTCACGATCCTCAGCTTTCGGATTTTTCGGATCAACATTCATGACCTCGAAATACAGTACGGACAATGCGTCCGCGATGGATAAAGAACCTCCCGGATGACCGGAAGAAGCGCTGTATACAGCTGTGAGAGCGTTCTTTCTGATCTTGTTAGCAATGATCTTGAGCTCTCTGACTCTTTTCTTATCCACTTCTTTCGCCCCTTTCAAAATTTTAGTTTATGGGATATACTTTAAAACCCTCGCCGGATACCGAGCGGGCTCCGGTAAAGATAATAAACGCTTTTGGGTCCTCTGAGAGGACAATTTTTTCAAACCTTGGGATTTCGTGTTTTTTAATGACACACATGAGCATGGTTGCATCAGCTTCTAAATACATGCCCCGGCAATAGATGCCGGTAACGCCGCGCTCTAACTGTTGCATTACTCGTTTGGCAATGGTGTCGCTACAATTAGAAATGACATAAACGACCTTAGCAAAGTTTGCGCCCTGAAGCATCATGTCGATGAGCATGCTGTTTATAATAGCGGCAATCACACCATAAAGACAACCTTCAACATTTTTAAAAACAAAACCGGATGCGGCAATGATTAAGCCATCAACCACTAAGAGCCATTTGCCCACATCCAGTCGCGGGCTTGTCTTATGCAAAAGCTGTGCTGCAATATCGGTGCCACCGGTGGTGATACCGAACAGGAACAACAGCCCCATGCCAATGCCTAATAATCCGCCGCCAAAAAGAGCAGAGAGCAAGAGGTTTTCAGTGATGGGCTGCAGCAGCATGGCTGCATCTGTCAGCAAAGAAAACATTATAGCCCCAAACAGGGAGCGCACCAAAAATTTTGCACCCATACTTTTAAAACCCAGTAAAAATAAAGGAATATTTAAAAGCAGCATGGTGATGCCGATAGGGAAGCCCCACAGGGCATGTACCATTATACCAATGCCCGAAAGACCGCCTGCAACGGTGTCGGCGGGGGATAAAAACAACCCCACGCCCAAGGCGGCTATGGAAGCTCCACACAATAGTATACCATAAATTTTCAAAATACCCAAGACTTTTTTCAAAAAAATCACTCCAAATTTAAAAAATATGTAAAAAAGAGTGATTTTTTCATACTAATTTGCTGAAAGAGATGTACAGATTGCATCGTATGCATGCTCCATCAGAGTGTTCAGCCTGAGAGAATCGCCGGTTAAATACACATAGCCAAGCAGAGCTTCAAAGCCGGTTGCTGTCCGATATTCGGTTACATCAGCATTTTTGGGAACGGAAGCAGAATGTGCATTGCGCCCACGCTTAAATATTTCAGCTTCTTCTTCCGTTAAAAGAGGAAGAAGGCTCTGCATGGCAAGACTTTGTGCACCGGCGCGGACAAAGTTCACAGCACTGCGGTGAAGCTTGTTGGCAGAGGTGTTTGCCTTTAACAACACTTTCGTACGAATAAAGGTTTCATACACAGCGTCGCCGATAAACGCCAAAGCCAGAGGGGAATATCCTCTGGCATCTGCAGCAGACAGAGACGGTGTTTGATTATTGTTCATCGCTTTGCCTCTTAATATTCAATTTCATTCCCTGACGGGTATCCAGCACCTCGACACCCAAAGCCTTCAGCTCGTCACGCAGGCTGTCTGACAATGCCCAATCTTTATTTGCGCGGGCTTCTTTTCTCTTTTCAAGGAGAGCCTTTACTTCGTCAGACACAGTATCTTCCTGTTCTTTATATAAAACACCTAAAACGCTACCCAATTCGCGGAATTTAGAAATAGCAGCCTCAAAGACAGCCAAGGGACTGTCGGGCGTGATATTGGTGTTTAAATAGCGGGCTAAATCAAATAAAACAGAAATGGCATCAGCGGTGTTTAAGTCATCGTCCATAGCGGCGCAGAATTTTTCAGAGAAATCTGCAAGCTGAGCAATCACAGCTTCGTCTTCCGGTGCAAGCGCCTTTTTCTGTGCCTTAGCCTGCAAAAATTCTAAATTATAAAGACAGGTGTAGAGTCTGTCTAAACCGGACTCAGACTGCTTCAAAAGCTCATCAGAGAAGTTGATGGCACTACGATAG
Organism: Clostridia bacterium; assembly: GCA_045595795.1. Lineage (GTDB taxonomy): Bacteria > Bacillota > Clostridia > UBA1381 > UBA9506 > UMGS755. The sequence continues at coordinate 9,233 of JAZOBC010000034.1, read as the reverse complement.
TGAGCAGAGAGCATGAAGAACCGAATGACCTCGTAATCATATTTTTGAGCCACATCGCGAACGGTGAAGAAATTACCCTTGGATTTTGCCATTTTTTCATTGTTCACGTTAATATAGCCATTGTGCATCCAATACCGGGCAAAGGGCTTGCCGGTGGCGCACTCGCTCTGGGCAATTTCGTTTTCATGGTGGGGGAAAATCAAATCCTGTCCACCGGAATGAATGTCGATGGTTTCGCCTAAATAACGGTTGACCATGGCAGAACACTCAATGTGCCAACCGGGACGTCCTTCGCCCCAAGGGCTTTGCCATGCCGGTTCACCCTCTTTTTTGTTTTTCCAAAGAGCAAAATCCATGGGGTTCTTTTTTCGTTCATCCACATCAATTCTGGCACCGGCAGCTAAATCCTCCAGGGGTTGACCGGAAAGCTTACCATATTCAGCAAAACGGGCAGTTTCAAAATATACATCGCCCTCAGACTCATAAGCATAGCCTTTTTCAATCAGTGTTGAAATGGTGTCAATAATGGCATCAATGTTATCGGTTGCTCTGGGATGGACCGTGGCTTCCCGGATAGAAAGGCCCTTAGCGTCTTTGAAATATTCTTCGATAAATCGGTCTGCCAGTTCACGAACGGTCACGCCCTGTTCGTTGGCGTTTTTAATCATTTTATCATCAATATCCGTAAAGTTTTGCACAAATTTTACCTGATAGCCACGATATTCAAAATAGCGACGCAGGGTATCAAAAATAATGAAGGGTCGTGCGTTACCAATATGGAAGTAATTATATACCGTCGGACCGCAGGAATACATTTTCACTTCGCCGGCGTTGAGAGGAATAAATTCCTCTTTCTTTCTTGTCATGGTGTTGTAGAGTTTCATAAAGCGATCATCCTTTTATGCGAATTTATTGTTCGGAGGAAGAACTATCTTCCATTAGTTTTTTTTCTAAACGGTCAAGCTGTGCCTGCAAGCGACAAAGCTCCTGAGACACAGGGTCAGGAATGTGTACCTGGTCTAAGTCGCTGACGCGCTTGTGGTTAATTTTGACGATACGCGCCGGAACACCCACGCAAGTGGAATTCGGCGGCACTTCAATCAAAACAACAGCACCGGCGGCAATTTTGGAATTATCGCCCACCTTTATGGGGCCTAACACCTTGGCGCCGCTGCCCACCATCACATTGTTGCCCAAGGTAGGGTGACGCTTGCCGGTTTCTTTACCGGTACCGCCTAAGGTAACCCCCTGATAAATTGTGCAGTTATCACCAATTTCGGTGGTTTCGCCAATCACCACGCCCATACCATGGTCAATGAACAACCCTGTTCCGATGGTTGCGCCCGGATGAATTTCAATACCGGTGAAAAATCGGTTGGTTTGAGATATGAAACGCGCCAGTGCAAAACGACGCTTTCGATATAACCAATGTGCCAAACGATGCCAACACAGCGCATGAAAACCGGAGTACAGCAAAAAAACCTCCAGCGAGCTTCTGGCGGCAGGGTCGCGTTCCCTGATGGCTCTAATGTCGCTTCTCATACGGGAAAACAAAGGCAAATCCTCCTTAGCACATTCTATATCTTATACATTATATCAAATAAACGCTTAAATAGCAAGAACTACTCTAAATTTTTCAAAAGACAAACAGCATGACAGCTAATGCCCTCCGAGCGCCCTTCAAACCCCATGTGTTCTGTGGTGGTTGCTTTGACGGAAATAGAAGACAAGTGCTTGTTTAACAGCTTTGCAATTCGCTGACGCATGCCGTCAATATAAGGAGCGAGCTTTGGCTCCTGTGCAATGATGGTGATATCGGCATTATGCAGGGTGTAGCCCTGTTCTTTAATGAGTTTATTGGTTTTAGCCAAAAGTTCCAAGCTGCTGATGCCGCGAAAGGCCTCGTCAGTATCGGGAAAGTGCTTACCGATATCTCCTAATGCAGCGGCACCCAGCATGGCATCCATCAAAGCGTGCAGCAGCACATCAGCATCGGAGTGCCCTGCAAGACCATGTGTGTGGGGAACGGAAACGCCACCCAATATCAGGGGACGTCCTTCGCAAAAGCGGTGTGCATCGTAGCCGTGTCCAATTCGTAAGTCAAACATGGTAGTTCCTCCTTGGTATGTAAAAAATTCTGTTATTCAGTCCTCTGTGGAGAAAATCTCAGCAATGAGCAAATCCTCCGGCGTGGTGATTTTAATGTTGCGGTAATCACCTTCGGCAATTTTAACTCTGTGCCCCAGTTGTTCCACCAAAAAGCAATCATCGGTTCCGCTGATGTTGTTTTGGTGTGCGTGTGTGTGTGCTTGCAAAATTAAATCGCGCTGAAAGCCTTGGGGTGTTTGTATTTCATAGAGCATGCTGCGGTCGGGTGTGCCGCAAATCATGCCGCTTTCATCCCGTTGCTTTAAGGTGTTTTTGCAGGGGACGCCCGGTGCGGCAGCACCGCACTCTATAACGCCGTCCACCACGTTTTGAATCACGGTTTCTGTAATCAGTGAACGGGCGGCATCGTGAATCAAGACAATATCGGCGCATGAAGATACCTCCTGCAGGGCGTTGCGAACAGAATCCTGACGCTCTGCGCCGCCTATGGTAATGGTTTTCACCTTGGTAATATCAAATTCTGCCACGATATCGCTGCAGCCTAGAATATCGCATTCAGAAGTTACCACAACGATTTCATGAATGAAGGAACAGCGTTGCAGCGCAAGTAACGTATGCGCCAGCACCGGCATGCCACCATATTCCAAAAAGATTTTATTCAGGTCTGATTGCATGCGACTGCCTTTGCCGGCAGCAGCAACAATACAACTAACAAAAGGGGACTCCTTGCCCTTGTGCTTCATATACTCACCTTATTTCTTTCCTTGCTCTAATGCTCTTTTCAAATATTGACCCGTGTAAGACTCTTTGCAGGCGCAAATTTCTTCCGGGGTGCCGGTTGCCACAATCTGACCACCTGCGTCGCCACCTTCGGGGCCTAAATCAATGATATAATCTGCGGTTTTAATCACGTCTAAATTGTGCTCAATCACCAGAACAGTATTGCCGGCATCAACTAAACGCTGGAGTACTTCCAAAAGCTTGTGCACATCGGCAGTGTGGAGACCGGTGGTGGGTTCGTCTAAAATATAAATGGTTTTTCCTGTGCTGCGCTTTGAAAGCTCTGTCGAAAGCTTCACGCGTTGTGCCTCACCGCCGGAAAGCTGGGTAGAGGGCTGACCGATTTTGACATAGGAAAGACCTACATCGCACAGGGTTTGCATCTTACGCTGAATCTTGGGTACGTGTTTGAAAAATTCCAAGGCTTCCTCTGCGGTCATTTCCAAAACCTCGTGGATGTTTTTTCCTTTATATTTTACGTCCAATGTTTCCCGATTATAACGCTTACCTTTGCAAACCTCGCAGGGAACATAAATATCGGGCAAAAAGTGCATTTCGATTTTAATAATACCGTCACCGCTGCAGGCTTCACAACGGCCACCCTTCACGTTGAAGCTGAAACGTCCGGCCTTGTAGCCACGGATTTTAGCGTCAGTTGAGGCAGCGAAAATTTCACGAATGTCTCCGAAAACACCGGTATAGGTTGCGGGGTTAGAGCGGGGCGTTCTGCCAATAGGAGATTGGTCAATATCAATGACTTTATCCAAATGCTCAAGACCCGATATTTCCTCAACACGACCGGGAATCAGATGGGCGCGGTTTAATTCTCTTGCTAAATATTTATAGATAATTTCATTGACCAAAGAAGATTTGCCGGAACCGGAAACACCGGTCACAGCGCAGAAAGTTCCTAAGGGAATGTCAACATCCACGTTCTTTAAGTTGTTTTGCGCGGCACCATGGACTTTCAAAAAATATCCGTTTCCCGGTCGCCGCTCTGTGGGAACGGGGATATACTTCCGACCGCTTAAATAGTCACCAGTGATGGAATTTTTATTTGCCATAATCTCTTCAACGGTGCCCTCGGCCACCACATAACCGCCATGGACACCGGCACCGGGGCCGATATCAACAATGTGGTCAGCAGCATACATGGTGTCCTCGTCGTGTTCTACGACAATCAAAGTGTTGCCCAGGTCGCGAAGCCGCTTTAAAGTTTCTAAAAGCTTGTCGTTATCTCGTTGATGCAAGCCAATGGAGGGTTCGTCTAAAATATAGAGCACACCCATGAGGCTGGAGCCAATTTGGGTTGCCAAACGAATGCGCTGTGCCTCACCGCCGGAGAGTGAGCCGGAAACGCGAGACAGGGTTAAATACCCCAATCCCACATCCACCAAAAAGCCGAGACGTGCATGGATTTCTTTCAAAATCAGTCGGGCAATGGATGCGTCACGCTCAGAAAGCGTCAGGTTACGGAAAAACTCTAAGGTATCATAAATGGAAAGCTGCGTCAGCTCCCAAATGTTCAGTCCCCCAACGGTAACAGCCAAGGGCTCCGGCTTTAAGCGTTTGCCATGGCAGGAGGGGCAGTCGTGGGCTGTCATCAACTTTTCATATTCAGCTTTCATAAATTCACTGGAGGTGTCATTATACCGACGCTCCAAGTTGTTAATAATTCCCTCAAATGCCGCACGGTAGGTGGCTGTACCATAGGAACGTTCATAAGAAAGGTCCAGCTTTTCGCCTTGAGTGCCATAAAGGAGAATATTTTGAATTTCTTCGGGCAAATCACGGAATTTGGTATCGAGAGAAAAGCCATAGTGCTTGGAAAGAGCCGTAAAATACATGTAGGAAACACTTTCTGTGTTATCGGCGTTACCCCAACCAATGGCAGAGACGGCACCATCATTTAAAGACTTATTATAGTCAATGACAAGCTTCGGGTCAATTTTGATTTGCTCACCAAGACCGGCGCAGTCGGGACAGGCACCAAAGGGACTGTTAAAGGAGAACATACGGGGTGCCAGTTCTTCCATGCTGATGCCGCAATCATCGCAGGCATAATTTTCGGAAAACAGCATTTCCTCACCGCCGATGACATCGACGAGCACCAGTCCGCCGGTTAAAGAAATTGCCGTTTCCAAAGAGTCGGCCAAACGTTTTTTGTTGTCGCCCCCGGCAACCAAGCGGTCCACAACGATTTCAATGTTGTGTTTTTTGTTTTTTTCCAAGGAAAAACTTTCAGATAAGTCATAAATGATGCCGTCAACACGAACGCGGACAAAACCGCTTCGTTTTGCATCATCAAACAGCTTTTGGTGTTCACCCTTTTTGCCGCGGATGATCGGTGCCAAAATTTGAAATTTCGTTTTTTCAGGGAGCAGAAGTACCTGATCCACAATCTGGTCAATGGTTTGTTTTTTGATTTCTTTGCCGCATTTGGGGCAGTGGGGCACGCCAATGCGTGCATATAATAAACGAAGATAGTCATAAATTTCGGTTACGGTTCCCACGGTGGAACGAGGATTTTTGCTGGTGGTTTTCTGGTCAATGCTAATGGCAGGGGATAAACCGTCAATCAGCTCTACATCTGGTTTTTCCATGAGACCTAAGAACTGACGGGCATAAGAAGACAGAGACTCCATGTATCGTCTCTGGCCTTCGGCATAAATAGTATCAAAAGCAAGAGATGACTTGCCGGAGCCGGAAAGACCGGTAAACACCACAAGCTTGTCCCTTGGAATGGTGACATCAATATTCTTTAAATTGTGTTCTTTTGCACCTTTTATATAAATGCGATCTGCTGCCATATATAAAAACCCTTTCCAATCAAGATATACCACTTTATATTGTACCCTATTTTAATAAAAAAGTCAAAGAATTTCTGACTCTAAGAGCCGGAAAAAGTGATTTTACACTTGAAAATTATCACGGGTTTTTGTATAATAAGATAAGATGTTTATTTGGCATGGTTTGTGCCAAAAAAATGTAAAAAAGAAAAGGGGATTATCCTATGAAAACAAAACAAATGGTTCGTCGAGTTGGTGCTTGGTTTTTGAGTGCTGTGCTTTTGTTTAGCCTTGTGGGTTTGCCCATTGACAGCGTAACGGCAACGCCGGAAGATGGTGGCGCCCGCATTGCCTATCAAAATATTGTGCAGCAGCTGGTGAACAAGCATGGTGTTAGAAAGGACCGCACGTGGAAGGATGAAACCTTAGCCAGACGGTATCAATCCGGCACCGGCGTATCCATTGCATATTGCAAGGATTTAAACAATGACGGCATTGAAGAATTGATTGTGGGCTTAACAACAAAGAAATCAGAGCCCGATACCTTTGCCCCGATTGCCCATGAACTTACAGTTTATTCCTTTGACCCCCAACATACCAAGCTCAAATTGTTAGGAAAAGCAAATTTGAACTCTGATGTGGCTGTATGGCAGGACGGAGACAAATTTGCTCTTACATATGATATAGAACAGGGTTCAACCCGCGTCATTACCAGAGGTCTCTTCCCGGTGGGAGACAAGCTGGAAGAATTGACCTTGCAAAACCTGTCTAAAGCAGAGAGTGAGAAGATTTCAGAGGCATCTTTAAATGGTGGCCTTGTGGCAGAGCATCAGGCCATGATGGAGGCCTTGTTTGCAAAAGGCGGCATGGATATCAACCGCTCTGAGGTTGTGTTGCGTTTTGAAACCGGCTATACAGGCGAAACAGGCAATCTTCTTTACGCAGTTTCAGAATCAACTAATGAATACAAAACCTTAGAAGAATGCTTAGAAGACCTGGAGATTGTTATGCCACTGCCAAAGCCTGCCGCAATTTTAGAGAAAATTGCTTATTACGGAGACCGTACCCTTTGCAAAATGGATAGCAGAATGGCGCAGGCTTATGCTGATGTGCTTAGTCAGCTTAACTCAGACGACCGCGTGGCACTGGTGGATTTTGCAGGGGATGGTTATCCTGTTTTGTTTGCTACCTGGCCCGTGGGAGAAAGAGCCGGTGTTGTTTGGATGTATCAGAATGGTACTTTGAAGAAATTTGATATTCATTCTTTGGTTAATATGGTTAACTACGGCGGTTATTCTTTTGGCCGTTTTGAGGGTGTTCCTGTTTTGTGTGTTGAATGCCCGGCCATAGACCCGGGCGAGGAACGAGGCACCTTTTTCCTTTCCATGGAAAACGGAAAGCTACAGGTTTTTCATAAGGCTGTGTTTCAATGGAATAGTCTGATGTCTAATCAAGAGTTGTTTATTGACGGACATATGGCCAATGCAGGTGCAGACATAGCTACATCATTGCAGGATTATGAGCGTTATTTAGAAAAATATACCATGGCTTATCAGCTGTATGACATGGTTGACGGTGATTTTATGGAAGTAAGCACCATGCATAACAGTGAGGAACTTTTAAGCCTGTTGCAGCAATACGTGGCGTCCTATTCACCCTATACCAATTATATCAAAGTGCAGATGGAGGGGCATGCCTATGCCGCTGAAATAGCAGAAATGGTAGCCAAAAAGGTTGGCGGTGAGATAGTGGGCATTTATCAGCTGACTGACAGCGTATATTATGTTGTGATTATAGTTGATGGCAATGAGCAGGGTGTTGTGGTCAGCGGTAGCCGCAGCAAAGGGAAAAATCAGTGGAAGATTACGGAGCAGCATGAGACGCCTGCTGACGAAGCCAAACTCAATGAGATTGTATCAGTCAGCACATCATCGTCAAATATGAGCATTGACCAGGATAAAGCTTCTTCCTTTAAATCTTCAAGGGAAATCGTGAAATATTTACAGAACTGTCTGGATAATATGGATGGCATTAAGCCCAATGACGCGGCATTAGCGGAGCTGTCAGATTTCATCGAAAACAGCCTTATATCTTTATGCACCAGTAAGGTATCGGGTAAGGGCAATCGGTTAACCGTGAATGAAAAAATGATCTCGAATCTGGATTTTGAACCCCACAAGCTTAAAGAGGATATTGACGAATTTTTATTAGAAAACGATTTGACTTTGGGTAAGCCCGTTACAGTCATCGTACGCATTTTGTGGAAAAACTGCAAAAACCAAAAGCCTTGCCAGATTACCTTGGATGAATCCATGCAAAAGGCTTTGGGAGACTGCAATTTGCAGATTTTGTTAGGAGACAATCAACACTATATTCAGCTTTCGCCCCAACAGATTGAGATTTTGCTGGAAGAATATGAAACGCTGATCATTCAGTTCTCTAAAACAGGAGACAATTTATATACCGTTAACTTTTTAACAGAAGATGAAACGGTCATTGAGCAGTTGCCTGCATCAGTTATCATCGGTTTGCCTGCGGCAGACATGCTCAGCACTGTGATGGCGTCTTACAGTGACGGCAGTGCAAACTGGGGTGGACAGTATGACGAGTATGCCGGATGCATTGCTTTTGAAACACCTTACTCAGGACAGTATGAGGTTGTAGAAAACAACATTGCCATTGATGATATTGCAGAACTTTCAGAAGAAAGCCAAAGAGCGATTCGCTATATGGTATCAAAGGGCTATCTGACCTTAGATGACAGTCGCTTTTTGCCTCAGGACCCGCTGACACGTTATCAGTTTACCCAAGCTCTTGTTGGTATGTTCTTTGCATTAGATAAGAATTTAGCCACCAGCTTCCCGGATGTGCCGGCGGATAACGAATATTATCCCTATGTTGCATCGGCAGAACACAGAAATATTGTAGAAGGTTATGATGATGGTACATTCAGCGGTAACCGGAACATCACCGTTGAACAAATGCTGGCCCTTGCTGCCCGTACTTTGGTTGACCAAAAGGGGTATACCTTGCCTGAAGATATTGGTGCCTATACTGGTGCGTTTGAGGACTGGAACAATATTAGCCAGTGGGCAGAAAGCCTGGTGGCACTGGCAGTGCGCGAGGGCTTGATTGATCGTGGGGGCATGCTGAATCCTGGTGAGGATATCACAAGAGAGCAAGCAGCGGTTATTTTATACCGACTCTTTTTGCTGCTTTACGAGGTGTCACCCTCGGCCTTGGAAATTCCCCTTTCAGGCGGTGTGATTGCGCTGATTGCAGGGGCAGCAGCTGTCGTGGTTGCTGGTGGCGGCACCGGTGCCGTTCTTTGCGTTCGCAGAAGGAGAAAAAAGATTACGATGTAATTTAGAAGAGAGCAGCTTTGTTGTGCGCAAAGCTGCTCTTTTTGTATAACGAAAACCACGCGATAGTCGCGTGGTTCAATGGAGGTTAACCGATGAATAATTATCAGCTTAAAATTTATAACAAAGCGAATTGTTTAGGTGACATTTTGAAATAGTATCAGTCATTTGCCGGAAAGCCTTCCCCTTGAGG
>JAZOBC010000033.1:0-3373 GCA_045595795.1 Clostridia bacterium | reverse complement strand
TTATCCCACCAGCATTGCTGGTGGTTGGCGTTACACAATACAAAAAACAGGCTATGCGATCACATAGCCTGTTTTGTAATTTTCTTTAATATTTATGCGTTAATTTCAACCAAGCCTTCACTTACGTTTGCAGTGTTGCCGGTGAGCAATGTGAAGAAGGAAGCCGGAACATAAGTCAGCTCTTCAATTAAGGCAGGGGCAATTTCCAGTTCGCTGGTGCTGCGAGCAGTATTGGCGGTAACAGTGGTGCTATCTAACACGATGGTTAAATCACCAATGGTCACGCTTCTGTCAGTGCCGTTCCAGGTTACGGTGTAGCCTAATTTTTCGCTGATGGCGCGAACGGGCACCAGAGCAATGTCGCCGTCAATCTTAATATCTGCTGCAATTTGCTCGCCGTTTACATAAATGCCGGAAATAGCTTCTTCCTGAGCAGCTTCGGGGAGAACCATGATTTTACTGGGGTTATAAATAGCAGGCAGGCTCATGGTGGCGATTTCGCTCCATGCCAGGAATGCACGACCTTCGGTAATATCGCTTAAGGTTACAATGTTACGGGTTTTGTAGGGAACAACTTCGCAACCAGGTGCCGGAACAAAGATACCGGAGCCGTCTAAGGCTTCAATTTCGGTTGCATCGTCTGTCTTGTTGATAGAACCTGCAACAGCGTAAAGTGGAACCAGGTCGGTTTCGTTCTCAACCAGAATCACAGCCAAAGCAGTGGTCTGAGGGGGCAGGCTGCGTGTCATAGCGGGGGAATGATATACGCGCAATGTGTTGCCAACAGCGATATCAGCCAGGCTGATGGGGGTGCCGTCTGCTTTGATTAAAACGGTTTCGTCACTGATGTGGAAGTGAATCTGTTCCATTGCTTCACCAATGATGATGTAGGGAACTTCGGCTTCGGTGTTAACTTCGCTTACAATACCGTCAGCCTGAACGTGGGTTTCCTGTGCGATCGGAGCTTCGATGGGCATTTCATCAATTAACATAATGTCGTCTTCGGCAAAGACAGCACCGGAACCGATGGCGGCCATAGAAACTGCTAACACAGCAGCTAAAATTCTTGTTTTTGTTTGAAATTTCATGTGAGATATCCTCCTTATGTATTTTGTTTACGCCTATATAGACGCAGGATTTTTCAAAAAGTTCCGCATATTTTAAAAATTTTTTTTGATACTATATAAAAAAGGTGAAACAGGAGGCAGTTATGAAGAACATACGCACAGACTTAGCCTTAGAAGCACATGAAATGCTCGTGGAGGCAGCAGAAGAACTCAGCGGTGTCACACTTTCTCAAGAAGACAAAGAAAGCATGCACATAACAAGGGTCAAAATTGAAACACCGGAGGCGGAACAAAAAATGGGAAAGCCAGTGGGACATTATATCACCATTGAGTTTCCCAACGTAAACATTGCAGAAGGAGAGGAATATGAAGCGTTATGTCATCTTGTGGCAAGGGAGCTTGGTGCACTTCTTTCCTTAAAAGAAAAGAGTCATGTGTTGGTGGTTGGCTTAGGGAACCGGGATATCACGCCGGATTCGTTGGGCCCAAAGGTGATATCGCGACTCATGGTAACACGCCACCTCTTGACCTACATTCCCGACCAAATTGATGAAGGCATTCGGCCTGTGTGCGCCATCAGCCCCGGTGTCTTGGGGACAACCGGCATGGAGACGGGTGAGGTGGTGCGCGGTGTGACAGAAAAAATTAAGCCCGATGTGGTGATTGTGGTGGATGCCTTGGCAGCTCGCAGCATTGACAGAATCAGCACCACCATTCAGATTTGTGATACCGGCATCAGCCCCGGTGCCGGTGTAGGGAATCAGCGCAAGGCATTAAATGAAAGCAGCTTAGGTGTGCCGGTGATTGCTGTTGGCGTTCCTACGGTGGTGGATGCGGTGACCATTACCGCCGATGCCCTGCAAATGGCAACTGAAACAGAAAAAACACAAGAAAACCGTCAGCTTCATGAGGCACTTTCCGGTCTTGACCGTGACAGCCAATATGCTATGCTGCAGAGTACGCTTCCGGAGAGCATCTCTTCCTTTATTGTGACGCCGAAGGAGGTCGATTTACTTTTAGACCGTGTATCAAAGGTGGTTGCCAACGGCATTAACTTTGCGCTTCACAAAAACATTACCTTTAGCGATGTGGAAGCTTACATTTCATAAAAGGTAGAATCGTGAAACGCACTTTCTATTGCTTGTTCTTGCTCTTCTCGTAGTTTTTTAGTTCCGGTTGTTACCAGACCGACAATACTAACCACACCAACTAACGCAGCAATTAAAGGATGTGCCGAAGTAAATGAAAGAAGTCCAGTCCCAATACCTTTTAATGCGGCTCCAGCCGTTTTACCCATAATAGCGAAGCTACTTCCAAGTTTAGCGTTACTTGCAATTAATGTAGCTGCTTCTTTTGTGCTTTGGAAAGTAACACCTGCCTTCATAGCAAGTAATTCTGCTTCTGCTTGCGTCAATACCTTTGTATCAACCAACTCTTTTAGTTTGGCAGCATCTACAGTGATCGTGGCAGTTGTCTCTGCTCCGAGTTCCGTAATCAAACCAGCCTTTAACATTAACGCTTCTACATCAGCAGCATTTCTTGTATCAGTAGTAAGTGCCTCCGTAGCCTGAGCCACGGTTAAAGTTCCAGTTTCTTTAATAAGCCCAGCAGTAACTAAAATCTCTCTTTGTTGTTCGGCTGAAAGATTTTTTGTTGACAAGGCTAATTCTGCCTGTCTTAAAGATAAATTTTTAACAGCATTTGCATAAGCAGTCGTAGTTGTTGCTTGTTTTACACCATTTACAGCCGTAGACGCATATGACAAATCACTAACCCATGTTTTGATATTCGTACTATTTATTGTGATATGTTGTGGAATACATATTTTTATAGAATCTACAAACTGTATTGATTTTCCAATATATTTATGATATAATAAAACTATAAATAATAGAGGAGGTTTTCCATAATGAAAACAAACGTTAATATAATAAAGAAATTGGCAAGACTTGGCGTACTTGATGTTGAACAAGTAAAATATAAAAAAGAAGATGATATTATTATAAAAAACTCCGAGGGAGTAGAACAAAAAGTTATCCTCGATGGTATTACAGATGAAGATTTACCATTGATGATTGCCGCCGAGCAACTTGAAACCACTAAAAGCATAAAAAGTATGGTTAAATTTACATTTGTTTTGGGTCTCGTAGCTGCTGGTATTTGGCTGTTGGTATTCCTTATTAATTTAGGTAATATGTAATTCGTTAAAATTCCTATACATAATTATTATCAAAATAGCACCCTGAAATACGGGTGCTATAGTTTTTGTTTTGGACATAAAAATAAGACACCCGAAGGTGTCTTTA
>JAZOBC010000032.1:0-20922 GCA_045595795.1 Clostridia bacterium | reverse complement strand
CACTTGTGTGCAGCCAGTAGTATTAGGGCTATGCCCGAAAATGAAAAACCCCCCGTTATACGGGGGGATATTTATTATGTACTTAATTCATTTTTATCCCAAAAATGTCACGGGAATATAGATAGTTTCATGCTGACCATCGCAGGAGATTTCTGCAACCAGTTTGTTTTTTGCTTCTACAGTTTCACCTGCTGTGATGATGAACTCTGCATCGAGAGTACCCTCGCAAGGCAAATAATTCAATGAAATTGTCTTTTTGCCCGATACGCTCCAGCCCTCGGGAACAATCCATCGGCAACTGAAATTTTTCTGAGAAACCATATTATTCTTAAAGATTAAAGTGATTTTCTTTTCTTCGAATGGTGCAATGGTAGGCTCTGAGTCATATGCTGTTACAATTTTGACAAGGGGTGTATTCATTTCTGTGAAATATTCCGGTTTTTTGGATAAGTTCAGTTTGTCGCCATAAAATCTTTTCATGACCTCTTCGTCAATTTCTGTTTCACCATCGATAATTTCTACCGGTCTATCGGCTAAGGTCAGGTGATGTGTATCGAGAATCATGTTTGCAAACTGTGAACAGGTTGAGGGGATATAGTGAACTGTATGGCATGCTGTGGAAGGGATGTTAATGCATTTGGTTACGATGGTATCACCAATATGCTCCTGCCAGTCTTTCGGGATGATCTTGCTGCCATGCATAATGCCTAAAATAGAGCCAACAGTTGCGGCAGAGCAGTCGGTATCGTCACCACAGTTGATGGCAATGAGCATCGATTCTTTGAAATCGCCTTTGCCATAGAGCAAACCAATGATGGCGTAACCAACATTTGCAGGTGCATTGAACCAACCGAGTTCAGGATCAGCAAGACTCATGTCGGTGATCTTATTTCTGGTTTCAAGCCATGTCATATCTGCATCATAGCACTCTAAAACAGTGTTGATATAGGTGGCAAAACGGCAATCTTTCGGAATATTTGACAAACCAATGTTAATCAGCTCGCGCAAATCATTTTTAACAAATGCAGCAGCTTCCATTGCTGCAACAAAAATTGCTGCGTGTGTACCATCACCAACCCCATGGTCTACGCAGGCATCTTCAAATGCAAATTTGACAGCCATCTCAGCATCGCCGGGGAAGAGCGTTGCCCAAATTTCCGTACGAATCCAGGCGCCGTTTGAGTGTTTCCAAAAGTTGGCATATTGTCCGGATAAGGGCGGTTCAAGACCGTTTTTCATGTTTGATTTTGCCACCCCGTATTCATTCCAACACGGTGTTATAAATTCCAGCCAATATGTCCCTAAGGTTTTAGCATTTAGAGACAGCGGACCGACATCTCGCATTGCTTTTAACCACACAAGCTGCAAATCCAGATCATCATTGGGGAGTGGGATGCCTGCTTCTGTGGTAAAGCCTTTGCAGTCTAACACCATTCTTTTTCCTTCAAACGGACCACCCAAGGTGCCGCCGATGTTTTTGCCAATCCAACAGGCATAAATCTTATCGCTTACTTCCTCTCTGTTTAGCTTTAACATTATAGTATCCTCCTCGTCCGTAGCCAACGGATTTTTGATTATAGAGCAATCATTGTTTTAGATTATACACTTTTTCTGTTCAGTATGCAAGATACAATTTTTGATTAAATAAAATAATGTGCAAATAATGAATGTTTTTATTTGTTCATAATTCCATGCGAAGCTTTTCTAAAATTTTCTTTTCAATCCTCGATACCTGCACTTGGGAAATGCCCAGTTTTTTTGCAATTTGTGCTTGGGTTTCTTCCTTCATATATCGCAACAGTATGATTTTTTTCTCGCGGTTAGGGAGGGCTTGAATCAGTTGCTTTAAAGCCATGTGGTTTATGAACTTTTCCTCCTGACTATCCGAGGGGATTTGTTCTTTTAAAGGGCGTGCAGACTCGCCGTATGGCTCGTCTAATGAATCAGGCACCCTTACAGCGACTAAGGCGGCGCTGAGTTCAGCCGGGTCTACAGAAAGTGCGGTTGCAATTTCTGTAATCGAGGGTTCGGCACCTTTTTCAGCCAACAGGTGTTCACGTAGTGCTGCGGCCTTTGATGCCAGCATTTTATAGCCACGACTGACCTTAATGGGTCCGTCATCGCGAAGATGACGGCGAATTTCTCCCATCATTAATGGAACAGCATAGGTTGAAAACTGCATGCCGAGTTGTGGATCGAAACGGTCGATTGCTTTCAGTAGTCCCACGGCAGCAATTTGAAATAAATCTTCCGGCTCGGTTCCACGGTTTCGGAAGCGATTCACCACCATATAAATCAGACCTGTGTTTTCTTCTACCAGCTTGCTTTTTGCCACTGAGTCTCCGGTTGCACACTGCTTGATTAGGTCATATGTAACCATGATATCCTCCCATTCTTCAGGAAGCGGTGCCGATTTGTTTGGTGAGCGTTACAATGGTTCCCTGATTTGGTGCTGATTCAACAGTCATGGTATCCATAAAAGTTTCCATAACGGTAAAGCCCATGCCGGAACGCTCGGAATCGGGGGATTGTGTATATAACGGTTTGGTGGCAAGCGCAATGTCGGCAATTCCTTTGCCGTTATCGCAGACCTCAATTTTTGCTGTGTTTTGCGATAACTCACACAGAATGGTCACGATGCCGTTGGGGTGGCCGTAGCCATGAACGATGGCATTGGTAACAGCTTCGGAAACAGCAGTTTTAATGTCTGCCAATTCCTCTAATGTGGGGTCTAACTGACTGACAAAGGCGGCAACGGCAGCGCGTGCAAAGCCTTCGTTTGCTGATTTACTTAAAAACTCAAGTTTCATTTTGTTGTCTGTCAGGTTCATGCTCCCTTTACCTCCTTCATGGCATCTTCTACACTGTGATATACACCAACAAGTCGCGTAAGACCCGACATGGTGACAAGTTTTTTCATTCTTTGACTGATGCAAACCAAAGCGACTTTGCCGCCTAATGCATGTATCAGTTTGTAGCGGCCAATCACCATACCAATGCCAGAACTATCCATAAAGGACAGAGCAGAAAAATCGAAAATCAGATTTTTGGCATGTTGTTCTGTGATGGCACGCTCAATGAGAAAACGTACCTGCTCGGCACTGTGGTGGTCGAGTTCACCGCTTAGTGTCACGATGAGTGTTCTTTGGGTTAGCTTGATTGAAATTTGCAAAACCCTTTCCTCCTTTCAGGCTTTTGCCTTTGTGCAATTGTAAAATATTTCCTTTTTATATAATTCAACAACTTGAAGGTTTATCCTTTGATGAAAAAGAAAAGGTTTTGTCGAAAGCGAAAAACTTTTCGACAAAACCTTTTAAAATATTCAGTTTTTTAATTTTTAATCGGATAAAACCGTTTTATAGACACGTCGCAGTTGCACGCTGCAGAGGATGAGTGAGGCAAACTCTGCAATCACAAAGGCAAACCAAACGTAGTTCACACTTCCCAACAAAGACAAAAGGTAGGCAGCCGGCAGCAGCACCACAAGTTGGCGGGTAATGGAAATGAACATGCTGATGAGTCCGTTGCCGATTGCCTGAAATACGGAAGTGGTGATAATACAAAAACCTGCCAACAAAAAGTGCAAACTAATAATGCGCAGGGCAGCAGTGCCGATGGAGAGCATCTCGGGAGACGCTTCAAAAATAGTGAGAATCTGCCCGGGGAATAGTTGCATCATCAGCATGCCAAAGAGCATTAAACTTGTGGCGTAAATGATGCTGTATACAATGGTCTTTCGCATACGGTCTTTTTTTCCTGCACCCAGGTTATAAGCAATGATGGGAACCATACCATTGTTTAAACCGAAAATCGGCATAAAGATAAAGCTCTGAAGTTTGAAATATACACCAAAAACAGCAGCGGCAGTTTTGGTAAAGCCCATTAAAATCTGATTCAGTCCATAGGTCATGACGGAGGAAATGGACTGCATGATGATAGATGGAATGCCAACGGCATAGATTCTTTTAATGATTCTGCCCGAGGGACGGAAATGCTTGAAACTGATGTGGATTTCCTTGTTTACCTTCAGGTTTAACACAAGGCCAATGCAAAGCGCAACGAATTGTCCGATGACGGTTGCAATGGCAGCACCGGCAACCTCTAACCGAGGAAAGCCAAATAAACCATAAATCATAATGGGGTCTAAAATAATATTTACAACAGCACCGGTGATCTGTGTATACATGCTGTACATGGTTTTGCCGGTTGACTGCAGCAATCGCTCAAAAATTATTTGTCCAAACACGCCAAACGAGAAGGTGCAGACAATGGTCAAATAGGGTGTGCCCTGATCCACGATATAGGGGATATCCGTTTGTGTTCGAAAGAAAACGCCGGATAGTGTCAGGCCGAAAACAGCAAATAAAAGAGAACTTATAAAGAAGAGAAAAATACCGTTTACCGCTGCCTTATTTGCGTCGGCGAAGTTCTTTTCACCAAGGTTGCGCGACAGTAGTGCATTGACACCGACGCCTGTGCCTGCCGCTACTGCAATCATCAGATTTTGAATGGGGAAGGCGAGCGAAACGGCAGTGAGTGCGTCTTCGCAGAGGTGGGATACAAAAATACTGTCAACAATATTATACAGAGCCTGCACCAGCATGGAAATCATAATGGGAAGCGACATGGTGATCAAGAGTTTGTTAACAGACATAACACCCATTTTATTTTCACTGATGGGTGCTTTAGATTCAATCGTTTGGTTAGACATATTGTTTCCTTTCGTATGGTTGTGGGTGTTATTCTGCGCTATGGGCAATGCCATTTACAAATACGGTTTTAACGGCAGAGCCAAGGGAAAGAAGCGAGCCGGAGAGAATAACAATATCAGCATCTTTGCCCGGTGCAATGCTACCGATTCGGTGAGATAATCCCACGTTTTTGGCGGCGTTTATGGTGATGGCAGCAAGAGCTGTTTCGGTAGAAACGCCACTTTGGTGCGCTAAAGCCGCACACAGATAAAGACGGTTTAAGGGGATTTCAGGATGGTCGGTAATAATAGCAAAGGGGATGCCGGCTTCTTCAAATACGCGATAAATGTCAAAGCTCATATTTTTTAGTTCCGGCTTCGTGCGGCCCCCCAGAGTAGGACCTAACATCACGGGGATTTTCTTTTCGGCAAGTAGTGGGGCAATTAGATGACCTTCTGTGCAATGCTCTAATGTGATGTGAATATCAAATTCTTCTGCAATACGAATGGCGGTACAAATATCATCTGCCCGATGTACGTGGATTTTTAAAGGCATTTTCTTGCGAATGACAGGGGCGAGGGCATCTAATTTAAAATTCGGCTCAGGTCTGTCTTCTTCCTCGCCTTTTTCATAGGCATCCCACAAACGCACATACTCCTTTGCTTCGAACAGTGCCTCTCTCAGTACAGCAGCTGTTGCCATGCGGGTGGAGGGAGATTGCTTTTTGCCGCCATAGACCATTTTAGGATTTTCACCCAAAGCTGCTTTCATGGCAAGGGGAGCGGCGATGACCATTTCATCTACCCAGCGACCGGCGGTTTTGATGGCGGCGAATTGACCGCCAATGACATTTGCACTGCCCGGACCGGTTACAACGGTTGTTACACCGGCAGAAAGTGCTTCGGAGAAAGCAACGTCGAAAGGATTGATGGCATCAATGGCGCGAAGCTGGGGCAAAATAGGGTCGGTATCTTCGTTGCCGTCATCCCCTTCAGCGCCGGCACCTTCTTCCCACAGACCGGCGTGACAATGCGCGTCAATGAAGCCGGGGAGGGCATAACTGCCTTTTGCATCATAGATTTCTGAAAAAGAGGCAGCGGGTTCTGTCAGGGTGCTCATGTCGCCCAAACTGTGAATTTTACTGCCCTCGATGATGATGTATCCGTTTTTAATATTTTGACCTTCCATGGTCAAGATATTAGCGTTCTGAATCAGTATCACGAGTATCACTCCTTTAACTTTATTATTGTATATGAATTTGATGGTTTTGTCAATTTATTTTGCTGAAAATGGTTGACAGACGGCGTTTTTACGTTTATTATATATAATAAGGTGTAAACTGTCTATTATACCTTGTCATTGTGTAAAATGAACGGATAAACTATCCGCTTCCTTGAAAGGATTGGTAAAGTTAATGAAAGTGTCAAAAATGCTGTTTAAAACCCTTCGTGAAACCCCTGCAGAGGCAGAAATTGCCAGCCATCAGCTCATGCTGCGTTCCGGCATGATGCGTAAGCTTGCTGCCGGTATTTATTCCTATTTACCATTGGGGCTGCGTTCTCTGCATAAGGTTGAGCAAATTATCCGCGAGGAAATGGATGCAGCCGGCGCACAGGAGCTGCTCATGTCAGCGCTGCTTCCCGCAGAGGCTTATCAGGAATCCGGACGATGGGACGTGTTTGGCCCTGAAATGTTCCGCTTAAAGGACCGTAACGACCGCGATTTTTGTTTAGGACCTACCCATGAAGAAATTTTCACACAGACAGTGAAAAGCGAGGTTTCATCTTATCGTCAGTTGCCTCAAACGTTGTATCAGATTCAAACCAAATATCGTGACGAGCGTCGTCCACGTTTTGGTGTTATGCGTTCCCGCGAGTTCATGATGAAGGATGCTTACAGCTTTGACCGTGACGAGGCAGGTCTTGATGTATCCTATCAGAACATGTATCGCGCTTATTGCAGAGTGTTTGACCGCTTGGGTCTTGATTATATCGTTGTTGACGCTGACAGTGGTGCTATGGGTGGTTCCGGTTCTCAGGAATTTATGGTAAAATCCGAAACCGGTGAAGCTGTTGTGGCTTATTGTGACGCTTGCGGTTATGCAGCTAATGATGAAAAAGCAGAATGTATTCCGGAAGCCATGGCACCGGAAGCCCC
The DNA here is from genome assembly GCA_045595795.1 of Clostridia bacterium. Lineage (GTDB taxonomy): Bacteria > Bacillota > Clostridia > UBA1381 > UBA9506 > UMGS755. The sequence goes on along the minus strand of JAZOBC010000032.1, from coordinate 14,074 downwards.
CAAGACAATGCAAAAGATACATACGCCCAATGCCGGTACCATTGAAGAACTGGTTTCTTTCTTAGGAACCGACAGCAAGCATTTTGCAAAAACACTGATTTATGTTGCCGGTGAAACGCCTGTGGCCGTTATGGTTCGTGGTGACAGAGAAGTGAATGAAACCAAACTTGCTAATTTATTGGGTGTCAATGAGCAGGATTTAGCACTGGCAGAGGCTTGCATCGTTACAGAGGTTACCGGTGCTAAGGTTGGCTTTGCCGGACCGATTGGCTTATCTGTACCCATTTATTGTGACAAAGAAATCTTGTCTATGTGCAACTTTATTATCGGTGCTAACGAGACGGATTATCATTATGAAAATGTAAACCCCTCTGACTTTACACCGACCCAAGTGGCAGATTTGCGTACCATTACGGCAGGAGATGTATGCCCTCGCTGTGGCAAACGCATTGAGACCACTCGCGGTGTGGAAGTGGGCCATATCTTTAAGTTGGGTACCAAATATACTAAGAGTTTAGACTGCACCTATTTAGATGAAAACGGAAAGGCGCAAACACCCATTATGGGTTGCTATGGCATTGGTGTGAACCGTACCTTAGCGGCTGTGATTGAACAAAATCATGATGAAAACGGCATTATTTGGCCGGTGAGTGCAGCACCCTATCAGGTGGTTGTGGTGCCTGTGAACCGCGATAACGCTGAGCAGGCAGCAGTGGCAGAGAAAATTTATCAGAGTCTTATCAGCGCCGGTATTGAGGTTATGATGGATGACAGAGATGAGCGTCCCGGTGTTAAATTTAAAGATGCTGATCTGGTTGGTATTCCTGTTCGAATTACAGTTGGTAAAAAGGCTGGGGAGGGCATTGTAGAATACAAGCTGCGCAAAGAGCAGACTATTAGCGAAATTTCTGCTGATGAAGCTGTGAAGCAGGCGTGCGATTGGATTCGCAGTGAGCTGGCTTTTGAAAGGAAAAATGTGTGATGAAAAGAATCTCTTTATTATTGTTGGCAGTGGTTTTGACTGTTAGTCTGTCAGGTTGCGGGAAAAAAGCTGACGAAGGACAAAATGCACCGGCAAGTGCTGCGCCGACGGAGTCTGCAGCACCTACACCGGTTGCGCCTTCAAGCAACAAAACGGTTGTCAGCGAGAAAGATGCCCCCAAGGTTTTTTGGGCGATGGATATTGTTTATCATTTAGAAAATTGCTCTGAGCTTTCCGGTAAGGAAGCGCAGGAGGTTCCCTGGAGCATGGTGAAGGAGATTGGACTGCGACAGTGCCCTGTGTGCAATCCGCCTCAATACGAACAGTATGTAGAGAGCAGTGACTCAGAATAACAGATAGAATTGGAGGCAGAGTTATGGTTAAACGATATATGGCGTTGTGTATGGTTGTTTTAATCCTGTGCTTTGCTTCCGGCTGTACTTCTGATATAGATAAAGAAGGCGCCGAACTTAAACAGGTTACGAATTATGAAATGTCGGATCAAGCCCCGCAACCGGGGGGCATATTGCGGCTTGCTATGTGCGGCGTGACCAGTTTGAATCCACTACTGATGCAAGATAAAAATAACATATACGTCATGCAGCTTATCTATGACGGACTTTTTACTCGTACAGCACAGGATGCAGTTGAAAATGTACTGTGTGAAAACTATGTTGTGTCACCGAATGGGATGAGTTATGAGTTTTATTTAAAAGACGGCGTTACATTTCATAGCGGTGCCAAACTGACGGCGGCAGATGTGGAGGCAAGTCTTGCATTTTTGATGGAATCGTCGGCTCTTTATCAAAATCGTTTTGCATCAATCGATACCTATCATGCAGATGGTAACAAGTTGGTTGTGACCTTATATGAGCCTGTGATTAATTTGGCTGCTTTGTTTGATTTTCCTGTTATTTCAAAACAGGATTTAGAGGGTAATTATAATGCGTTATCCTATGTGCCGAACGGAACAGGTCGCTATAAGGTGCAAAGCTATAAACAAAGCAAGGAATTGTATTTAACCGTTAACGAAAATTATCATTTGCCTTTTTCTCCTAACATTCAGGACATTCAGGTATATCTCCTCAAAAACGTTGAAACGGCGGTTTCTATGCTTGAAAACATGCAAATTGACCTGTTGCCTTCAGGTGTGATTCACCTACGTGAATACACACCGAAGCGGAACCTGTCATTTGTGGAGTTTTCCTCCGGTAAATATACGTTTATTGGCATTAACAATCAGCGTCCGGCAATGTTGTCGCCAATTACCAGGTCGGCTCTGTCGGCAGCGCTTGATAAAGAGTCTATGTTAACGTCTTGCCAGATATCTTACGCAAAGGCGGCAGATGTTCCAATACCTATCGGTTCCTATTGGAATAACGGACAAACACCTCAACCATTAGACAAGCAACAGGTGGCATCACGTCTGGCGGAAGATGGATGGCGTGATATGGATACCAACGATGTGTTTGAAAAGGATGTATACGGTGAAATGACGGAACTTTGTCCTGAAATTTTGGTGAATGCAGACAATCCGGCTCGCGTTAAAATTGCTGAAACTGTTAAGCAATCCTGGAACGCTGTTGGCATTCCGGCGGTTGTAAAAAGTGTTCCTTATGAAGAATATATGGAACGAATCCAGGCAAAGGAATATGATGTTTTTATTGGTTCTGTGCAGATTTCTGCCAACTACGATTTGTCTTTTCTGCTGAAAACCGATGCCAATCCTTGCGGTATTTCCATTGAGGACATTGACCGGATTTTGGTTTTATTAGCCCGGCAGGATGCAGAAACGCAAAAGCAGCAACTCTATCATGAACTGTGTGATGTGCTGCGCCAGAATGTACCGGTGATCGGACTCTGTTTTGAGCAGGATGTGCTTGCTTTTGATGAAAGGCTAAAGGGAGAGATCACCCCGTCGGATGCAGATATTTTTTATGGAATCGAAAACTGGTTCCTTACAGCGTAATGGTTTGGTAGGCAGACTGTAACAGAAAAGTAAAATATAAACAATTGACCTTTTAATCTTTCAGTGATATAATAAAATTACAATTCGTGTCAAAACTAAAAATTTTATTTTTGGAGGGAAACATATGAAAAAAATAAAAAGCATTTTGTCGCTGCTTCTGGTGCTTGCAATGGCAATATCCATTGCTGTTCCGGTTGTATCTGCGACAGAATTCACTGACGTACCTGACACACATCAGTACTACAGTGCCATTCAGAGCCTTGTAAACCGTGGCATTATTGCCGGTAAGGGCGATGGTATCTTTGATCCTGATGCAAACATCAAGCGTTCTGAATTTGCCAAAATGGTTATGGCAGCGCTTGGTCAGACTGGTGTAGCTAACACAGTTGTAGAGAGCACCGGTTTTCCTGATGTTGCACCCAACCACTGGGCAGCTGGATTTATCAAAGCTGCTTATGACCGTAAAATTATCAATGGATATGATGATGGAACCTTCAAGCCTGACGAAAATGTTACATATGAACAGGCTATTAAAATGGTTGTTTGTGCAAAATCTCCTATTTTAGCTAAGACAGCTGAATCAGAGCTTTATGGTGGTTATCCCCAGGGCTATATCAAGGTTGCTGAAAGCTACCAGATGGTAAAAGGTATTACTGACGGCGACTATAAAGCTCCTGCAAAACGTGGCACAATTGCCAAATTGGTCGACAACATGTTAAAGGCTGAACTTTCTTCTGAAGAACTGGGTGGTCTGCCGGTTGTTGATGAAAACAAACTGGAAGAAGAAAAAGGTCAGATTGTTGCGATTAAAGGCTTGAGCTTGATTGATGGCGATACGACTGCTTTATCTGCAAATCAGATTAAGGTTATCATGGATAACGGTGATGTTGCAATTTATAACATCAGCAACCTGAAGAACAAGAATGAAATCCGTTCATGGTTAGGTAAGCATGTTGTTCTGTATTACGAAGAAGAAATCAGCATTGATGTTCAGTATCTGTCCAGCATAAGTGAACAAAGAGGCAGAAACTATGAATTTACACTGGATGTAGATGACATTGCTTCTTATACCAACACAAACGTTGAATACTATGATGCCAACGATGACGAAAGAAAACTTACCGTTTCTTCCAGTGCAACCATCATCTATAACGGAAGCTATTATGACACAAAGACATTTAAAGGACTGTTGGATGATAATATTTCTAAAGCAGGTTCTATTCGCTTCTTGAGCACAGATGGTGAAGGAACAGCTGCAGATATCATCTTCTTCACTTCTTATACTAACTGGTATGTAACATCTGTAAATTCTTCCAGCAAACTGGTATACGGTGAATATTACGATGGCGGTGTTCTGAAGACCGGTAGCATTGTTGTTGATGATGAAGCTAAGAACAAGAATGTTACCATCACTAAGAATGGCTCTGCTGCAGAGTTCAAGAATATCGCAAAAGGTCAGATTCTTTCTATTTCTGAAAGTGAAGACCACAGATTCATGGAAGTTCTGATTTCCGACAAAGTACCCAGCGGTAAAGTTACATCGCTGACAGCTTCTGAAAAGAAACTGACGATTGGTTCTACGCAGTATGAATTTGCATCTGATGTTACTTTTGGTAGTGACATCATCGGTGGTGTTAACTTAAAGCTTTACTTAGATGCTTTTGGTAAGGTTGCAAAATATACCTTCCAGACTTCTTCTGTAAGCTACACCTATGGTTATCTGCTGCAGACAATCAGAAGTGGTGGTACAGCATTTGCAAACAAGATGGAAATGCAAATTTTAAATGTAAGCTCTACTGCTAATAAGACACCTATTGAGTTGTATCTGGCAGATGTCGTAACCATTAACGGCAGAAACTATACACTGGCTAATGACTATGAAAGCATTATGACCTTGCTGAAAGCAACAGCTGAGTATTATGATGCTGCTTCTGCTCCCTATGATTTTGGTGCTGATTTAGTATGTCAGCCGATTAAATATTCAACCTCTGAAGGCAAAATTAAGAACATCTTAATTGGTAAGCAGGCAGAGCCGGCTACCGATGCAGACCTGAAGATTGAAGTGAAGAATGGTATTGTTTGTACGACGAATAATATCACCTTAGGCGGTATTTACAATCTGACAAGCTCTACAAAGGTTGTTTATGTTCCTGATAACGATTCCGATCGTGAGGATTATACAGCCTATACCATTCGAAATGGTAGCAATTCTGGTTTCGTGAAAGACACATCCTACGATGTTGTGATGGTAGATATTAATAATAGCGGTGCACCCGCTCTGGTTTTGGTATATGGTGCATCTGCCGGTCCTGCAACTGAATGGGTTGACAATCTGCCTATGGTTGTTGTTTCTAAGGAACAGCCTGACAAAGATAAGTACATGCTGACACTCTATGGTTCTAATGGTGAATATGTATGCTATGATGAAACTGGCGTGTTCCATGATGCTGTCAGCGAAGGCGACATCATCAGAGTATCTGTAGATAGCGATAAATTTATTGAAGATATTGAAGTGGTTGCAACTGCGGTTGATATTTATAGTGGCGCTGAATTCATTAAAGATGATAGAGCTGATAGCCGCAGTGTGACACGCACAGGTGCAACCTTATCCGGAACAAACTCCTTGGTTAAGGAAGGCGAATGGCAAAGCGAAGATGCAGCAGAAATGGTTCTGATGGCAGGTGTTGCATATTCTATGTCAGATACTAACATGATTATGGCGCTGGATTATCCTGCTCATAGTCTCCTTGATTGGTCTACTAACACAGCGCTTGCAAATGCCGGTTTGTTAAAGAACTTCGGCATTTCCGGTGCAAAAGTGGTTGCTGTTAACTTTGATGGTAGTGGTAACGTTAAAGACAGAGGTGGCGTTGAGGTTTCCGGTGTTGAAGCTTCTCAGATTACGACATACACAACAGATGGCGTTGTAAGTGCCGGAGCAGATGCAAACAAAATCTTTGTTTATCGTACGATTAATAGTGCAAAGTTAATCGTTGTTTATCGCGCTGCTCAGTAAGAAAGAGTTAGAACAACTAAAAGGACTGCTACGAAAGTAGCAGTCCTTTTTTGTGCGAAAAATAGGTCTGTGAATGAGTTCACAGGCCTATTTGATAAGGAAAGAATATGGTTTTTATCTGTACTGGTTATCGTTTTTATTTTGCTGATTCTGCTGATTTTTGTTATTCTGCTGGTTGTTGTTCTGGTTGTTCTGCTGATTGTTATTGTTCTGGTTGTTCTGCTGATTGTTGTTTTGGTTTTTGTTGTTGTTCATCATGTTTTCCTCCTGAATTTTTGATTTTCGTAAATGATATGGGGATGTGCTGTTTTTATTGTTTACAAAAATTCAGGAAAATATACAAACCTAAAAAAGTTTCGCTTCGAGTGAGTCAATTCTTGCACCAATCAGCTTCCATGTATATTGAATGCCAATGACTTTAATGGGGAACGTTACAATGGCACTTGTAATGCGTGTTGTGACAGTTACCCAAACAGGATTGTGGAACAGCATCCACAGCCAAAGTGTTCCCAAGGCAATGTCAATGAAAATTGTTTGCAATCCTACACAGACAGAAATTTGTAAATAACTTTTTTTACGACGGTATAAAAAGAGACCGTATGTCAGTCCGTAGAGAGCCTCACTAATGCCGAAACCGGGGAAATAAGCCATGCCTTTTGAATTCACAATCATACCCAAAAAGTCAGATAAAAATGCCGATCCGGCACCAATCCACGGACCGAACAGCATGGAACACAGAGAAGCCGGCACAAAGCCAAAACTGATTCTCACAAACTCGGTTTGAATGGATAAAAAGCGCACAATCACAATATTGAGCGCAATTAATAGCGCCACGGTGACCATTTTTTTAGTTCGTTTGAATTGTTTTTGCATAAAAAATAACACGTCCTTTTCATCGGCATATCGCCACAAAAAAGGAGGTGTATCTAACTCTTTTGTGGCAGCGGAATGCAGTGATGATACCGCAAGCATTTCATCCATGCTTTTCGTACAGTGGCAACTTCCCGTCCGACTGTCACTTAACGCATCAAAACCTACTCTGCCAAATATTTTATTTTTTCCATTAACAGTATAATACAAAAGAACGCATTTGTCCATACTTTTTTTATTTTTGTCGAAATTTCTTATTTTATGCATAAAAACAATGGATTGAGTGCAAAATAAAAAGAAAACGTCAGAAAGAGGCAAAGTGATATGAGTGCAGAAAAGAGAAAAGGAAAGCAAACAGTTTTTTTTGAAAAAAAGCCGGTTATTTTAGGCACCGGAACAGCTGCAGGAAAGAAAGAATTTGAGGGACCCATTGGCTCGTTTTTTGACGATGTGGCAGAAGATAATGTGTTTGGTCAAAAAACATGGGAAAAGGCAGAAAGTGAATTTGCGAGGCGTGCAGCAAAAAAAGCATTTGAATCAAGTGGAATTGCCCCGTCTGAAATTCAGTATCTGTTTGGTGGCGATTTGCTGAATCAGTGCACCGGCACCAGTTATGGCATTCGTGAGTTTGGTATTCCTTTTATTGGCCTCTATGGTGCTTGCTCTACTATGGCACTGGGGCTTTCTATGGCATCTTATATGATTGATGGTGGTTATGCAGATTATTGTGCTGCTATTACATCCAGTCATTTTTGTTCAGCAGAAAAACAGTTTCGCTTTCCTTTAGAATATGGCGGTCAACGTCCGCCCAGTGCGCAGTGGACGGTGACAGGCTCTGCATGTGCCGTTGTGGGAGAGAAGGGCGAGGGACCAAGGGTTGACTGCGTTACCAACGGAAAAATTGTCGATATGGGCATTACCGACGCCAATAATATGGGCGCAGCGATGGCGCCGGCTGCTGTTGACACCCTGATTACGCATTTTCAGGATACAGGGCGGACGCCTGATGATTATGATATCATTTTAAGCGGCGACTTGGGCTTCATTGGAAAAGAAGTCGTCGTGGACATGTTGTCAAAAGCCAGCTATGATTTATCTGCAAACTACAACGATTGCGGATTGATTATTTTTGACAGAGACAAGCAGGACACTCATGCAGGTGGTAGCGGTTGCGCTTGTGCCGGTCTCACGTTTTGTGGCTATATCTATAAGCTAATGAAAAAACATGAAATAAACCGTGTTTTGTTTATGGCAACCGGCGCTTTACAGAGCACCCTTAGTGTGCAGCAAGGCGAGAGCATGCCGGGCATTGCACACGCCATTAGTATTACGAATTAACTTATTGTGCAAGAAGAACTTCTGCAATCGCCTTTCCCACCAATTTTCCGGCGCACCTTGCTTCTGCTAAGGTGTTTTCACCCGTACCGACTTCAATAATCATAGAGCCTTTTGTAGCGTGCTGATTAAAACGCTCTGTGCGAATATTGATGGAACGGCAAAGCTCTGGTTCAGCAACTTGAAGTTTGTGTTGTATTTGTGCGGCAAAAGCCAAATTATGCCGCCAATCGGGGTGATATAAGCCCATAGAGTCTGTTCCCATTACAAACATGATTTGTGCGGCTTTTTCGCCGCTTTTTGTGGTGATCGTCGGTTTTACCAAGGTGCCGTCGTCGCGTTTAATGTAGTCACGGTGGATATCCAGCACCACATCGATGGTCGGGTATGTCGCAAGATTCTTTTCGATGACAGTTAATGCTTTTTTATAGGATTGGTTATAGGATGGGTTGTCATTTTGTGTGGTATCGTGTATGACGCCGATTCCGGCAGCAGTTAAAGCGTTTTTGATTTCGTTACCAACGCTGACAACGTTGTGTGCCGGATCTTCGCTTCTGGAATCCGGACTATCGCTATAGGCTTCTGAGGTGTGTGTATGTACAATGAGAACCCGCGGTGAACCGTCCTGAGGCGGGAAGGTAAGTGGTGTTGTTAAAAGCGCTTGTGCATCAACAGAAACGGCCGGTGTGTTAATAAACGTTAAGCCGTTTGTGGCGATGTTAGTTTCTACAAAGGGATCAACAGATTTTTTTTCGTTTGCTTTTTTGCTGAGCTCTGTCTTCATGATGCCACCGTATTTAGCAGCGTATTTTTTACTCATGGTTTCCGATGCTTTTATACTTAAAATTGAATTTTCTAACAGGTCATAAGTGGAAATGCGAATGGTGGTTATTTGAGGGGCTCCAAAGGCTAACACAGTGCGGTTGATGCAGTTTGCCAAAAAGGATGAAGGGATTGATAGATTAGGCAAAATACTGAGTCCTAAGCATATCAAAAGTAAACCGAGAAAAAAACAAATCGGCACTTTAATGGCGTGTTTCCGCAAGGAGAGAACATGTCCACGGAAATGTTTTCGGTTTCGCATCATCTGTGTCACACCTTTCTGTAGTATTATTATACGATATTCTGTCAGTTTATTAAATATGCATAGAAAAGGACTGTCACAAAACAAATTTGTTTTGTGACAGTCCTTTAAAATTTACTCTTCCTATCTATCAAATTTTGTACCGAAATGGCTTTGCTTATATTTAAGCGGCGTTTTACCGTAGTTTTTCTTAAACAAGGAGATAAAGCTCGAAAAATCTGCAAAACCGCTCTTTTCTGAAGCTTCGGTTACGGTCGAGCCTTCGCTGAGGAGCATGGCAGCGTGGGATAGGCGTTTCTTTTGTATATATACGTGTGGCGACATGTTAAAGAATTTTGCAAAATGCCGTTCTAACGTATTGAGGCTGACATTTGCACCTTGTGCGATTTCCTGCATGCTGATTTGATAGGTAAAGTTATGTGCAATATAGTCCAGCGCATAAGTCAGATCATTAGGATAAATGTGATCAGGTCTGCTTACCACCTCTGCCTTATGCAATAGACTGATAAGCGTAAAGAAGTTGGCATATTTTGAAGCCTCATTATTTGCTTCGCTCATTTTATGGCATAATACAATCAAGTGCTCGGTATTTGTGGGGGAGAGTGTCAGCAGGTTACCCTTGCCTGCAGGGCGGTTGTAAAATACATTCAGGAGCTGTTCGTTGCCGGAAGGACTGAATAAGATCCAGAAATGTTTATGCAGCTTGTCGCTATGATAGACACAGTGGTGATATTCATATGGACGTGTGATGATAATGTCTCCCGGTTTTATGGGATAAATATTCTCCTCAACAACAAAGGATACATCGCCGCTTAAATTGATGTAAATTTCACATTCCTCATGTATATGAGAGTGAAAGGTGTTTTGCGGTGATTCTTGAGTTATGTCATTGTATTTAATTTGGAAATCAAATGCGTTAATCTTTTCATAATTCGTTTTACAAATTTTCAAAAAAATTCCATAGCCTTTCCGCCCACAAATAGTAATTAAAAATATACACGCTTCTCATCGCGGGCAGATTAAGCGTGTAATGGAAATTTCGGCGGTGAAGTAGATTCCGCCGGAGACATTAACGTGATTTTTCACGTTAATCACTTCCTTTGGTGATTATATTATATTTTTTTGCTTATGTCAATTAAAAAAATATAATATACACCACAATTTGTGGTGAATTTTTGATGATTTTTGGTGATTTTCCTCTATTTTTCTATTTGGGAATCCGTTATACTTCTAAAAGAAGGAGTGATTGAGTTGCATTATATTTCATTATTATCAGCATCCCTTTTAATTGCACTGAATTTTGCAATCAGTAAAACCTATCAAAAGAAAAACGGAACCCACATGCGTACATCCTTGATTTTTACATTCATCGCAGGTGCATTGACGGCGGCTTTCTTTTTTGTATTTAACGGTATGAAGGTTAGTGTAACGCCGTTTTCCCTTATTATGGTGTTTTTAAATGCATTGACGACAACCGCCTACACCCTGATTAGCTTTACTCTGCTAAAACTTGGTTCCATGGCACTTTATTCGCTGTTTTTAATGTCGGGTGGTATGGTGCTGCCGTTTATTTGGGGTGTTGCGTTTTTAGGGGAGCCCATCAAACTTTTTAATGTGCTTGGACTTATCTTAATTCTTGCCGGTGTCATTCTTTCGAATTTTAATCCTAAAAACTTTAGTTTCAAGGTTTTGTTGCTTTGTATTGCAGTTTTTGTTTTAAATGGTTTTACGAGTATCACATCCAAAGTTCATCAGGTGGAAACGGTTTATGCTTGTGTATCGGGACTGGAATTCGTTGTTTTGGGTGGTGTTATGCGCTTTGTGTTATCCGCCATTGTACTTCTCTTTGTGCGCAGGGAGCCCACGGAAAAGCAAGAAGAAAAAGGGTCCTTTAAGTTGTCATTGCTTTTAATTGTCGGTTCGGTTCTTGCAAGCGGACTTTCATTTTTCCTTATGCTCGTTTCGGCGGTTGCCGTACCAGCCACTGTTTTGTATCCCTTTACTTCGGGCGGTTCTATCATCCTGTCAACGCTGATTGCCCGTGTTCTTTTCAAAGAAAAGCTCAATGTGCGGTTAATTTTGAGTATCGTCTTGTGTTGTGTGGGCATGGTGATGTTTGTTTAAAATCAGCAATCCACATACAAGTACGGCCGGGAAAAATGTCGCTGCAAGTAATCCTGCTTTTAGATTGCCGCCTGCCACTTCGGCAAGGCTTCCCACCATAGTAGGACTTACCGTGGCACCTAAATCACCGGCTAATGCCAAGAATGCAAACATTGCGGTTCCTCCTCTTGGACATTGCTGAGATGATATGCTGATAGATCCCGGCCACATAATACCTACAGCCAAGCCACAAAGTGCGCAACCTGTAAGTCCGAGAATCGGTAATGTGGACAAGGAAGCCAATAAATAGCAACCGGCACACATGATCCCGCAAATCAGCATAACCTTGGTCAAATCAAGTTTTTCGCTGAACTTTCCGTACAACATACGGGATATACCCATAAACATTGCAAATAAACACGGACCTGCTAAATCACCAACCGTTTTAGAAACACCAATAGCGGATTCAGTAAAAGCTGATGCCCATTGAGCCATGGTGGCTTCTGATGCACCTGAACATATCATAAGCATGATCATCAACCAGAAGATCGGCGTTTTCAGCAGCTTGCTAATGCTCATGCTCTTGCCGTCTTCCATTAGGCGTTCGATGGGACAGTTGATAAAGTTGAATGTGTTATATAGCGGCACCAAAGCCCAAATACATGTGAGGAACTTCCAATTCTCTACGCCAAATATAGAGAAAAAGAGCGTAGAACCCAAAATTACACCCATTGCACCCCAGCAAAAAAAGGAATGCAACAGGCTCATCATTCCGTCCTTATTTTCAAAAGGACAAGCCTCAACGATGGGGCTTACCAAAACTTCAATCAGTCCGCTTCCCATAGCATAAAGTACGACCGAAATCAGAATGCCGATAAATGGAATGGGGAGAACTTCCGGCAAGATTGCCATTAAAACAAGACCGACTGATGAGAGCACTTGCGAGGCAACAACACAGGTGCGATAACCTATTTTGTCAGCATATTTGGTGGCGGCAAGATCAATCAACAACTGCGTTAAATAGAACACCAACGGAATCATTGCAATCTCTTTGAGCGTCATTCCGTAGGTGCTTATGAACGTTAAAAACAAGAGTGGTGTAAAATTAGCAGATATCGCTTGTGTAACATAGCCAAGATAACAAGCGGTTAGAGTTTTTTTGTAATTCTTTTGTTCCGTCATGATGATTCCCTTCAAGTTTTGACAATATTTTTACTTAATTATATCACCATAACACGTCGTCCGAAAGCCACAAAAAAACCAAAGTTAAGCACTATTTACCCATTCTAAAGCTTTGACTGGGAGCGTATCCATATCTTTTCTTGAACTGACGACTAAAATAGTTTACCGAATTAAAGCCACAGGCGTAACTGATCTGTTGAAGAGTTTGTGTTTTTTCGCTTAATAATTGCTTTGCCATTTGAAGTCTGTATTGAATCAGCGCATCAACAGGTGAACATTCCATATATGCATGAAAGCATCGTCCTGCCTCGCTTCGGCTGATATCTGCAGCCTTAGCAATATCTTCAAGGGTTATAGACTCGGCATAGTTTTCATAAATGTAGGTTAACATTTTTTGAAGGCGAATTTGGCTGTTTATCTGTATGCGTGTCGCTTCGGTTTTTGGAAGTTCATTAAAATTACAAGATATAAACTCAAATATACGGTTGATATTACGCTGAACCACCAATTCATAACATGCATTTTTCTCACTCATTTGTCTGTAAATATCTTTTATCAAATGATTTATTTCACTGTGAGAACAGTCGTTGTGCCGAAACACAACGAAAGGCAATAAATCACATTGCAAAACAGTCTGTATGTATTTTTGAAAAATACTACTTGTTTCAGATGCTATTAACGTACCGGAAAATACGATATTGGGCATAGGATCAGCTTGATCGCCTGACAATTGTTTGATTCCGTGCAGCATATTTCCGTTGACGAATAGACTGTCGCCCGCTTCCAATATGACGTGCTGTCCCCCGACTTGGTAATCTAAAACTCCACATTCTGCCGTTGCAATCTCAAAATCCGGATGCCAATGTAATGGCCCTTTCCAATCTGGCAGAGCAACAAGCTCGTCATGAAAGTAGGTGATTGGAAATTTTGTAGAACTGTGCGGTATATATTCTCTCAATTGATGATCGAGTATGATAGGCATATAGGTTGACGCTCCTTAAAACGATTATGGTTTAATAACATCACGATTTCGTTTATTATCTACTACAATAAGGTGGTGGGGCATGGAATGAGAATGCCACTGCAATATTTTTTTACACCAACACTTACAAAGTGATATTGATTGAAACAATTATACCATAATAACATGAAAAATTCTACACATTCAAGTAAGATGAGAAAAACTCAATCAAAACGGATGAGTTAAGAAAAACAAAAGTGCCGAGAAACCTTGCTTTCTCGGCACTTTTTGGCGCGCTTGCCCGGAATCGAACCGGGGGCGTTCCGCTTAGGAGCTAACTGTACCATATTTTCCGTAAGGTTGTACCGTGTTCAATAAATCCGTGAAATCCGCATAACTACAGTGTTTTTAAACGAACCGATTATTATCTAGTGTTATACAATATTGTTTGTTTTTATGCTGTTCTTTGCATTCCAATTAGCAAGGAATTAGCAAATTACAAAAGTATTATTGCAAATATCTTATCAAAAAACTTATTGTGATGCAACCATTTTATCAAAAAATTGAAGTGA
>JAZOBC010000031.1:0-10299 GCA_045595795.1 Clostridia bacterium | reverse complement strand
GAAAGGCTGCCTGTAGAATTCTGAACATCTCCTACTGCCTCACCAATTCTTCCTACATTCTCAGAAGCCTGCTGGATCTCATCAGCCTGCTGTGTAGCTCCTGATGCGATCTCCTGAACTGCATTTGAAACATCTTCTGCTGTCTGTGAAATCTGATTAGCCATATCTGACAGCTCTTCTGAGGAACTACCCACGTCACTGGCAGAGCGTTTTATACTGGTAACTATATCATCCAGTTTCTGAATAACTGAATTGGTAGCCTTTGAAATAGCGCCAAATTCATCTTTTCTGGCATCAAACTTTTCCACCATTACAAATCTGCCATCTGATAGTGCCACAAGAGAATCGCTAACTGCCTTAACGGGATCAGTAAAACTCTTTGCCATAATGATAGATATAATAACTGCAACAATGATCAGCGCAACGCCTATAACAACTACTATCATTGCAGACCTTACTGCCTCAACCATCATGGTAACCAAAATGGCCGTCGGGCCATCGGCGCCACCGATGATACCAATGCTCATTGCGTCTTTGAGACCGAAGCCCGGTAAAAACAGTGCGCCGAAGAAGGCGGCGAACACGCCAAGCTGTGCAGCAGCACCGAGTAAAAGGCTCTTGGGATTTGCAATGAGCGGTGAAAAGTCCGTCATTGCACCAATGCCGATAAAAATCAATGAGGGATAAATACCCAGCTTAACACCTAAATACAATAGGTCTAAGAGTCCACCGTGATGTAAGATATCTCCAAAACTCATCACAAAGTTTGGATCACCATTACCAACGAAGAGGATATTGTGCATCAGGTTGGACATAGGCAAATTGGCGAGCAACATACCAAATGAAATAGGGAGCAGCAAAAGCGGCTCAAATTGCTTACCAATAGCAAGATAAATTAACACACAGGCAACCGCCAGCATTATTATGGTTCCAAAGTCCACACCGGCAAAAGCTACAGCTGTGCCTTCTGTGGCAGCAAAGAGCTTTGCCAAACCGGTGTTTTGAATAAAGCTGGTGATTCCTTCTACAAATAAATTCAACAAAATCACCCTTTCGCAAGAAATGCGTTAGTTCATGGTCACAAGCACATCGCCGTTGTTAACAGAAGCACCCTGGGAAACATTAACAGACGCAATGGTTCCATCCTGAGGAGCCACAATTTCGTTCTCCATTTTCATAGCTTCCAACACAACAACGGGTTGTCCGCTTTTAACAGTGTCGCCCACTTTTACTTTAACAGAAATAACATTACCGGGCATGGGTGCAGTCACGGACACAGCGCCGGCAGAACCGGTTGCAGCAGGTGCAGCGGGAGCCGGAGCAGCAGCGGGTGCTGCAGCAGGAGCAGGAGTGGACATGGCGGCGGGAGCGCCACCGGTGATTTCTTCAACATCAACCTCATAGGATTTACCGTTTACGTTTATCATAAATTTTCTCATGGAATTATCCTCCTTTATTTTTGTCTTAACCGATCAAGTTGTCGCGACGTGCGGTTTTGTTCCAGATCGGAGCCGAATCAACCCGACGGTATGATTTAATTTTTAAATTGTAGGTAGACTGGTTTAAGCTGGCGGCGATTGCAGCGGTGAGTACAGCGATTAGCTCGCTGTCATCTTCTGCTGCAGCAAGAACCGGTGCCGGAGCAGCTTGTGCTGCCGGAGCGGCTGCGGGCTTCTTTTTCGCTGTGAATACAATACGCATCAGTTCTAAAACGCCCCACAGAATTGCCAGAACCGTGAACACGGTGCAGATACCGATGACGGCAACAACCGCACCTTGTGTGATGTTTTCCATTACGATCCGTCCTTTCACTTACATCGGCATGGTGCCGTGCTTTTTAGCAGGGAGATTTTCACGCTTGCCGGCAAGCATCAAAAGGGCCGCAATGATTCTGGGTCTTGAAGAATCAGGCTCAATCACATCGTCAACATAGCCAAGTTTAGCAGCCTCAAAGGGGTTTGCATAGGTTTCTTTAAAGCTTTCAACAAACTCGCTGCGTGCACGAATGGGATCATCAGCCTGCTGCAGTTCTTTTCTGTAAATAATATTGGCAGCACCTTCTGCCTGCATAACGGAAATCTGAGCTGTGGGCCAAGCATAGGCCATGTCTGCGCCAATGTGCTTAGAACCCATAGCAATGTATGCACTACCGCAAGCCTTGCGAAGAATTACGTTAATTTTAGGAACAGTTGCTTCAGCATATGCAAAAGCCAGTGCGCCGATTTTACGGGCAATGCCTGCATTTTCTTCGCCAGCGCTGGCAACATAACCATCGGTATCGGTTAAGGTAACCAAGGGAATGTTAAAGCTATCACAGAAACGAACAAAGCGAGCAGCTTTTTCTGCCGCTTTTGCATCAACCAAACCGCCCTCGGCTGCCTGGTTTGCAACAAAGCCGACAGTTGCACCGTTTAAACGACCTAAAGCAGTTACCATTGATTTTGCATAGTCTGCGGCAATCTCCAGCATAGAACCGTTATCGGTGATCTCAGTAATAATGGTTTTTACATCATAGCCTGCTTCGTCAGCATCGGGAATGATGCTGTTTAATGCGGGGGAGACACGGTTGATATCATCGGTTTCTACAAAGGGAGCATCCTCTAAATTGTTAGAGGGTAGGTAAGAAAGCAGATTTCTCACGGAAGAGAGCAGGGCTTCATCGTTATCACAAACCATGTGGCAGTTACCGCTGATAGATGCGTTTGCTTCAGCACTGCCAATGCCGTCGGCGACTTCGCCTGTGCTGCCTTTAATGGCAGAGGGGCTGGAGAGATAAAGAGAAGCTGCATCTTTTGTCATGAAAACAAAGTCAGACAGTGTGGCAGTAGCGGCTGCACCACCGGCACAAGGGCCCATCACAGCGGCAATCTGCGGTACAACGCCGGAAGCCAAGGCTGTTTTTTGCATAATGGTTCCCATTGCCTGCAGGGCATCGGAGCCTTCCTGAATTCTGGCACCGCCGGAATCCAGCATCGCTACAACCGGTGCACCGGTTTTCATTGCCATGTCTAAAACCTTGGCAATTTTTCTGCCGTGGAGAGCGCCCACAGAGCCACCCATTACGGTGAAGTCCTGGCTATAGGCAAAAACGGGACGTAGGTCCACAGTACCGTAACCACAAATAACACCATCGCAGGGGGCGCCGTCTTTGCCTGCTAAAGCGTCTAATTCAATGAAGCTACCTTCATCAAACAGTAGAGCAATTCGTTCACGAGCCGTCAGCTTGCCGGCATCGTGCTGTTTGGCTGTTTTCTCGGCATTGCCTGCTAAAATTTCAGCACGGCGAGCCTGGAGATTAGCCAGTTTGTTCATTGTACTCATCGTAAACCTCCTATTTAGAATCAAGGGAACAAGGGTGTTCGCACAAGATCCTCTAATTAGTAGGAACTATATGCGGAATTTGTTTTCAAAATCCGCTTGTATATAGGAAAATTCGACAAAAATCCCCTTTGGGTTTTGCCGAAGATTCGAAATTCCACCAATTATCATTATACCAAAATTTTTCCTAAAATACAAGAGAAATTTATCATTTTTTTAAATATTTTTTTGGAGTAAAACGGGCAATTCTTAAAGAGTTCGTCACCACGCAGATAGAGGAAAGAGCCATCATGGTTCCTGCCAGTGCCGGAGAGAGTAAAATGCCCCAATGAGAAAGCACACCGGCAGCCAGGGGAATACCGATGGTGTTATAAATGAATGCCCAAAACAGATTTTGGCGAATCACGCTCATGGAAAACCGAGAAAGAGAGACAGCATCGGTAAAGGCAAGCAAATCGTTTCGCATGAGAAGGACAGCGGCAGTTTCAGCGGCAATATCCGTACCGCCGAACGCGCAAACACCAACATGGGCAGCAGCGAGAGCCGGTGCATCGTTAATGCCATCGCCAATCATGGCAGTTTTATAGCCCTCTTGCTTGAGTCGCTCAACTTCGGCAGCTTTGTCGCCGGGAAGCACCTCGGAGAGCACACGGCTAATGCCGGCTTCTTTTGCGGCAAATGCCGCAGCGTCTTTGTTATCTCCTGTAATCATAGCGGATTCAATCTGCATGTTTCTAAGACGGGTGACCGCTTCGGAGCCGGAGGGCTTTACGGTGTCTGAAAGACCGATGATGCCCATGGGTGTATTGTCAATGGAAACATAAACGACCGCCATGCCGGAGGGAGGTGTCGGAAAGCTGCCACCGTCAAGGTTCATTTCTTCCATGAAGCGACGTGTGCCTGCAAGAACCGTTTTTCCGTTTATCAATGCCGAAACACCTTTTCCGGCATAGGACTGAACGGTTTCCGGCATAGAAATAGAGAGATTATTTTCTGCTGCATAGGTCAGCAGAGCCTTAGCAATGGGGTGCACACTTCCATGCTCAGCGCCAATCGCGAGGGGGAGCCAGTCTTCATGATTTTGACCTGCTGCATCGGATATCACACCGACTTGCAATGTACCTTCCGTGATGGTGCCGGTTTTATCAAACAGAGCCATATTAATTTGTGCCAAATGTTCAAGAGCGTCGCCTCCGCGAAACAAAACACCCAATTTTGCGCCTCTGCCTGATGCCACCATGACAGCGATGGGTGTCGCTAAGCCTAAAGAACAAGGGCATGCTACCACTAAGACAGAAACAAAAATTTGCAGAACATAGCCGGCACCTTTACCCAGCAGTATCCAGATGATTGCGGCAAGGAGGGCGATGAGCAATACGGCGGGTACGAAAACTGCAGAAATGCGGTCAGCCAAACGAGAAATGGGTGCTTTTTTTTGTTGTGCTTCTGCCACAAGACGTAAAATTTGTGCGGCGGCTGTGGCACCGCCTGCACCGGTGGTGCGAATTTTCACAAAGCCATCCTTTAAAATCGTTCCCCCCGAGACTTTGCTGCCTTCCTCTTTATAAACAGGCAGGCTTTCGCCGGTGAGCATAGATTCATCCACATCACCGCCGCCTTCTATGACGATGCCGTCAACGGCAATTTTTTCGCCGGCAGCACAAAGTACTGTTTCATCCATGAGCACATCAGCGCTTTTCACTGTAACTGCTTCGCCGCCACGTAGCACGGTGCAGGTCTGCGGAATCAAACGAGCCAGGGAGGAAATGGCATCTTTCGCCCTGTTTTTGCTTTTTTCTTCTAAAAACTTTCCTAATAAAATAAGAGCCAGCACAACGGCTGCAGATTCAAAATATAGTTCATGGGCTTTGGCGGTGTTGCCGCTGAGCACCTGATAGGTATGAAACAGGCTGTAGCAAAATGCCGAGCCTGTTCCTAAAGCCACTAAGGAGTCCATGTTGGGATGCAATGAAAACAGGCGTTTAACTCCGGTGATTAAAAAGCGGCGTCCAACCACTAGAACAGGCAAACAAAAAATGAGTTGTGCCAGAGAAAACCCAACAGGATTTTTGTGCATATCAATTATATCAGGTAAAGGCAGAGGAAAGGGGAGCATATGCGACATGCCGATGTACATAACCAGTGCGCCAAAAATCAGCCCCACGGCGACTTGAAATGGATGGTAATCCTTGCTTTTTGAAACAGTCAGTTCGTCATCCTCTAAAAGCGTTGCAGTAAAGTCTAAAGCTTTTAAGGCAGAAATAGCGGCCTTGGGATCTAAGTTGTCACCGCCATGAATTTCGCCGGTGGCCAGTGCTAAATTAACAGTTGCATCCGTTACGCCGGGGGTTTCTCGCAGGGCGCGCTCAGCAGCAGCCGAGCAGGCAGCGCAGCGCATGCCTTCTATTTTAAAACGATAGTGTTTTGCTTCCATTTGGCTTCCTCCATTTCATCACAAAAAAAGGGTGACGACTTTGCCGCCACCCTTTTTATCTCTTATTCAGCTTCTGCTAAAAAAGCATTAATGCGTTCAACTAAGGCGTCAGCATCCTCTCCGTGCACCATGCACGCTTCTGCAATGGACTCACCGCTGGCGGATGGACAGCCTAAGCAGTGCATACCGATTTCAAAAAAGAATTTTGCAGTACCCTGATTCATTTTTAAAACATCCATAATAATGGTGTCTTTTGTTACTTGATTTGCCATTTTGTTTTTCCTCCTCATATTTAAATAATTTTATAAACTTAAGATTCCAAAAGGTCTAAAATATTATGCAGAATATAATCTGCACCATTTTCCTCAAAATAGCCCCTTGCGTTTTCACCATCAATCCCGGTGAGAACAGCGAGAAAGTCACAGCCTGCGCTTTTTGCAGAGAATAAGTCGCATCCGGCATCGCCAATGACCAGCGTTTTTTTACAAGGTACAGAATCAAACTGTCCATCCAGTAGCTCCGCCGTTGTGTGCTTTGTACCGAAAACGCCCCGCAGAAACATGAAGGGATGAGGTTTTGAAAGTGAAGCGCCATCTAATTGTTTTGAAACTTCTTCCTGTGCATCCATGACGTCGTTATAGGTAACGATAGCATCTTTTTCAAACAGGTTATAGACACCCCAGGAACGTAAGGGGTTTTCTGCCTCAATCCGGGGACGGCCGGAGCCGATGCCCAAACGCTTTGTTTCAGCAATTTCAGATAGCAGCCGAATCAAAGGTTCTTTTTCTACCAATGGTTCCTCAGAAAAGGTCAGTCCGGGCTTTCCGGCAAGAAGCGAGGGGCTGTTCCAGTATTTTGGAAACAATTCGCTGCCCAAAAACCATTCCTGAAATACAAGCTGATTGGTTTTCCAAAGACCACCATATTGAACGGCATACTCTTCCGCCATGCCGGAGAAAAGCAAAGCATCTGTTACGGCTGCGTAAAGTCCGTTTTTAACATCCGGCAGGATTCTAATCCAATCGAAAATAGCGGAAAAATCCCGGGTGTTTAAAAACAGGGCACCTGCCACAATCACCCAAGACAAATCCCAGTTGTTGTTAACGCCTTTGTTTTTCAGAAACCGAATCACGGCATCGTCTAAAAAAACCAGACTCCGCAGTTCTTTTAAACGATTTGTCAACTCTTTCGGGTCAATGTCTTCCGTTCCAAAATGCTGCTTTGAAAAAAGCAGTTCCCAAACGGTCAGCGCAGCAGAATTCCAGTAGACCTGCTCGCTGGTGATAACACCATCCATATCGAGCAGCACAGTATCATAGCGGTCTAATAAAGCGTGGAGCATGTGGGGATTTCCTTCCTTTTATTCAATGGTAAATGTCACAGAGCCTGCCACGCCGGCAGAAAGACCTTTGCGAGCCGGATCTAAATACATGGCGCGGCCTAAGGCAATTCCCAAAGCGCGGAAAACAGCTTCCCAAATGTGGTGACCGTTCACGCCTTTTTCAATATCAATGTGTAAGGTGCACTGTGCGCCCTGACATAAGCCTTCTAAAAAGGTCACCAAATCTTCGCTGAGTACGCCCTCGGTTTCAGCAGGCATCGTGATGGCATCATAACAAATGCTTGCGTAGGCGCGCTCTTCAAAGCTGATGGCGCAAGATGCTTTGGCTTCATCAATGATGCCAATGGCATCACCGTAACCGGTGGCACCGTCTGCTTTGTTATCCCAAATATAGGAGCGGAGTGCCTTGCCGAAGGCAATTCCCAAATCTTCATAAATCACATGATTTAGCGTAAATTCATCCAAAGAAAAATCTGTTTCAATGGTAACGCCGCTGCGCCAGGCGATATGTTCAATCATATGTGAAAAGAAAGGGGTATGAGTTTTAATCCGCTTTCTGTAATCAGGCGCCAAACCACTGGCGTCTAAGGTTACGGACATAAAAGATTCGCTTGTTTTTCTGGTCACACAAACCTTTGTTTTCATTTATCGGTGCTCCTTTCTTCAACGGCTAAAGCATGGGCATCAAAGCCTTCTACCCGGGCAATTCGTGATGCATGCTCACGCACCCGCATAAAGCCTTCCCGGCTGGCATAGCCAACAGAGGAACGTTTTAAAAAGTCCATGACAGAAACAGAGGAATAGGTTTTTGCAAAACCGCCTGTGGGCAAAATGGCGTTGGGGCCTAACACGAAGTTACACAGGGTAACCGGCGTATAATCGCCCAACAGAATTTCACCGGCGTTTTTAATCTTTTCTAACACCGCAAAGGGATTCTCTGTCATCACTTCCATATGCTCAGGGGCATATTCATTGACAAAATCAATGGATTCTTCTAAAGATTCGGTGAGAATCACGCCACCGTAGGTTTCAAAATTTGTGTTAATAAAGCTCCGTCTTTTTTCGGAAAGTTTCGGCAACTGACGGTCAATAATCGGCAGAACCTTATCAACCAATTCACGGGAATGAGTCACAAGCAGTGCAGCAGAATCGGGGCCGTGCTCTGCTTCAATCATCACGTCTAAAGCAACTTTTTCAGGGTCAGCGTGCTCGTCTGCCAGAATAATCACTTCACTGGGGCCGGCGGGCAAACCGCTGTCAATCTGGCCGGAAAGCACACGCTTAGCGGCAGTGGCGTAGGAATTGCCGGGGCCAATAATTTTATGGCATTTGGGAATGGTTTCAGTACCATATGCCACAGCGGCAACGGCCTGAATGCCGCCAACTTTATAAATATCGGTAATGCCAATGATTTTTGCGGCTGCCAAAATAGCATCGTCGCAGTTTCCTTCTTCGTTAGGGGGTGTTACAACGGTAATTTTTGGAACGCCGGCAACCACAGCCGGAATACCCAGCATCAGAAGAACAGAGGGAAAGCTACCCTTACCACGGGGGACATATAAACAAACGTCAACAATGGGTGTGGTTTTTTCGCCCACCATAAGGCCTTCGTCTACATTCGTGAACCACAACTCTTCAGGCATTTGTTTTTCGTGGAAGTTACGAATGTTTTTAGCAGCATATTCAATGGCCTCACGTGTTTTAACATCTAATCGGTTATAGCCTGCTTCAATTTCCTCGGGACGAACACGGATACCATCTTTAGCCAGCTTTACGCCGTCAAACTTTTCGGTATATTTTAAAACGGCAGCATCACCGTTTGCACAAATATCGGCTGCCACTTCCTTGGCAAGCTCCATTTGGCGGCTGATATCTAATTCTGCACGCTTTAAAACAAAGGATTTTTCCTCAGTTGTCATCTCTTTTAAAACACGTATTTTCATTGTATCCATGTCCTTTCCGTCGTATGGTAAATCAAAACTGCTTTAGCAGTTTGTTTTTTCTAACTTCATAATAATATAATATATCATAATCCACACATAATTGCAAGTGAGCGAACATAAAAATTAAATAAAAAAACGTATTTGTAAAAAGAGCGCAACTTTTTTTCGTGATTTTTGCTGTATTTTTACTGTTGTTATGTAAACCTGAGAAAAAATATAAAAATTAGTTATTCACAAAGCTAACAGGGTTTTCAACAGAAAATTGTGTGGAAATCGTGATTTTTAGGCAAGTTATTCACATTATCAACAGGTTATCAACAGATTTTAGTAACAAAACAAATGTTTGTCATCTGTTCGTAAAACCGCATTAACACGTTTAAAACATGAAGTTTACATAATATCGATTTATGGGAAAGTGGGGCAAATTTTTGATGAAAAAAACAAGAAATTTGTTAAAAATTGCAGCGGTATATTTAGGTACGGTTTTAGGTGCCGGTTTTGCCTCGGGGCAGGAGCTGATTTTGTTCTTTGTCCGTTTTTCTCGGCGTGGTATTTTAGGGTGTTTGCTTGCAGGATTTTTGTTCTGTTTTTTGGGAGCGCTTATTTTATCAAAGGCAAGTACGCTTCCCCAAAAAACGCATCGTCAGTATCTGCGGTCGATTTTTTGTCAACCTCTGGCGTCTTTCATGGCGATGGCAACAGAATTTTTTTTATGCGTAAGCTTTTGTGTGATGTTGTCCGGCTCAGGTGCTTTTTTTGTGCAACACTTTTCTTTATCTGCGGTTTGGGGCATTTTGTTGACAGATGTCATTTGCCTGGTGGTGTTTTTCTATGATTTAAAGGGGTTGTCTTTGGTGAATGTGCTCCTGACGCCGATTATGATTTTGGGAACGACGTACGTTGCATTGTATATTATTTTTACTGACAGCCGCAGCGTGTGGCTACCACAGCTAAGCAGTCACGGTGCTTTTCTTCCCTATGCTTTGTTTTATGTAGGGTATAATTTGTTGTCTGCTACGGCCGTGCTGGTGCCTGCCAGTGCCATGGCAGACAGTAAAAAGACAGCGACACTCAGCGGTGTGCTGGGAGGTGCATTGTTGGGGGGCTTAGCACTTGTTTGCTGTCTGGCTCTTAAGTTTCATGAATCGGTGTGGAGTAGTCAGCTTCCCATGCTGCTTTTATCGGAGCGCGCCGGATATGTTACCGGTACTGTGTATGCAGTAGTTTTGTATATGGCAATGCTGACAACAGCTGTCTCAACG
>JAZOBC010000030.1:0-7933 GCA_045595795.1 Clostridia bacterium | reverse complement strand
ACCGTTCATAGACCTTTGCACCGGTGCGGCGTGCTACCTCTGCCGTGTTATCTGTGCAGTTGTCTGCAACTACAAAAATGTCAATCAATTCCTTAGGATAAGACTGAGCCTGTAAGCTGGATATCAGATTCCCAATAACGCCACCTTCGTTTCGGGCAGATATAACAACTGCATAACGGTGGTTTGTTTCAGCCGAAAAAGTTTTTGATTTTTTAAACAGCCCAACTAATACATACACAAACTGATAGAAATAACAAAGCGTAAATATAAGCGAAATAGCAAAGTTTAAAAAAACAATGATTTTCATAAAATCCCTCATTTGCAATTTTACACAATATCGACTTGCTATAAATACTCTATGCGAAAAAAAATCACAAAGTAAAACTCCGAGCACCCACAAGGTGGTCGGAGTTTTGGTGCCGCTGACCGGACTTGAACCGGTACGGGATTGCTCCCACGGGATTTTAAGTCCCGGGTGTCTGCCAATTCCACCACAGCGGCAGATATTTAATTGTTTACTGAAATATCAACTCCATTAGTATAGCACACAGCCTTACGGTTGTCAAGCCTTTTCCTTAAAAATCCAAGAAATATTTTTCGCAGCTGCCGCAAAAGCGACAGCTGCATTTCTATTTTATTGTACCAAACCCAACAATCTGTCAAATTCTGCACGTGATGTGATGGGATAGCTTGCAAGTTCAGCACCTGCATATGAACCCGTCGCCCACATTGTAATGGCGCCTGCATCTGTTTTTTCATATAGTGTCACGGTGATGGGCTTATCTAAATACTCTGTAACACCAAATCGTTCAGCATAATCCTTAACCGCGACAATAACACCCGTACGAGGATGCGGCATTCGCATGTCTGAAGGAACAACAACCGTTGTTGTATAGACAACACGTGTACCATCAATACCAATACCGCTATCATTTTCTGACGGTGGTGTTATTTTGGGAACATTCTCTGTAAAGGTTTCAAACGCTTTTGCGTCACTGGTAAAATCCCTTAAATCCTGATTATCAAACTGTTCCTCAGCTTTTTTTCTCTCATATCGTTTGCTGAAAACTGTCTCGCCTGAACGAATTTCCATTTGAATCCAGTCAACGTTTTCAATCAAGCTGAAAATTACCAACGCATTTTGATAAAAAGCGTTTTCCTTCAATTCATTTTCTTGTATATAGTTCTCTGTGTTTTGCAGAGAATATCTGATTGTAAGACCATAAGGTTCCTGAGCCATTTCTAAGCTCAAGCCCTCAAAAGCAACACCCGCTGGCATAGACTGCTGAACCAAATTGGTAAGATCGCTGTTGTCCCCAATCACTGTGTCTTTATAAGCAAGCAAAGCCTCTGCATTTTCGGCATAAGGATTGTAGGGTGCATCCAAAATTAACTCACCATCTGCAAAATAGCGGGTATAATTTTCTTCTGCTGAAACCTCTCTGGTAATTTGCTTGATCAGCTTTGGCCCATTCCGGAAATAATAGGTGCCATCTCCTGCTGCCTCGTAGGAATACAGCCATTTCTCTCCGGCTCCGACAGAAACATAATACCAAGTCTTAATACTGCGTTCTTCTCCCTCTGCTTTATAAGATAAAATATGCAAAACAGAAGCATCATCCGCTGGTTGATCAACACCGGCCTGAATCAGTCTGTCCAATCGGCTTAAATGATAAGCATAGACAGACGTATCGCGTTGAACCGTATAGACGGCTCCCTCTAAGAATTCCTCAGTCGGCAGCTCCATGGGCTTAGTCGGAATTTTTCCGCCAAGTCGCGGTAATTTAAATCCTAAAAGCATCGCCTTGCTGGTCTTTTTACTAACATTTTTCAAAGTTAAAACTGCATGATAAGGCGGTGCATCAGGGAGCGCGTCAAAAATGTACTGTACATATTCATCTTCCCCCTGTCGAAAGGCAATTTCATAAACCTTTGTTGCATAACCATCAGATTCGCTCACCTGAGGTTCCTCCGGTGCATAACCCAAGACCACAGGAACAGAACCGATTTCGCAAGCTGTATATAGTAAGGAAAACCGCCCAACTTCCCCCTCATCGGATTGTAAAATCAGGCTGTCACCGTCCTCTACGGTTGTCCATGCCTCAGGAATCGAAATTGTATAGCCCTGCAACTGCACCGAGCGGTACGAGCCTTCGCCTAAAAAAAACACAACTGCTGTCACCACAAGCAGACAGCAAGCACAAAGGGCTGTTATCATCATAATTTTCTTCTTTCGGTTCATCTCTGCCTCCGATTTTTATCCATGCACAACGCACGATATTTTAATTGAATGTAATAAAACTGTTTACACTAAAATTTCTTTGTTTATCCCATAGAAAATGTCACTTTGATTGCTGATCATTTCGTAAAACTCTTTCCCATACCACTAACATTGCAAGGTACACCGTTATAGACTGCCTCGCCAAAAACTCCATTAAACAACCAAGAAGTCCCAAAAGCTATTTTTGATACATATTCACTTTACCTTGCGCTTCGAATTGATATGCTTTCCTTTTAGAATCTTTCTCACTACATTTCCCACAAATATTCAATGACCTTTTTCGGACACTTTTCAGCACACAATCCACAGTTTACGCAAAGGTCATAATCAATCATTGCAAGATGCTCCCGAACACGAATGGCATCGGTTAAGCAAACACCTTCACAAAGTTTACAACCAATGCAGCCTGCCGTACAAATGTCCCGGAGTGCCGCCCCCTTTTCTTTTGAGCGACACTTCACAAAGGTTCGCTGTTCTGCATCAACCAAGTCAATTAAATGTTTTGGGCAAGAAGATACACAAGCGCCACAGCCCGTACACTTTTCAGGGTCCGTCTGTGCTGCGCCGTTCACCACATGAATGGCATCAAATTTGCAAGCACGAACACAGTCTCCATAGCCACTGCAACCGTGAGGGCATGCACTCTCTCCACCTGCATAGCGTTGTGCGGCATTACAGCTCACAATGCCTTCATAGTCACATTTGATTTTAGCATGGTCACAACTGCCACTGCACATCACTTTTGCAATCAACCGTCGATTGGGATTGATTGTGATTCCCATAATGGATCCAATTTGCTGAACGGTTCCTGCCTCTAAAACGGCACAGGCGTTGGGCGATGCTTTTCCGTCTACAATTGCAGCCGCTAAAGCACTGCAACCGGCATAGCCGCAGCCACCACAGTTCGCACCGGGCATCAACTCACAAATATCCTCCAACTGCTTGTTGTGCTCAACACGAAAGGCCTTGGCGGCAACCCCCAACAAGGCACCAAACACCAAGCCCAGTCCGCCGAGTGACACAACCGGTATGATAATGTCCAACATGGAACATGCCTCCTTGTTACTATGCTTGCATGTTAAAACTTAAGCCCTTGAAAGCCTAAAAAGGCCATGGCAATGAGTCCCGCCGTAACCAGCGCAATGGGAAAGCCCTGAAACGCCTTGGGAATATCAGAGGTTTCAAGCCGTTCTCTAACGCCGGCAAAGAGCACAATGGCAAGCATGAAAGATAAACCGGCCGAAAAGCCGTAAACTACAGAATAGATAAAGTCATAACCCTCTGTGACATTTAAAATTGCAACACCTAAAACAGCACAGTTTGTGGTGATGAGCGGCAAATAAATACCCAGAGCATTATAGAGTGCAGGTGAAAATTTCTGAATGACCATTTCAACAAATTGCACCAAAACAGCAATGACCAAAATAAAGGCAACCGTTTGCATATATGTGATGCCAAAAGGCACTAAAATCAGCGTTTGCACCAAATAGGTCACCGCCGATGCCACCGTCATAACAAAGGTAACAGCTATGCTCATGCCCACAGCTGTGCTTACTTGCTTAGATACGCCCAAAAACGGACAGCAACCCAAAAACTTGACCAACACGAAATTATTCACCAATATGGTTGTTAAACACAAAAGCAGTAAATCAAGAATCATTTTTTGTTACCCCCTTTGCGTTTTTCACTCATGGCGTTCTTGATGCCGATTAAGAGTCCCAAGACTAAAAATGCGCCTGGCGGCAAAATCATCATAACTGCCGGCATAAAGCCTGCACCAAACAATTGAAACCCTAAAAAGGTTCCATTTCCTAAAATTTCACGAATGGTTGAAACCAGGGAGAGAGCCAACGTAAAACCAAGCCCCATGCCCAAACCGTCTAACGCCGATTTACCGACAGTATGCTGAGAAGCAAAGGCCTCGGCACGCGCCAAAATAATACAATTCACAACAATCAGAGGAATAAACAAGCCTAATGATTTACTGATTGCCGGCAAATAAGCCTTGAGCAACATTTCAATCATAGATACAAAGCCCGCAATCACAACAATATAGGAGGCAATTCGTATTTTATTGGGAATCAAACGCCTAAGCAGTGAAATGACAATGTTAGAAGCGACCAATACGGCCGTCGCCGAAAGACCCATCCCAATACCGTTAATGACACTGGTGGTAACAGCCAAGGTGGGACACATCCCCAAAAGCTGCACAAGCGTTGGGTTTTCTTTTACAAGTCCTTTGCTAAATTCCTTCATTGCACTCATGACAAGCCTCCCATCTGTCGAACAGCCTCAACGGCGGCGTAAATGCCGTCTGTCACAGCACGCGATGTGATCGTAGCACCGGAAATCGCTGTAATTTCATTTTCAGCAGACGCACTACCCTTCACAATTTGCAATGGAGTATCACCGTTTTTTCCTGCAAACTGACCGATAAAGCTTTCTTCCTGCGCTTTAGCACCCAAGCCGGGGGTCTCTGTCATGGAAATAATCCGCACAGCCTCAATGGTGCCATTCTGCGTAATGCCAACAACCATATCTATCTCGCCACCATAGCCAACGGGAGACACCTGCACGCAATAGCCAACCATGGTTTCTCCTGACAAACCTTTAAACACTTTTGCAACAGGACTATCATCGTTAACCTGATAAGGCAACTCAACAAAAGCAGTTGCCGCTGACAAAACAGCACTACGCGCCTCAATTTGTTCACGTTCTGACTGAATGCGGATTTTTTCTGACGTAACACTGTTAACCGATGCCAGCAAAAAAGCAACCAACGCCGTGATGACAAGCAAAACAGTCGCCAGTACAACTGTATTTTCATTTTTTTGCATGCTTTTTCACTCCTTATCCGATTATGCCGTTGTTTTGTTTACATGGCCAAATTTTTTCGGTCTGCAAACGCGATCAATCAGTGGCGTAACAACATTCATCAGCAAAATTGCATAACTGACGCCCTCAGGATAGCCGCCAAACCGACGGATGATAAAGGTAATCAGGCCGCAACCGATGCCCATGGCAATCTGTCCGCTTTTGGACATGGGCGAGGTAACATAATCCGTTGCCATAAAAAAGGCTCCTAAAAACAAGCCGCCACCTAACAAGTTATAAAGCATATTATCCACAGCACTTAAGTCACTGACGCCGAACAAAAAGGATAAAACAGCCACTGTTCCGATAAAAGAAAGCGGAATTCGCAAGGAAATCACTCGGCGAATCACCAAGTATAGTCCGCCAAGCAGCAACGCCAAAGTCGAAGTTTCACCGATACATCCACCAACATTCCCCAAAAACAGATGTACAAGAGTCGGTAATTCGGAATTGGCACCGCTTTTTAAGAGCGCAAGCGGTGTTGCCGAAGTGACCACATCTGCACCAATTAAAAATCCGGTGGAAAACGGTGTGACAAAGCGCGTCATCAAAACCGGCCACGAAGCCAACAAAAACGCTCTACCGGCTAAGGCAGGATTCATAAAATTACAGCCCAAACCGCCAAACAACTGTTTCACAATGATGATTGCCACCAAGCTGCCAATCACCGGTAACCACCAAGGCACCGTAACAGGCAGATTAAACGCAAGCAGAACGCCTGTAACAGCTGCACTGTAATCGCCGATCATCACAGGCTTTTTCATCATTTTTTGCCACGCCCATTCAAAGAAAACACAGCTGGCAACTGAAATCGCTGTTATAAAGGCTGCACGAAAGCCAAAATATATAACACCGCACACAAGCGCCGGCACCAGAGCAAATAAAACGTCCAGCATAATTCGCTTGGTCGTGATACCGGACCGAATATGGGGTGATGAAGAAACTGTTGCAAATTGATTATTCATCGTCTCTTCTTCCTTTCTGAAGTGTCGTCAAAATATTCTCTATCAATTCAGTTTCATTTGGCTGATTTGCTGTTTACCGGCACGGATTGACTGCACCAGATGCCGTTTGGCAGGACAAACATAAGAGCAACAGCCACACTCAATACAATCTCGGATATTTTCATCAACGCAACCACTCAAATTATGATTTAAATAATACGCATTTAAAAAGGAGGGGCGTAAATTCATCGGGCAAACCTCTCCACACTTACCGCAGCGAATACAGGGGCTTTCTGGTAGTACCGTAGCTTGTTTTTCAGAAAACAGCAAGATTGCCGATGTTCCCTTCACAACCGGCACATCTAAGGAATAGCTCGCAACACCCATCATAGGGCCGCCCATGAGAATTTTTTTCGGTTCTTCCTTCATACCGCCTGCTGCTTCAATCACGGCTCGAAATGGTGTTCCCAATTGCACAAAAAAGTTTCCTGGCTCTTTCACGCAGTCACCTGATACGGTTACAATCCGCCGCACTAGTGGCTTACCTTCGGTAACAGCACGATAAATTGCTGTTACTGTATCAATATTCAAAACAACACAGCCAATATCTGCCGGCAAAGCACCGGAGGGAACTTCCCTTCCCGTAACCGCATAAATCAGCTGTTTCTCGCCGCCTTGAGGATATTTCTTCTTAAGCGTCAATACAGTAATCTCATCATGACGTCCGCTGCAATGCAACATAGTTTCAATGGCATCCGGTTTATTTTCTTCAATGGCAATATATGCCTTGGCCTGCGGAAACAGTCGCATGACAATGTTAAGACCGCCAATCACCTCGTCCGGCGTTTCCAGCATAACACGATGGTCAGAGGTTAAATAGGGTTCGCACTCTGCCCCATTCACAATCACATGAGTGATGCTTTTTCCCTTTGGCGGTGATAATTTAACATGAGTCGGAAAACCTGCGCCACCCATGCCAACGATGCCTGCCTCACGAATGACTGATACAATTTCTTCATTTGTCATTTCTTCAACCGGCTTCGCCGCAATCGGCGGCGCCGGCGTGTCCTGCCCATCATTTTCTATCACAATCGTCGGTACGCGAAAACCGGTAGGATGCAGATAGTCTCCAACACTTTTGACAACGCCCGAAACGGAAGAATGCAGCGGTACGCTAACCGGCGCATCGCTGTCGGCTATTTTTTGTCCGACTAAAACCGCATCGCCTTTTTTCACGAGTGGGGTCAGCGCTGCACCTATGTGCTGCTGCAACGGAAAAAACATTTCCGTTGCCGGAGCGATTTTCCGAATTGGCGCACGACTTGTGAAAAGCTTATTATCATTAGGATGAACGCCTCGTTTAAAGGTTAATTTTTTCATATTCATACCTCACCTGTTGAGAATCTGAACGACAGGATAAAAACGGCCGTGCCACAGATTTTCGTCCACTAAATCTCAGCCTATCATTCTTATTATAATATATAACTGCCAAAATAGCAAGTAAAGTTATTTTTTTAACAGATGTATCACTTTTTGAAATGCACTTACAATAAATATCCCCCCGTATAACGGGGGGTTTTTCATTTTCGGGCATAGCCCTAATACTACTGGCTGCACACAAGTGTGCTTTTGTATTGGCCTGCCAACCATGCAACTATTACTTACTACCCATAAATGGGTTATGTAAAAATAGTTCTTCTATGTAAATGGGGTCCAGGGGCAACGCCCCTGTGTGGTTTTAAGGGGGTAAAGGGGGAGAATCGAAACTCCCCCTTTGTTTTGCTACTTTTGCAATCAAAAGTAAGCCTGCCCGGCAGGGCATAGAATATGAAAA
>JAZOBC010000029.1:0-19661 GCA_045595795.1 Clostridia bacterium | reverse complement strand
TACTAATAGACCGAGGGCTTGACCAAAGGTTTTTAAGTGAGATTCCTTTCATTTGCTTTGTTTAGTTATGAGGGTACAGACTCTCTAAGATCCGGTGATAATGGCGAGGAGGTTCCACCCGTTCCCATCCCGAACACGGTAGTTAAGCTCCTTAGCGTCGAAGATACTTGGTGGGCGACCGCCCGGGAAAATAGATCATCGCCGGAACATAAAGAAGGCAGAGCGTAAGTTCTGCCTTTATATTCCTCGATAGCTCAGTCGGTAGAGCCCGCGGCTGTTAACCGCGTTGTCGTTGGTTCGAGTCCAACTCGGGGAGCCATAGAAACAGAACGATTTAGATGACAATCTAGGTTGTTCTGTTTTTTTATTTGGTTATTTGTATTTAAATTAAATTCTTTGTGATTGTTATAATTTATATGTACAATTATATGTACAAATTTTTCAGGAAAAGTATAGACTTTAGTTTTTAATTTTGATCCATGTTTTTTCGACGAAAGAAATTCTTGACAAAATATGTATAAAGTGTTATTATAAATCATAATAACTTATTATAACAAGTATAGAATCAAATATGTCATAAAAAGGAGTACAGTATGGAGGATTTTATTAAACTTTCGCCAATTGGCGAGGAGCGTGTGCAGAGAATTCATAGAGAAATTAACATTTTTGACGGTCTTGCAACCCACTTTATGGATAGAGATTATATAAAAATACTTAAGGAAACAGGAATCAATACAGTACACTATACTGTTGCCTTTACAACGCTTAATCACCTGCAAAATTTAGAGGACAATTTTGAAACAGCTTGCAAAAATATTGGGCGTTGGTACAGAATTATGGAAGAAAACAGCGACTTGGTAGAACTTGCCACTGGTATAGAAAACATGTATGAAATCTGGAAAAAAGGAAAAATTGCTATCTTTTTTGGCTTTCAAAACGGCAGTCCTATTGAAGATAATTTGGACTATCTTACATTATTTTATAAAATGGGTATTCGCTTTATTATGTTAACATATAATAAGCGAAATTTCATCGGTAGTGGAGGAGGAGAGAGTCGCGATACCGGCCTTAGTGATTTTGGTATAAATGTTGTCAAGAAAATGAATGAGCTTGGTATATGTATAGACCTTTCCCACTGCGGTGATAAAACTAGCTACGAGGCAATAGAAGCTTCCGATATGCCTTGTATTTTTACTCATGCAAATCCAATTTGTCTTGCGCCTACTCCACGTAATAAGTCTGATGATTTGATTAAATTTTGTGTTTCAAAAGGTGGACTTGTAGGTCCAAAACATATGATAGGTAATATGACTCACAAATTAGCCGAAGAAACAACAGTTAACGACTATGTTGATATTATTGATCACTATATTAACCTTGTTGGTATAGATAACGTTTCGATAGGAGCAGATTTTTCTGGTACAGTTGGAGGGCTTGCTGAAGCAAATGCACAGATTGAAATGATTCGGGCTATAAACCCGAATGCATATATTGGTAAGCGTGCAAAACCACAAGGCTTTGACAGAATTGATGGGCTTTTTAATGTAACCAGATGTTTGGTGCAACGTGGTTATTCAGATGATGATATTGCAAAAATTTATTCTAAGAATTTATGTCGAGTGCTTAAGGTTATTTTTCGTGAGAATTAAAAAATAATTAATTTGCATCTATCTAAATTTCTTACGTGATTTAGATATGTCATAAATGATTTGATATGTGCTGATGCACTTGATGTATCGCCTTACGGCAACGAGCTTTATATCGTATCGAGTTTGAGCTAATCGAGAACACATTGATTTTGAGAAAGTAAAAATATTGAGAAAACGAAAAAATATAAAGCATCTTAAACCATTCGGCTCTTCCAAAAAAATGACCATCCAATAGGATGGTCATTTTTTTATTTTCTAGGTTAGATTTGCACCGCCTACAATAGGTTAACAGCCGCGGAGTGAGCTGTCCTCGCAGAGGTTCTCGTGCCACGAAGTGGTATAACGGGTTCGAGCCCGACCGCTGCCGGTGGCAGGGGGAGGGAGGGCGAGAATTGGCCGAAACCCACTGAATGCGAGTGGCTTTTAAGCCGTGAAGCATGAAGTGTTGGTGGTGGCTCGTCGTTGTCGTTGGTTTGGCCACGGCGTTTCTGTTTCTAAGCAATTGCTACAACAACACAAAAGAACCATCCTCTTGTGTTTCATTGTGCTGAAAGCCAACAAACCACCCTTCGGGGTGGTGTTTATTATCGCTAAAAACTGCTGCCAATTCACAAAATACGTATTGACAAATAAACGAAAGTGATATAAAATATAAAAGAAAGCAAAACGAAAATAAAAAGCAATTAAAATGAGGTGCTGACATGTATAAAGACTATCAGATTAAAGAGCCCTTTTTTGAATATGGTCCTAAGTGTTACATGTATGGAGAAGTTCTCCTTGACATTGCCAAGGGCCTTGACAAGCTGGCAGAAAAATATGATGTGGACATTGTTTTGGATGTTCCCGATACTGAAATTTTTAACATTGCTCAAAACACCAAGCGTGTGCATGTATACTCTCAGCATATGGACAGTCTGCCTGTTGGTAAGGGCATGGGCAAAACCCTTCCCGAAGCTGTTAAGGCTGCCGGTGCTGTGGGCGTTATGTTGAATCATGCAGAACGCAAGCTCACGCTGGCTGAAATTGAAGAAGCCATCAAGCGTGCTGATGAAGTGGGCCTTGCCACTATGGTTTGTGCCGACAGCATTGAAGAAGTGAAAGCTGTTGCAAAGCTTGGTCCTAACATTTTGGTGGCAGAGCCGACCGAACTGATTGGTACGGGTAAGCCGGCTGACAAAGCCTACGTGGATGAAGTAATTCGCGTCATCCGTGAAATTAACCCCGACATTAAGCCGTTCCCCTCTGCCGGCATCAGCAAGGGTGCGGATTGCTATAACATCATTAAGGCAGGTTCTTCTGCCTCAGGTTGCTCCAGCGCCATCGCTAAGGCAGAAGATCCCTTGGCTTTAGCTGAAGAAATGATTGCGGCTGTTCGCAAAGCTTGGGATGAGCTGCACTAAAACCGTATGAAAGCAGGTGTTTTGCGTCAGAATCGCGAGGCGTCTGCTAAAACATAAAAAATACATATAAAAGGAGAATGCACCATGGAATTCAAAATTTTCCAAAAGGAACTGGAACTGCAGTCAAGAGGCTGGATTCCGACCTTCCATGACGTATCCAAAGAAATTATTGAGATTGTAGAAGCATCCGGCATTAAAAACGGTACCGTATGTATCGCATCTCATCACACCACCTGTTCAGTTATGATTCAGGAATGCTCACATGACATTGATTCATTTGACTTAGAATACCTGCAGCATGACCTGCTGGATATTATGAGAAAAATGATTCCTGACTTTGCAGAAGAGCATCAGTATCGTCATCCCGGCCCGATTCATGCGCAGTTTGGCCGTTACGTTGACGAACCCGGCGACTTCACCAGCATGAACACCGATGGTCACCTGCGCAGTGTATTCTTTGGCAGAAGCGAAACCATGACCATTAAAGATGGCGTTTTAGACGGCGGTGAGTTTGCTCACATCTACTTCATTGACTGGGATCACGTTCGTGCACGCCGCAGACAGCTCAACGTTACCGTTATGGGTACCACTGAGGATGTAGGCGACAGAAAGTGGAACAACGGTGAAGTGATTAACACACTGCACAAGTTCACTGATGAAGAAAAGGCATATGACGTTCATTATGACCTGCAGCTGAAGAGATAATTTTCGGTTCAATTCATACATAAAACAAACAATAGGCCACCGGATGGGACGAGGGTGCTTGCCCTGCGTCCCATCGCCCAGGTGGCTTTTGCCATAATTATAAAAGAATGAATGAGGCTTTTGGGTAATATTTTTTGTCGCATTCAGAGAAGGGCAGGGGAAGTACATGAATGTAGAAGCGCGGAGAGAGAAAATTTTAGAAATTTTAAATCGAGATGGCCGCGTGACGGTTGGTGCTCTCAGCAAACTGTTTCAGATTTCTCAAGTTACCATTCGCATGGATTTAGAGGATTTAGAAACAAAAGGGCTCTTGTCACGTGTGCATGGCGGCGCCATCAGCTCATACAGAACCTATTACAATATGAGTCTGCACCAACGCTCTGCTGCTAATGTGGCACCTAAAAAGGCCATAGCTTCGTATCTGCCGCAGTTAATTCACGATAGTGATACCATTATGATGAATGCCGGTAGTACAACGCTTTTTGTGCTGCGGATGCTGTCCCAGCACAAGGATTTGAAAATTGTGACAAACTCTGTGGCGGTTGCCACTGAAGCGGCAGAAAATCCTAACTTTAGTGTTGTGCTCTTGGGTGGCAGCGTAAACACAAAATATCAGTTCACTTATGGCAATGATGCCCTGCGCCAGTTGTCAGACTATCGGGTAGACAAGCTGATTTTGTCGGTGGATGGTGTTGACGTGAGCCGGGGGCTTTCTACCTATCACGAGCAGGAAACAGAGATTTGCCGTAGCATGATTGAGCGTTCGGCCCTACAGATTGTTGTGGCAGATTACAGTAAGTTTGACCGTGTGGCCTTTTCTCACATTGCGCCACTTTCTGCTGTGACTGATATTGTAACCAATGCAAACATTGCAAAAGAAACCGTTATGAAATTGAAAAAGGCAAAGCCAAATTTGATTTTGGTGGATTAAATATAAAAACTTTTTATGGGCAGCCAAGCTGCACGAGAAAGGTGGTTATGAAACATGAATTTATTAGGTGTTGACGTGGGAACGACCTCTATTAAAGCGGCCGTTTTTAGTGAAGAAGGCGAAATGCTCTCTCAAACAACGGTAGATTACATATTGAAGCAAGAGGGCAACCAGGTGGAATTTGATCCTGAAGCCTATTGGAAACTGTTTTTGCAGGCTGTGGATGAAGTGACACAAGGTCTTTCAGTGGGTGCTATGAGCATTGACACACAATGTGAAACTCTGATTCTGACAGATGAGGCGGGACAACCCACTCGCGATGCCATCGTGTGGCTGGATAACCGAGCAGACAAGGAAGCCGAAGTGATTGAGGCAGAGTTTGGTGTTCAAAAGGTTTATGAGGTGACTGGTCAGCCGGAAATTACAGCAACATGGCCGGCTTGCAAGCTGCTCTGGGTGAAACAGAACGAGCCTGAACAGTGGGCAAAAACAAAAAAGATTTTTCTGCTTGAGGATTATTTGCTCTATAAGCTGACAGGGGAATTTGTCACAGAAAAAACCCTGCAGTCCTCCAGCTTATATTTTGATATTCGAACAGGTGAATGGTGGCAGGAAATGCTGGATTATATCGGCGTTTCTCAGAATATGCTCCCGAAGCTGATGGATAGTGCAAAGCCTGTTGGCAACTATAACGGCATTCAGGTAATGACCGGTGCTATGGATCAGGTGGCAGGAGCCATCGGAGCCGGTGTGGTGCGTCCCGGCATTATCAGCGAAATGACCGGAACGACCATGGTGTTGTTTGTGCCGGAGGAAAGCATTCCGCCCTATAATCCGGATAGTAAGGTGCCATGCCATTATAATTACGACGGTGGCTATGCCGGTATTTTATGGACAACAACTGCAGGCATGAGCCTTAAATGGTTTAAGAATGCCCTTTGTGAGAACTATGATTTCATTGAGCTTGACAAGCTTGCCGAGGAGGTTCCCCCGGGCAGTGATGGTCTGGTGTTTCTGCCTCACCTTTGCGGTTCTACCATGCCGAAGTATAATCCTGATGCAAAGGGTGCTTTTTATGGTCTTACCCTGCAGCATACCCGTGGTCATTTTGTTCGCAGTATTTTAGAGGCTGTGGCTTGCATGCTTAAGAGCAACTTAGACTATATGAATCTGCCGGTAGAAGAAATCCGCATTATGGGCGGTGGTTCTAAGAGCCCTTTGTGGAATCAGATTAAGGCAGATATGACAGGTATTCGATTGACGTCGCTGGCACAGTCTGAGACCGCGTGCCTTGGCTCTGCCATTTTGGCCGGTGTCGGTGCTGGAGTTTATACCTCTGTTATCAGCGCTACGGAGAACATTGTTAAGACGAAAAAATCCTATGAGCCGGCAGGCGTGGACTATCGTGAAACATATCAAAAATATACAGAGTTAGATGATTTGCTGAACTAACAAAACAGAAGATAAAAGGGGCTGTAGCGAAATGCTACAGCCCCTTTTGAGGTGGACGCAAAATAGCTTTGGGTGGTGTACGCATGTTGCTACACCGAGAATTTCAATCAAAACGTAGTTCCGTTGTATAGGGGATTTTAAAATGTGCATAGGCCTTGGCGGTTGCCATTCTGCCTCGGGGGGTTCGGTTCAAAAAGCCGATTTGCAAGAGATAAGGCTCATACACATCCTCAATGGTGCCGGCATCTTCGCCAATGGAGGCAGCAAGGGTTTCAAGCCCCACAGGACCACCGCCGAAGTTTTCGATGATAAACAGCATCATACGGCGGTCGATGGCATCTAAGCCCATGTCGTCAATTTCCATGGTGGTCAGTGCTAAATCTGCCAGTTCACGTGTGATAATGCCATCGCCTTTCACCTGTGCAAAGTCACGAACGCGCTTTAACAGGCGGTTGGCAATTCGCGGCGTTCCGCGAGAACGTTTTCCAATTTCCAAAGAGCCATCAGGATCAATTTTTGTATCCAGAATATCAGCTGACCGACGGATAATTTCGTCAAGCTCCTCGGGGGTATATAATTCCAAACGGTTAATCACACCAAAACGGTCTCTTAGCGGTGCGCTTAAAAGCCCTGTACGGGTGGTGGCGCCAATTAAAGTAAAGCGGGGCAAATCCAACCGAACAGAATGAGCGCCGGGGCCTTTGCCTAAAATGATATCCAAGGAAAAGTCTTCCATGGCAGGATAGAGAATTTCCTCAACATGGCGACTCAAACGGTGGATTTCATCAATAAACAAAATATCGTGCTGAGAAAGACCGGTTAAAATGGCTGCCAAATCGCCTGCCCGTTCAATGGAGGGGCCGGAGGTTACACGAATGTTTACGCCCATTTCATTGGCAATGATGCCGGCCAGGGTAGTTTTACCCAGTCCCGGCGGACCATAGAGCAAAACGTGGTCTAAGGGGTCATTTCGCTCTTTGGCAGCGCGAATGAACACCTTCATGTTTTCTTTCACCTTGCTCTGACCGATATATTCATGTAAGTGTCGGGGACGCAGGCTATATTCAGCGTCAGCATCCTCACCTAATGTGCGGGTAGAAATAATTCTGTCTTCTTGCATTTCATCAAAAGGCATGAGTCAGGCTCCTTTTATCACAAATTTTTTGCCAAGATTTTCAAGGCACTTGTAATGATTTCCGAAACATTGCTGCCTTCGGCTTCGCTGACGGCACGGGCGGCCTCTGACTGGGTATATCCCAAGGCACACAGCGCTTCAATAGCTTC
Source organism: Clostridia bacterium (assembly GCA_045595795.1). Classification (GTDB taxonomy): domain Bacteria; phylum Bacillota; class Clostridia; order UBA1381; family UBA9506; genus UMGS755. The sequence continues at coordinate 12,240 of JAZOBC010000029.1, read as the reverse complement.
ACTATCACCGCTGTGGGGGATCGGAGTAAAGCTTTCCGTGTTATTTGTGGTTTTAATAAAGTCGCTGTTATCCAACTTGTCTTTCAGTTCTAAAACAATTTTTTGTGCAAGCTTTGGGCCCACACCCTGAGCGCGGGTAATGGCTTTAAAATCTCCGGTGACAACGGCTAAAGCAAATTCAGCAGGCCGCAGAACCGATAAAATGGCAAGTCCGGCTTTGGGACCGGCACCCGAAACCGAAATGATGCGACGGAACATGGATAGCTCTTCGGCAGATAAAAAACCATATAGGTCCATGGCATCTTCTGCCACCTTCAAATATGTATATATTTTTGTGTGACTGCCCTTTGACAAGGTCGAAAGGCTGTAAGGCGACATGAAAACACGGTAGCCTATGCTGCCTGTATCAATAATAGCGGCATTTTCTTCCAACGCTTCCACAGTTCCGCTGATAAAAGCAATCATATTGTTCCTCCTTTAAACACCCTGTGAGTGGGTCAAAGTCTGATAGCCTGAGGCGTGGGCATGGCAAATAGCAATGGCCAGTGCATCAGCTGTATCGTCCGGCTTGGGCACAGCAGAAAGTCCCAAAAGAGATTTCACCATGCGTTGCACCTGGGCTTTGTCGGCTCTGCCATAGCCTGCAACGCCTTGCTTGACCTGCAGGGGTGTATATTCATAAATTGGCACGTTCTGCACCGAGGCCGCCAGCATAATCACGCCGCGGCCATGCGCCACGGAAATGCCGGTGGTGATGTTGGTGTTAAAAAACAGCTCTTCCACCGCAAAGGCATCGGGACGAAAACGCTCAATTAAAATGCTCACATCTTCATAAATATTTCGCAGTCTGTCAGACAGCTTCATGCCTGCCTTGGTTGTGACAGCACCATAATCAATCACGCTAAAGTGGCCGGATTGATAGCTGATGACACCATAGCCAATGGTTGCAATACCGGGGTCAATACCCATAATGATCATAATTCATACCTCAAACGCCAGAAAAATTGATTTTTTTGCGTTTTTTTTCAAAAATATGTTGAGATTTTTTGGAATCTACGATATAATATTAAGCAATGATATTATTATTTTAACATAGTTTTGGAGGAATTGCAAATGGCAACGAAAGAAAAAGTTATTCTTGCGTATTCCGGCGGTTTGGATACGTCTATCATTATCCCCTGGCTGAAAGAAAATTTTGACTATGAAGTAATCGCAGTGTGCGGTGACGTGGGTCAGGGTAAAGAAACCGAAGGTCTTGAAGAAAAGGCACTGAAAACCGGTGCTTCTAAGCTTTATATTGAAGACCTGCGTGAAGAATATGTAAATGACTTTATTTGGCCGACCTTAAAAGCAGGTGCGGTTTATGAAGGAAAATATCTGCTGGGTACATCTCATGCAAGACCCTGCATTGCGAAAAGATTGGTTGAAATTGCAGAAAAAGAAGGCGCAACTGCCATTTGCCACGGTTGTACCGGTAAGGGTAATGACCAGGTTCGTTTTGAGTTGACCATTAAGGCACTGGCTCCTCATCTGAAGATTATTGCTCCCTGGAGAATGTGGGATATTAAATCTCGTGAAGAAGAAATTGAATATGCTGAGGCTCGTGGCATTCCCGTTCCTGTTACCAAGGAAGATAACTATTCCATGGATAGAAACATCTGGCACCTGAGCCATGAGGGTATGGATTTGGAAGATCCTGCCAATGAACCCCAGTATGATAAAATTTTGAAGCTGATGGTATCTCCCGAGCAGGCACCCGACACACCGACCTATGTGACCATTGATTTTGAAAAGGGTGTTCCCGTTGCCATTGACGGTGTTCGTTACAGCAGTGCTGTTGAGCTTTTAACAAAGGCGAATGAACTGGCAGCTGCTAACGGCGTTGGTATTGATGATATTGTTGAAAACAGACTGGTGGGCATGAAGAGCCGCGGCGTGTATGAAACCCCCGGTGGAACTCTTCTTTACGCAGCACACAAGGAACTGGAGTACATCTGCCTTGATAAAGATACACTCCACTACAAATTAAACGTTGCTAACGATTTTGCAGATTTAGTTTATAACGGTCTTTGGTATACACCGCTGCGCGAGGCAATGAGTGCTTTTGTTGATGCAACGCAGGAAACTGTAACCGGTAGCGTGAGAATGAAGCTTTACAAAGGTAACTGCATGGCTGCAGGCACAACCTCTCCTTATTCTCTCTATGATGAAGAAATTGCAACCTTCAGCGAAGATGAAGTGTATGACCAGAAGGATGCAGGTGGCTTTATCAACTTGTTTGGACTGCCCTTAAGAGTTCGTGCAATGATGAAAAAGAAGAACGGCGAAAAGCTTCTGTAAGAAAAAATTCACTGATACATGAGATAAGAGCAGAGGATTCCTCCGCTCTTATCTTGATTTTGTAAGATAGAAAGGACGCCCGCAATCATGACAAAGAAAAAGCTTTGGGGCGGCAGATTTTCCAAGGAAACTGACGCATTGGTAGATGATTTTAATTCCTCCATTCGGTTTGATAGCCGCATGTATTGGGAGGATATTGAAGGCTCAATTGCCCATGCCGGGATGTTGGGTCTTTGTGGTATTATTCCTAAGGAAGATAGCGCGCTGATTCAGAAAACGCTGAAAGAAATCAGGGAGGATATTGAGGCAGGAGAGGTATCGTTTGATACCTACGCCGAAGACATTCACATGAACGTGGAGACCCTGCTTATTGCCCGTATCGGTGATGTGGGTAAGAGACTGCACACAGGCAGAAGCCGCAACGACCAAGTAGCACTGGATATCAGACTTTACTTGCGTCGTCAGTGTGATGTGATTTTAGAGCAGGTTCGCTCTTTGATGAACACGCTCCTTGATTTGGCAGAGCAGCATACCAATACGATTATGCCGGGATATACTCACATGCAAAAAGCGCAGCCGGTTACCTTTGCTCATCATCTACTGGCGTATTTTGAAATGTTAAAGCGCGATGCGCAACGTCTTTCTGAATGCCGTAAGCGCATAAACTGTATGCCCCTGGGTTCCGGTGCATTAGCCGGCACCACCTATCCTTTAAATCGTGAATATGTGGCAGAGCAGTTGGGCTTTGACAGCGTGACCAATAACTCTTTAGATGGCGTGAGTGATCGGGATTTTGCCATTGAGCTTTGCAGCGACCTTTCGCTTTTAATGATGCATTTATCACGGTTCTGCGAGGAACTGATTTTATGGTCAACCCATGAATTTTCCTTTGTGGAAATGGACGATGCCTATTCTACCGGCTCTTCCATTATGCCGCAGAAGAAAAACCCTGATGTTGCAGAGTTGATTCGCGGCAAAACAGGAAGAGTTTATGGCGATTTGAATACCCTACTTGTGATGATGAAGGGATTGCCCCTTGCATATAATAAAGATATGCAGGAGGATAAAGAAGCTATATTTGACGCGGTGGATACGGTGGAACTGTGCATTCCTGTATTTGAAAAAATGATTCAAACCATGAAGGTGCAAAAATCCGTTATGTTAAAGGGTGCCAAAGGCGGCTTTGCCAATGCCACCGATGTAGCGGACTATTTGGTGAAAAAAGGTGTTCCGTTCCGTGATTCTCACGGTATTGTGGGTAACATGGTGGCAAAGGCCATCAGCCTCCAAAAGAATTTAGATGATTTCACGTTAGAAGAATTTAAAGAATGTTCACCTTTAATTGAAGAAGATATTTATGAGGCCATCAGCATGGAAACCTGTGTGGGTGACAGAAAGTTAAAAGGCGGTCCTGCACCGGAACGCACAAAGCAGGAAATTGCTGACGGTCGAAGCTACTTACAAGGCTAAGGAGGGTTTTCAATGGAACAGGTATTTAAAGAGTTAGGCGAGCGCATCGGCGGTTTGCGTGATGCCTGCGGTTTTTCTCAGGAAGAAATGGCAGAAGCACTCAAGCTTGACCTGGCGGTTTATCAGGAATATGAAGAAAACGGAAAAAATATTCCCATTAGTGTGATTTATGAAATTGCCAATAAATGCGGTGTGGATTTTACAGAGATTATGACCGGAGTGAAGGCAAAGCTTGATACCTACCATGTAGTAAAAAACGGCCATGGTCGTGCCGTTGACCGTTACCCGGGATATAGCTTTGAGGACTTAGCATTTCGTTATGGCGGCAAAATTATGCAGCCGCTTCTGGTAACCTTAGAGCCCTCTGACCATTCGGTTGCTCTGGTTACACATCCTGGGCAGGAGTTTAACTATGTTTTGTCCGGCAAAGTAGCCGTGCTTTTTGATGATAAAGAGCTGATTTTGGAGCAGGGTGATTCCATTTATTTCAACCCGACCCATCCTCACGGTCAACGTTGCGTCGGTGATGTGCCGGCTGTCTTTTTAACTGTAATTTCCGAATAGAAAAGGGTGAACAAATTTGTTACTTGATCGATTTTTACCGAGAATTGAGTTTGACTCATATGAAGATTTTAAAGAGAATTATACGGTCAATGTGCCGGAGAACTTTAACTTTGGCTTTGATATTGTAGATGCCTGGGCAGAGCAGGACAGCTCAAAAATGGCGTTGGTTTGGTGCGATGACCATGGCAACGAAAAGAAGCTGACATTTAGCGACGTAAGCCGCTTGTCAAATAAAACAGTCCACTTTTTTAAAAGTTTAGGTATTAAAAAAGGCGATGTAGTGCTGTTGATTCTTCGTCGCCGTTGGGAATATTGGATTTGCGCTACGGCTTTGCATAAGCTGGGTGCTGTGCTGATTCCCGGCTCTCTGCAGCTAACGAAAAAGGATATTGCTTATCGTGCCAATGCTGCAGGTATTTCAGCGGTTGTTTGCGTTAACGATGCCTTTGTCATTGAGCAGGTAGAGCTGGCACAGCCTGAAGCTGAGACTTTAAAGCATAAAATTTTAGTAGGCGAAACTCGTGAGGGATGGCTGAACTTTGCTGAGGGCATTGAAAATCAGAGCGAAGTTTTCCCTCGGCCGCAGGGTGGGGAAGCCACACGTTGGGACGATACCATGCTGGTATATTTCACTTCCGGCACAACGGGTATGCCTAAAATGGTTCGACACAATTTTTCCTATCCTTTAGGGCACATTGTAACGGCAAAATATTGGCAGTGCGTGCAGGAAAATAAACTGCACATGAGCGTTTCTGATTCCGGTTGGGCGAAATTCGGTTGGGGTAAAATTTATGGTCAGTGGATTTGCGGTGCTGTGATTTTTGCCTATGATATGGACAAGTTTGTGCCCCTAAATTTGCTGAAAAAAATTACGGAATATAAGGTAACAACCTTCTGTGCACCGCCTACCATGTTCCGCTTTATGTTACAGGAGGATGTGACCAAGTTTGACTTATCCTGCATCAAGCATTGCTGTATTGCCGGTGAGCCTTTAAATCCTGAGGTGTTTAAAAAGTGGTATGATTTAACGGGACTCAAGTTGTGTGAGGGCTTTGGTCAAACAGAAGGTAGCGTTTTAATTGCTAACTTTCCTTGGTTTGAGCCAATTCCCGGCTCTATGGGTAAGCCTTCACCTTTATATAACATTCATTTGCTGGATGCTGACGGTCATGTTTGTGAAGACGGTGATGAGGGCAGCATCGTGATTATGGGCATTGACAAAAATCCGCCTGTTGGCTTGTTTACCGGCTATTACCGTGATGAAAAGCTCACAGAAGAAAACCTGGGTAGCGGTAATTATGATCTGCGAGACATGGCATGGCGTGATTCTAACGGCTATTATTGGTTTGTTGGCAGAAACGACGATGTCATTAAGTGCTCTGGCTACCGTATTGGACCTTTTGAGGTTGAAAGTGCACTTTTGGAGCATCCCTCTGTTGTAGAGTGTGCCATTACGGCAGCACCCGATCCGGTTCGCGGTCAGGTGGTTAAAGCCACCATTGTGTTGGCAAAAGGCTATGAGCCCTCTGATGAACTGGTGAAGGAACTGCAAAATCATGTTAAACACGTAACAGCACCTTATAAATATCCTCGTATTGTGGAGTTTGTTGACGAACTGCCGAAAACTCTGGGTGGTAAAATTAAACGTGCTGAAATTAGAAAGAACAGTTAAGATGCATATTGAATCAGTTATGACGCCACGTCTTTTGGCCATCAGTCAAAGTGTGCCTTCGGGAGCACGAGTGGCAGATGTGGGGACAGATCATGGATATATTCCCATTTATCTCTGCAAACAGGGAAAGATTAAAGAGGCTCTCGCCATGGATTTACGGCAAGGGCCCCTTTCTCGTGCAGAGGAGAATATTTGTCGCTATCATTTAGAAGATAAAATTCAAACCCGTCTGTCTGATGGTTTGCAGGCTCTTGCACCGGGCGAGGCAGATACGGCGGTGATTGCCGGCATGGGCGGTCTTTTGATTGCCGAAATTTTAGAAGCGGCAAAGATTTTCTTGGATTGTTACATTTTGCAGCCTATGACGGCAACGGCAGAATTGCGACAATATTTAGCCGAAAACGGCTATGAGATTTATCATGAGGTTTTAGCCAAAGAAGATGAAAAAATTTATACAATTATGAGCGTTCGGCGGGGCGAAATGCAGGTGACAGACCCTGTATATTATCAGGTAGGGCAGTGCTTGATGGAAAGCCGAGACCCGTTGACGCCAGATTTGATTGCCTTGCTTTTAAACAAATATAGTGCTGCACTGGAGGGGCTCGTGCGATCAGAACGACAGGAGTCACGTAGCAAGGAGCAGACATACAGAGAATTGATTGATTCCCTTTCGGGTCTTCAAAAGGAGTGTGAAGCATGGTTAAATTAAAAGAATTATGTGATTTTTTTGAAGAAATTGCCCCAAAGGCATTAGCTGAAGACTATGATAACGTAGGTCTTTTGGTAGAGGGTGAAACCGATGAAATCAGCAAAATTGTTATTGCTTTAGATGCAGATGAACAAACGGTTTGCGAGGCGGAAAAAGCCGGGGCGCAGCTGATTTTGACCCATCATCCCATTATGTTTCGTCCTGTGAACCGTCTCACCGAGTCTGAAGGCAGCCAGCGTACAATTCGCCGTTTGCTAAAGAAGGGAATTGGACTTTTTGCTATGCATACCAATCTGGATTCTGCTGAGAATGGCTTATGCGATATGTTCTTTGACGCATTTGGTCCTGTTAAAAGTCGTCGGGCCTTTAACGGTGAAAACTGTGGCATTGGCAGAATTGGCAAGCTGGAACAGCCCTGTACTCTTGAAACGTTGCTTCAAAGGGGAAAGACTGCGTTTTGCCCTTCGGGAAGTCTTTCTTATGTAGGTGATCAAACAGCCACGGTGGAAACGGTTGCGGTTTGCAACGGTGGTGGCGCGGACATGATTTATGAAGCCTATGACTTAGGTGCACAGGTGTATATTTCCGGTGATTGTAAGCATCATCATGCACGGTTTGCTTATGAGAATGGAATTCATTTGATTCAGGTGAATCATTATGATGCAGAGGTGGGTTTTTGTCAGCTTATGCAAATTCGCTTGCAAAAGGTTTTTGGCGACAGATTAGAGGCAGTTGTTTCTGCGAGGGAACAAAGCCCTTGGAAAAGCTTTTAAAAGGAGTTATGATATGCGCATTGTAACAGCCATTGACTCGTTTAAAGGGAGCTTATCTGCTGAAGAAGCAGCTCTGGCTATTGAACGGGGTATCCATAGTGTTGATCCTAATGCAGAGGTTGACAATTATCCCTTGGCCGATGGTGGCGAGGGATTGGTAGATGCCATTTTGTCCGTTCGCGGTGGAGAAAAACGACATGTGACGGTTCAAGATCCCTTAGGCAGAGAGATTATGGGGTTTTATGGATTGTTGGATGATGGCACTGCCGTGATTGAAATGGCAGCGGCGTCTGGGTTGCCCTTGCTATCTGCCGAGGAAAGAAATCCCATGCTTACCTCAAGCTACGGCACAGGTCAGTTGATTTTAGCTGCCTTAGATGATGGTTGTCAGGAAATTTTGCTTGGGTTAGGCGGTTCAGCCACCAATGACGGTGGTGTGGGCATGGCACAGGCCTTAGGTATTTGTTTTTTAGATGCTGCAGGTCAGCCTGTGTCCGGTGGCGGCGCATCTTTGGCAGAGATTTGCAGTATTGATACAACGCATATGGAACAGCGATTGTTTTCTGTTCCCTTACGGATTGCCTGCGATGTGACGAATCCTCTTTGCGGACCGACAGGAGCATCTCATGTGTTTGCCGGTCAAAAGGGTGCCGATGGTGCCATGCGGGAAACACTGGATGTAGCCATGATGCAGTATGCCGAGGTAGTGAAGGCTGCCACAGGCAAAGACTTTACTGACATGCCGGGTGCCGGTGCGGCAGGTGGCTTATCGGTGCCGCTATTAGCATTTTGGCAGGCAACGGTTTCATCAGGCATAGAGTTGGTCTTAGATGTGCTGCAAATTGATAAGGCGTTAAGTCGGGCAGATTTGGTGATTACCGGTGAGGGACGTTTGGATGGTCAGACCTTGTTTGGTAAGGCGCCCATTGGCGTGGCTAAGCGATCTAAAAAATACCATAAGCCTGTGATTGCGTTGACAGGCTCCATCGGTCCGGGGTATCGTGATGTGTACGAGGGCGGTATTGATGCCGTGTTTTCTGTTCAGAATGGTCCTATGTCTTTAGAGGAATCCATGGAGCAGACGGCGGCATTGTTAGAAGACTGCGCCCATCGGGTTCTGAAACTATGGAAAACCGTTTCACTTCTATAAATAATAAAAAGAGGCTGTCTCACCAATGTGAGACAGACTCTTTTTACTTTTTTATTATCCGTTAATTAAATTTGACATGTTGTAAAAACCTGCCGGACGATTGCTCATGAACAGAGCTGCCTTAACGGCACCGGAAGCAAACACTTCTCTTGAAGTAGCGCTGTGATGTAATTCAATCACTTCGTTGAGTCCTGCAAAAATTACAGTATGTTCTCCAACAATGGTGCCACCACGGACAGCGTGAATGCCAATTTCGTTCTTTTCGCGTTTTTTGCGAACGCTGTGTCGGTCATAGATATATCGACCGGCACCATTTAGTTCTTCATTCACTGCATCGGCAATGGCAAGTGCTGTACCACTGGGAGCATCTAATTTTTGATTGTGGTGTTTTTCCACAATTTCAATATCAAAGCTTTCACCTAAAAATGCTGTTGCTTTTTTTGCCAGTTCACACAGCAAGTTCACGCCCAAGGACATATTCGCAGAGAAGAAAACGGGAATGGAGTGAGCCGCTGCTTCAAGCTGTTCTTTCTGTTCCTTGCTCAGACCTGTGGTGGCAACCACAACGGGGCATTTTTCTGCCAAGGCATAGTTCATTAGGTTTTCAAAATTGGCAGGGTTGGAAAAGTCAATGATTACGTCAGGCCGGGTGGGCACAGACTGAAAATCTGCATAAACAGGAAAACCATCAACACTCTCGGTGTTAATATCCACGCCGCAGAGAATTTCCGCACCATCTGTTTCAAATACCAATCGACTGATTGCTTTACCCATTCTGCCGTTTGCACCGCAGAGTAAAATTTTTGTCATAGGTGTACCGTCCTTTCAGACCTTAGATTAAGCCATGTGCTTGTAAGGACTGCTTTAAAACAGCCAAAGTATTTTCTGACATCTCACAAAGAGGCAGACGCAGAGAGCCTGCATTCATACCCATGAGATTCAGGGCCGTTTTAACAGGAATGGGGTTCACTTCAATGAACAAAGCCTTTACTAAGTCTAAATATTCAAGCTGTAACTTCAGTGCGCCGGCAGTGTCACCTGCTAAATACTTTGCGCACATGTCATGCGTTTCTTCGGGAACAACGTTAGCTAAAACGGAGATAACACCTTTTCCGCCTAAGCTCATAATGGGCACAATCATGTCATCGTTACCGGAATAAATGTCTAACTCAGGGCAGGTTGCAGCAATCTGAGCAGCATAAGAAATATCACCACTTGCCTCTTTAATGGCAACAATCTGCTCGGTTTTAGCCAGTTCCTTAACAGTTGCGGCCTCTATTTTCATGCCGGTACGTCCCGGTACGTTATATAAAATAATCGGCAGGTCAGTGGCTGCTGCAATGGCGTTATAGTGTTGAATTAAACCTTTTTGCGAAGCTTTGTTGTAATAAGGTGTTACCAACAGAAGACCGTTGGCACCTAATTTTGCTGCATCACGCGCCAATGCAACACCGTGTGCGGTATCGTTACTGCCAGTGCCGGCAATAACCGGAATGCGACCGGCAACACGCTCAACGGCAAAGCCAATGACAGAAAGATGCTCATTATCCGGCATGGTAGAAGCCTCACCGGTTGTGCCACAGATAATCAGTGCATCGGTTTTATGCTCGAGCTGAAAATCAATCAGTTTACCTAAAGCGTCAAAATCTACGCCGCTTTCGTTGAACGGTGTTACGAGGGCAACACCGGAACCTGTAAAAATTGTATTCTTGCTCATAGCTTCCTTCCTTTCCTATTACCGGGTGATTTCACCGGATTCCCACATTTCAATTAACTTACCTGCAATCTGTACAGCGTTGGTTGCTGCACCTTTTCTGATGTTATCAGCAACAACCCACAGGTTTACACCGTTTTCAATGCTTTCGTCACGGCGAATTCTGCCGACAAAGGTTTCATTCTTACCCTTTGCGGTGATTGCCATGGGATAGAATGCGTTTGCAGGATCGTCCTGTACCACTAAGCCGGGGGCAGCGGACAGAACTTTCTTGAGTTCTTCTAAATCAAAGGATTTTTCAAGTTCAACGTTAATGGATTCGCTGTGGCAATCAAAAACAGGAACACGAACAGTGGTAGCTGTGATGCCAATGGAATCGTCACCCAGAATTTTCTTGGTTTCGTTGACCATTTTCATTTCTTCTTTTGTATAGCCGTTATCCATGAAAACATCAATCTGGGGCAGACAGTTATTGAAAATGGGATAGTTGAACTTCTTGGGAGGTTCGCCCTTGATACCATTTTCCAAATCGGTGTAGCCACCCATGCCGGCGCCGGAAACAGCCTGATAGGTTGAGAAGATCACGCGGCGGATACCGTAAGCCAACTGCAGAGGACGCAGAGCGACCATTGCCTGAATGGTAGAACAGTTGGGGTTAGCGATGATGCCGTTGTGCCATTTGATGTCCTCGGCGTTTACTTCAGGTACAACCAGGGGCACCTTCGGATCCATTCTCCATGCGCTGGAGTTATCAATGACAACGCAACCCTTGCTTGCGGCAATGGGAGAATATTTTTCGCTGGTGCTGCCGCCGGCAGAGAACAGAGCAATGTCAATATCTCTGTCAAAGGACTGTTCATTTAGTTCTTCAATCACATAGTCTTTGCCCATGAACTGGATGGTCTGTCCGACAGAACGGCTGGAAGCAAAGAGATAATAATTCTCAACAGGCAGATTCATTTCTTCTAAAACCTTTAAAAAGGTTCTACCAACCATTCCGGTTGCGCCGACCACCGCGATGTTATACTTTTTCATAATTTTCATCTCCATTTCTGATTGCATTTTGCAATCTCTTTATTAAAATATTTTTTATAACGCATTAAAAAAACCAAACCTCCGGCATTCGGGAGAGTTTGGCTTTTGCATAAACATAGGCTCAAAAGCAGTGATAGCTCCCCATCCGGCGCCGGATGACAGTGAGACGGCTCTTAACCGCATCCCCAGGTGCATGCGGGCGGAAACCGCACTTCCTTCGGCGTTCTTTCCCTTTTGCTGTGCCTTCAACAAACATCCGCATTCTCTTTCACAGCGACTCTTGAAAAAACGCGCCTCTATCTACTATATTATACTACCATGGTTTTTAAGTGTTGTCAATCTTTTTTTCGCTTTTTTTCGCGTTTTGGGAGATAATACAAAAAACTATTGACAATCAGGGAGGCTTTTGGTAAAATATATGAGTACAATTTAAGGGCTTTTAGCTCAGTTGGTTAGAGCAACCGGCTCATAACCGGTCGGTCCGGGGTTCGAGTCCCTGAAGGCCCACCAAATGAACAGACACCTTAATTTGAACTATGAATGTTCGAATAAAGATGTCTGTTTTTATTTTTGACAGCAAAAATAAAGGTTTTGTTAGCATTTGCTCAAAAATTCTTAATGCTACACTAAAACCATTTTGTGTTAGAATTCTAAACTATTTGTATAAAAAGTTTCTAATTGACTACTCCTGTTCGATTGAAACTTTTTTTTTTGGCTTAAATAGTGATAATAATCGGCTTCTGCTTTGTTAGGTGTACGATAATTCAAATATGTATGTGGTCTTTTTTCGTTATAGAAAATTATATATTCACC
>JAZOBC010000028.1:0-22513 GCA_045595795.1 Clostridia bacterium | reverse complement strand
TGAAAGGCCAATCCGCGTTGGTGTTTACCGTTTCTTCATTCTCTGCATAGGGTCTACTCGGTTTAACCATCTTTTAATTCCTTAATGGTTTTAATTTCTTTCACAGGTTCTTCAATGTAATCAAAAATTTCATTTACGTCTTCCGACATTTTATACAGTTCTAAGCAATTTTCTTTAATGAAGTTCTTAGATATGGCACTTCGCATAGCTTCATCAATTTCTTGGTAAAAGCCGTTGATATTATAAATTGCAATGGGCTTATGGTGGCGGCAGAGCTGTTTTGAGGTCAAAATTTCAAAAAATTCCTCATAGGTTCCGATTCCGCCCGGGGTCACAATAAAAGCATCGGCGTTATCCTCCATAATTTGCTTGCGTTCTCGCATGGTATCGGGCTCATAAAGCACATCACAGTCATCAAACAGCGCTTCTACCGTATCTTCTCTGAAAAATTTGGGAATCACGCCTACAATGTGTCCGTTTTCTGCTTTAACGCCGCGTGCGGCTGCACCCATCAAACCATTTGCACCTCCGCCAAACACCAGTGAATGACCGCGCTTGACCATTTCTTTTCCCAAAGCTTCCACCTTGTTTATATATTCTTGATCGATTGTAGGTGACGCAGCACCAAACACACAAATTCTCATATCGAAATTCCTCCTATTTTATAATGTATTCAAAAAAATTTTTGTTATTACTTTTTCTTATTTGCGGTATAGATTCTAAGCAGGCAATATACAACGAAAAACGGCGGGATTGCCTGGATGAAGGTCATCAGGATGGGAAAACAGTTCGGATTTAGCCGATATACCACTTCAATTATCGTTCCCGGGAAATTGCGCGATACAAACATCAGATTGCTTCCTAAAAAGATATTAACAACATATGCAACAGCACACATGACTGTTACCGTCAGTGCATAATAGCGCCAGTCGGAAAGCTTGAGCTTATAATAGCCTGATAAGATGTATAAAAGGCTCAGATAAATCATGATGCTATGTAACAGATAACTTTGCATAGTAATAAAGTGCAGGGCAGGGTAAATTCCTGCGGTAGTATTGGGTGAGAGCAGGTATGCAACACCACCAACCATGCCACCAACCACCAAGAAAACATCACCAATTTTTTTAGCCGTTTTTCTGCCCCAACCGCTCATAAGCGAGGCATATAGGGGAATGGAGCAAAAATAAAGCGGCACATAGGCGTTGGGCTGGCCGGCATTGCCGATTGCCAGATTAAAAATTATTTTAACGATTTCTAAGCCCCACAAAAGACAGGCGCAAAACCGCGTGATTTTAATGATGTTGAGCTTGCGGCTAAAGCCGCTTAAGAAAAGTGATGTAATGATAGCAACTGTGGAGATTAAAACCATGACAAAATGCGATGAGGTATATAGCTGGTAGGCAGCAAATTCACCGCTTTTGGCAAAAAAACCTTCAAAAGACATGCGTCATTTTCCTCCTTTGTGCCATTTTTCTTTATTATACTACAGATTTTGTAAAAAAACCAGTCATTTTATGTTTAGAGTATGTTTTTTAAGGAAAATCTTACATCACACCTCATAGAACCTAAGAATGACATTTTCGATAGGTGACGGGCGTGATTTTTTTAATTTTTTTGAACACTCGGGTGAAATAATTGACATCATCAAAGCCGACAGATGAGGCAATGGCCGTGATGCTCTTGTTCGTATTTTTAAGCATGAGAGTAGCTTTTTCAATGCGATATTCATTCAGATACCCGGTGGCGGTTTTTCCTGTAATATTTCTAAAAAATCGGCAAAAGTGACTTTCACTTACAAAACAGAGCCTTGCAAGCTGCTCAGTTGTGATTTTTTCGTTATAATGCTTGGCAATGTAGTCTTGCAACAGATTCATACGATGCATTGTGGCGGCACGGGCACTAAAATCTTTACCAGATAAAATCATTTCGGCATAGTGTCGCAGGAGATAAGCCATCAGCCGGTATGTGTGGCTTTTTAGTATCATATCACTTCCAATGCATTTGTTTTTATTCTCAGCAACGATGTTATGAATACAATTTTTGACATAATCATCCCTGCAAATGTGATTTTTTATCAAAAGACTGGGAAATGTCACATCGGAAAAGAATTCGGGATAGATGAGCAGGCAGGTATAGGATGGGCATTGGTCTGCATCAAAGGTGTGAATTTCCATGCTGTTTACGACCACCAGGTCACCCGCCGAGACCGCAAAGCCATTTCCGTTTATAGTCAGTCGGCAGCTACCGGCATGGAAGTAGAGTAGTTCGATATGCTCATGCCAGTGAGCCAGCATGTGTGTGTATTGATTGAACTGCATAATTTTAACTGTGAAGTTATTTTCAAGAGAATTAATTTTCTCATAAAAAGCCAAATCCTGCATATATCCTCCAAAATGCAAAAATAGTGCTAAAATATAGCAAAAACGTTCTTGTGCATGACTATGAAACTATCATATACTTTTTTTAGAAGAAAGTCAAGAACAGGGAGGTATTTTTGTGAAGATTGGCGTATTGATTCACTTGGCAGATATGGATATTGACCGTAGATTTAGGGACGTAGCAGATTTAGGTTTTCATGTTTGCCAACTGTGTGCTTGGAAGCATGATTTGTTTACTGATGAGGCAGCGGAGCAGATTCTTGAAGCGTGCAAACGGTATGATATAGAAATTTCCACTTTCTGGTGCGGCTGGTCCGGTCCGCGTGTGTGGGATTTTTATGAGGGACCTTTAACCTTAGGGCTGGTTCCTGATGCCTATCGTTTTGGACGCATCAAGGAATTGATGGCTGGATCTGATTTTGCTAAAAAATTGGGCGTCGCGCAGTTAGCCACTCATGTGGGCTTTTTGCCGGAAGTATCAAACACAGAGCAATATCGTTCAGTGATTGCTGCTATACGCGCTGTGGCGCACTATTGTCAGAGCAACGGACAAAAGTTTTTGTTTGAGACAGGGCAGGAAACGCCGGTGACGTTGCGTAGAGCCATTGAAGACATTGGCACTGATAATTTGGGCATTAACCTTGATCCGGCAAATCTCTTAATGTACGGCAAAGCAAACCCCGTTGATGCATTGGATGTATTTGGGTCTTATGTTTTGGATGTCCATGCTAAAGATGGCTGTTATCCAACCGGTGGAAAAAATTTGGGAGAAGAAGTACCTATTGGTGAAGGCAAAGTAAATTTCTCAATCTTTATACAGCGCCTAAAGGAGTTTGGCTATGACGGCACCTTGATTATTGAACGTGAAATTAGCGGAGAACAGCAAGTGAAAGATATTAAAGCATCAAAAGAATTTTTGGAGGGATTATTATGATTCAGGTTGCGTTAGTTGGAATTGGCGGTATGGGTGCAATTCATTACAATGCTTATAGTGACTTGGCTGGTGTCAAGGTGATTGCGGTGGCTGATGTTCGTCCGGACATGGCAAGAGAAAAGGTGCAGGATGAAAGTGTTCATATTTATGCATCGCTTGAGGAACTTTTAGAATATGAAACTCCTGATGTTGTGGATATTTGCACACCAAGCTATCTGCATGCAGAGCTGAGCGTGTATGCCCTTGAGAGGGGCTGTCATGTGCTTTGTGAAAAGCCCATGAGTCTTTCATCGAAAGAAACTTCTGCCATGATTGCGGCAGCCGAGGCTTCCGGCAAGTTTTTCATGACAGCACATGTGGTGCGATTTATGGAAAATTATAAATATTTAAGAAGTGTGATAGAAAGTGGAGAGCTTGGCAAACCGGTTCATTTTGATATGAAGCGATTATCCGGCATACCCCTTTGGAGTTGGGAGGACTGGATGCGCGATCTGTCTAAAAGCGGTGGCACCCCTATAGACTTATCCATTCATGATTTAGATTTTATTCAGGATATTTTCGGTCAGCCCAAATCAGTATCAGGCGTATATCATAAAATGAATCAAAATTTTGACTTTATCACATCCCAGCTTCTCTATGACGGTTTTGATATTACGGTCACCGGTGGCTGGTTTGATAACAGCATTCCGTTCCGCGCTGAGTATTTAGCCATTTTTGAGAAAGGCTATGTGGAGCTTGCAAGCGGAAAATTAGTGAAAAACGGAGAGCCTGTTACAATTGAAATTGGTAAGACCAGTGATGATACCGGCATTAATCTGACGGGAGCAGATGGCTACAGTGATGAAATTGCTTACTTTATAGAATGTGTAAAAGAAAACAAAAAGCCTGTCCGCGTGACGCCGAAAAGTTCTGAGGACAGCGTGAAATTAGTGGAAAGAATTCTTGCAAATTCTGTGATTCAATAAAATTCAAAACGACGAGGCATTATTGGGATTGTTGCCAATGATGCCTTTTTTATTGCGGGAGACGCATGGAAAAAAACCTTGCATCAAAGAAGCAAGTATGCTATGATAATAGTTGATAACAGTTGTACGATAGAGAGGGATTTGCATATGCAGATTGTCATATTGACTGCGCTTGGCGTAGGAGGTGCCACGCTGGTTGGTGCCATGATTGGTTTTTTCTTTAAACAGTTGTCTCATCGTTTTAGCGATATGATTCTTTCGTTTGCCGCGGGGGTTATGCTGTGTGCGGCCGTGTTTGGGCTCATTATGCCATCGCTTTCCCATGAAAGTAGCTTGTCGGTGTTCATCACTGTTATTGGCATATTTTGCGGTGCATTGCTTTTGAATGTATTAGACAAAGCCGTACCCCACCTGCATCGCTTATCGGGCTCAGAAATTGAAAATCATTCCGGAAATGAGAAACTGAACAAAGTTCTTTTATTTGTAATGGCGATTGCCATTCATAATCTGCCGGAAGGCATTGCGGCAGGCGTAGGCTTTGGGACGGATGATTACGGTGCAGCTTTGACCATTGCCGGTGGTATTGCCCTTCAAAACATTCCGGAGGGTATGGTCATTATCGCTCCTATGTTAGCAGCCGGTATGAGCCGCAAACGCACGCTTTTAGTGGCTGCCTTAACCGGTGTCGTAGAAATTGTAGGCACATTTATTGGTTATTTTGCCGTTACCCTTTCAGCAGCCGTGCTGCCTTTTGCTCTTGCATTTGCTGGTGGCACCATGCTCTATGTCATCAGCGATGAAATGATTCCTGAAACCCATGCTCATGGTAGCGAGCGCGGTGCGACTTATGCGCTTTTGGCAGGCTTTTGCCTGATGCTTATTATGGATTTCTACATGGGATAGGTTGTTTTTTTGTTGAAATAATCTGAAAGAAAAGTGGGTATAACATGCTTAACAGAAACAGTCAAACGCCGTTGTATGTGCAGCTGGCAGACCTTTTGCGTGAGCAAATTCTATCGGGACAAATCAGAGTTGGCGATAAACTGCCAAGTGAAACAGAAATGGTTCGAGCCTATGGGTTGGGGCGGCTTACGGTGCGTGATGCGTTAGCGATTTTAGCCAATGAGGGCTTAATTGAAAAGCAACACGGCAGGGGAACGTTTTGCAAGGCCTCTTTTTCTCCACCCAAATATCGCATTGATGTTTTTTTAGACCTGACAGATTTATATTTTGTACCTCATTACTTGCAGGCTATTTGCGGAGCGCTGGAGACAGAGGATGTCAGTGTGGTTCTGAATGATACAAAGAATGACACGACAGTGATTAGCGCCTTGCTTGATAAGGTACTAAGCGAGGGGACAAATGGTGTTTTATTTCAGCCTTCTTATGAGGCAGGTCAAGCCCCTGTCTGCCTGCAGGAAGCGCTTCAACGTTTACGAGAACAAAATGTTCCCTATATCATGTTAGATAGTGTATATCATGGTGTTCCCTCGTCATATGCCGTAATGAATGAAAAGCAGTCGGGTGTGATTGCGGCCAATTATTTTCGGTCGTTGGGACATGAAAATCTTTGCATGATTGTTCGCGAGGGATTTGCAGATTCTAAGCTTCGCCAACAGGGGTTTTGCAGTGTGTTAAATAGGCAACCTTACATCATTTCATATAGTGATGATTTGGTCTCTGAAATTCAGCGCATGCACCGGGAGCGGCCTGATATTACCGGTATTTTTTGCTATAATGATAGTGTGGCAAGGGCTTGCTACCGAGCACTAAAAAAGCTGTCACTTCAGGTGCCGGCGGATGTTTCCGTAATCGGCGTTGATGATACGGTGATTGCTTCCACCCTGAGTCCATCGCTCACCAGTGTGGTGCACTCTAAAGGCTATTTGGGGAAAGTTGCTGCCGAGGCACTGCTGAGTATGATTATGGGGCAGACGTCCTGGCCTCTTGAAAAGGTGTTTGAACCATCACTTACAATAAGAAAATCCTGCCGGTCTGTGTAACAGACGGCAGGATTTTTTGTCATATTAGCGATAATATTCTTTCATGTCGTGATTGCAGGGAAGATTGAAAATATCATCAATGAGTTTTTCTGCCTGCTCTCTTGACTTTGTCCATGGATCCATGAGAACCAGGTCAACCAGCATTTCGCGGCTTCTGTTTTCAAAAGCGGCAAGCTCCACCTCAACGGGTGCAATGCGGTCGCGATACAGATGCGCCATAATGGGCTTGGGCAATCCGCTGTTGTGAATGGGATGCACGCCATTTTTATTCACCCGTGCGGCGATTTCTACCTGATAATCGGTGGGCAGTCCCTTCATGTAACCGCCATCGTTTAGTACGTTAACCACTACAATATTGTTAGTGTCAAAGGCGAGTCCTTCCATTAACGGAATCATGGGTTCAGCCGAAGGCATGTTGGAAAAAGCTTCGCAGACCTTTACAGAACGATTCTCAACCGCTGCTTTAATTTTTGCAACTTCTTCATCGCAATAATTAAAATACCACTGATACCAGTCATAGGGCTTATCTTGGAACTCTTCTTCTGTCGCATTATCCGCGTGATATTCCCAACCCCAAGCTCCACCACCGGCGCTGGGTGTATCACCTAAGGGATACAGACCGAAACGCCGATATAAATCCGCAATCTTACGGCCGAATGTATCCGGGTTCTTTTTAATGGCTTCGTCCAATAGTTTGTAAGCATCCTGCCCCTCATAGCCAAAGCTGGTAAGCCACAAAAAGTGGTTCACGCCGGCTACCTCATAGGTGATTTTTTCTGGGTCAAGCCCCAATTTTTTTGCTACATTAAAAATTTCTGCAAACCCATGGCACATGCCGATTACCTTTGCCTGTGGATATTTTCTGGAAAGATAGGTTACACCTGCCTGTACGGGATTTGCCACCAGGATATAATAAGCCTCAGGGCAGATATTTAGTACATCCTGCAGAATATCTTCCATCAGGCGCAGCTGGTGAAAGTTGATGAAGAATGCCTCATCATGAAGAATATGCAGACTGCCACCGAAACGATAGCCGTTTTTGTAAGCAACTTCAATCCCTTGCTTGAATCTTTCGTGTCCGTAATCTAAAGCAACATTAATGACAAAATCAGCATCCTGCATTGCTTCCCGACGATTCATTGTTTTTAAAACGGTGATACCTGCATTCATCTCCTCTGTATAACGAATGCAGAGTTCGTAAATGGCTTCCAGGCGTTCCATGTTAATATCCATTAAAGAAACAGTACAATTCCTAAAATGCTCATTAATGCAAATGTCCTTGATGAGATTCAAGGAAAAAATAGCACTGCCGGCACCGATGATACATATTTTCTTTGACATATTTAAGCTCCTTTTAGTTCTACCTATTGCACAACCTCAATGCCTAACAGGTTGCAAACAGTTTTCACTTTTTCAACATAGTCGCCGAAGACCATAATCACATGCTGTCCGGGTACTTTATCTAAGTAATCTGCCAAAGGCATTTCAAGCTCCAAAAGAGCAGCAGGGAAGTCTGGTGTGGGTTCCTCCCAGCCAAGCTCTGTCCACTTGGGATTGGGTTTGGTGGTGCCATGAGCTAAGAATAGCTTAAAGGTGCCCTTATCGTTATAGAATCTGCCGTAGGTTACTTCGCCGGTTTTCAGCTTTGAAACGTTGCTGATGCCGGTGTTGTATTCGCCCAGATTAGCGGATTTAATTTCAAAATCGCCATCAATAAAGTCTTGGGGAATAAAGCCGCAAACACCCACTAATACGCTATTGTCAAACACTTCGTAATGCTCAACAAAGGCAGAGGTATTGCCTGTTACGGTGGAGAGAATGATGCTGGTCACGAGACCATAAGCGTCACATTCACAAATCACAGACAAATCTTTATCAGCAAGCAGAGACTGGGCCAAGCAAGGATTAAAGCCCAGCTTGGTAATGCCATCTACGCACTTAACAGAGATAGCATCCAACATTCTGCCGTCAGCCTTATCCTTCATGGCTAAATACAGTCTTGCAACTTTCTCAAGCGGTGCATCGGCAACGGTATTTTGTGCCTTAGTGGTGCTTCTGATCCAGTCCATGGTTTCTTTCACACGTTCTTCAGGGAAGGCATTCATTAAATCTGCAATGCCATAGCCATCGTAGTTTTCAATGTCGATGCCCAGCTTTTTAAAGAGGCCTGTTTTATCATAAGCACAGCTATAAAGACCCATGTCGGCATAGCCAATGAGACCAATTCTTGCAGCGCGAATGGTTTTTGCACAGCTGACAGCATGAATATAGTCAGCAACCTCAGCATAAGCATGGGGAGCGTCCGGCTCTTCCATAATGATTTTATATGTAAAGCCGAGTTCTTTTATGATGGGGACAAAGCCGGTTACGCCAGCACCGGCAGCCGGAGCATGGAGTTTGCCGGTTTCGTCTGTGAAGCCACCAATGCCCCAAATGAGCAGGGGAACATCACGGAAGTTTTTCAAAATGTGCATTGCATTGATTGTGATATGCCAGGAAACAAATTTGACAATAAATAAGTCAACCTTTTGTTCCTTTAAGGCTTCGGCTGCTTTTTCTGCATCGGCAAAATTCATAATTTTATAACAGCCGATGAGGTTGCAGTCCATTTTTTTCACTTCTGCGTTAATTTCGTCAATGACCTTTCCCAGGTAATCCTGAGGATACTGTTGCTCACCAACGCTGAGCATAACCACGTTTGCTTTTTGCATGTTTTTCATGTTATTTCCCTCCGTTTTTATATAATAGATAGTTTGTATATCCGTTTTGATAGGTGGTCTGCCAATCCGGCAACGGCTCGTAGGTTTTTCCTGTAATCTGAATTTTCTTCACGGCGTCTTTTACATGAGGATATATACCTAACGAGACGGCGGCAAGAATCGCGGCACCTAAGGCTGTTGTCTGGCTGTAACTCACGGTGCAAATCCGTTTGCCGCAGACAGAGGCTTTTATCTTGCTCCACAGGGGGCTGTATGAGCCACCGCCTAAAGAATGAATTTCGTTGATGGTTGCGCCTCGTTTTTCAACGGCTTCAACGAGCTCGCGAAGCATATATGCCACGCCTTCTAAAACGCTGCGCGTCAAGTCTTCTCTGGTTGTGGAAAGCGTTAATCCATGCCAGGCACCACCGCTTGAAAAATCGGGGTCAAGCAGCGTTCCGCTGCTGCCAACAGGGGCATTTGCAGCCAACTCATCTAAAAGTGCATAGGAAGAACATTGCAACCGTTTTGCTTCTGCTATTGTTTCCGGCGTAATGGTGTCGCGGAACCATTTCAGCACAATGCCCGCCGTAGCAGAATAGGGCATGTAGATAAATTGGTTATCGTAATGCTTATACACCGTTAGCGGTGTTTCCGGATCAAAGACGGGTTCTTTAACGGTTGCGCCCACGACCAAGGCTGTGCCGGTGGTTTCCGTAATCATCCCCTCGGTAATGTTGCCTGCACCAATGGCAGAGGCAATCTGGTCCATAGCACCGGTGACAACCACGGTTTTCGGGGAAAGTCCTAACGTGTTTGCCAAATCCGCTTTCACCGTACCAACTAAGGAACCGCAGGGCAAAATCTTCGGAAATTTTTCCTTTGAAATGTCACAGGCACAAAGGGCTTCTTCATATAGCTCATTGTTTGTAATATGATACCAACCGGTAGAGGATTGCAGAGATTGCTCTGACACCATTTGACCTGTCAGCCGATAAATCAAGTAATCTTCCAAGAGTAAGAAGGCGCTGGTGGCATCATAGATGTGGGGCATATGATGCTTCAGCCATAAAACCTTGGCAAGAGGCAATGCACCGTCAATGCCGCAAAGGCCGGTGGCAGCATACCATGCCGAAGCAGAGATAGACTTTTGGATGAACAGGGCTTCTTCTTCGGCGCGACTGTCAAGCCACACAATCGCTTTGGTTAAAGCCTTACCGGAAGCATCCATGGGGATGAGTGTTTCTCCCTGCGTGGTAAAGCAAATGGCATCAATTTCGTTGGTTGGCAAAACATTTTTACCGATTGATTTTATACATTTGCAAAAGGTTTCAAAATAAACTTCGCTGTCAAGCTCTGCAATGTTATTTTGGCTTGTTTCAATGCTATATTCAATATTTTCACAAAACAGCTCTTCAAACAGCTCGTTAAATAAAATGCACTTCATGGATGTTGTTCCAACATCAAAAGCAAGTATGTTTTTCATAAGGCACCTCAACTCATCTGTACAAGTTGTTTTTATTATATCACAGCTATTTTACTCTGTCAATCTTTTTTGGGAGTTAAAAAATTTTTTTGTAATTGCCGGAGCGGTAATATTTTTTTAAAATGGTCATATACTAAGAATGACTATTTGGAGACAAGTATGTTCATATGTCCGTAGCGTTGTGACATCGTAGATTATTAAATCAAGGAGGAAAATTTTATGAAAAGCAAATTTTTATTAAGTGCCCTGGTGCTGACAGTCGTTTGCAGCTTAACCGGTTGCAATGCAATGAAAGAGGGGGCAGAAGACATTGTATCTCCTGCTGCATCTGCCGCGGCTTCTATGTTGCCGTCACCCTCTGCTTCAGCAGGCACCGGAGCAGATAGTAACGGTACAGTTGCTTCACCTGTTGCTTCACCCGATGGTGCGGCAACGGCATCACCGAATGCTTCATCGGTGACTGAGTAAAACACCTTGTAAAAAAAGGCTGTTGCAAAATGAAATCATTTTGCAACAGCCTTTTTTAATCTGTCACCTTCATTAAAACCTTTACAATTTCGCCAATATAAACTGCATGGTAATCTTTGTCGGGATATATCTTACGGTCAATTTCCGGAAGCAATATGTTGTCGGGAGAAATAGAGCCGACATAGAGCTTTTTGCAAAGCAAAATCAGATTACCGTCAGAAAAATATGGCGTTCCTTCCGCGTGCTCAATTTTTAGCCCTGTTTTTTCAATCTTGTCTTCATCCCTGCCGCTGACTCTGCCGAAATAGCCTAAGGCTTCCCGATAGCTTTCATCGAAAAAGGAAAGAGAAAACCGGTCGCCGGCATCTAAAAATTCTTTGGTATATCGCTGAGGACGTACGAAACCGAATACCACATTTTTATTCCACAAAACGCCTACGCCGCCCCAGGAGGCTGTCATGGCATTGACCTTACCTTCTTTTTCTGCACCAATGAGCATCCATTCCTTTCCAATCATAGAAAAGGGATTTTTTTCAATTTGTTCCGGTGAAATTTCATAAAACTGATTCATGGGGTTCACTCCTTGTTGATTTTATGTATAAAGCAGTAGACAAATCCATGTGCCTGCCAGTAAGCCGGTAATATCTGCCAGCAAGGCAGCCGGCACCGTGTGACGTGTTTCTTTGATTTTGACTGCACCATAGTAAACGGCCAGTGCATAAAAAGTGGTTTCAGAAGATCCCATGACAACAGAGGCAATGCGTCCGACCAAAGAGTCGGGCCCTGCTGTTGTTAGCAAGTCATTGACGATTGCCAAAGAACCACTGCCGGAGATGGGCCGCAGCAATGCAAGTGGCATGATTTCTGCAGGAATGCCTAAAGGCTTTGTCAATGGCGCAAGCAGCGATGTTAAAAAGCTTAAAGCACCGGAAGCGCGTAGCATGGCGATAGCGACAATGAGTCCCACCAATGCCGGTAAAATGCCAAATAGAGTTTTCAGACCGTCGGTGGCACCTTTTATGAAAGCATCAAAAATATCTACCCGTTTTATAAGTGCACTCACGATAATGATGAGCAAAATAGCCGGAATCACGCAAGCGGACAAGTTATGGAGCATCAAAAATGCCTCCTTTTACCGGCGCGTTGCATCAGCTTTGCAGCAATGACGCCAACGGTGACAGCCGTCACCGAGCAAAGCCAAACCGGCACAATAATGCCAAAGGGGTCTTGCGAGCCGGCAGCTGAACGCAGGGCGATGACCGTTGTGGGAATCAGGCTGATGGAGGCAGTGTTAATCACCACAAACATGCACATTTCATCTGAAGCCGTCCCGGGTTTGGGATTGATTTTTTCAAGTTCCTGCATGGCGGCGAGTCCCAACGGTGTTGCAGCGTTAGAAAGCCCTAAAAAATTGGCAGTCATATTCATAACCATCGCCGTTACGGCGGGAGAATCTCCACGCAACCTGGGAAAAAGAAGCTGAGTCAGCGGACGGATGAGCTTTGCTAACTTTTCAGTCAAGCCGGCACGCTTGGCTATTTCTAACAGCCCTGACCAAAAGCACATCATGCCCAACAGTCCTAAAGCCATGGTGACAGCGTTTTCTGCACCACTTAGGGCAGCCTGTGCCACAGCCTCGGGCTGTTTGCCGAGTATGCCAAATAAAACGGCGGCTACAATCATGCCGCCCCAAATATAACCCATCATACACATCACCTCTTTATTAGCATATGAGGTGCGATGGGTTTATATGATGTGAATTATAAGAGTGGCGAGATGGCCTCCATGGCGTTTTTCACGGTTTGTGCAATATCCGGGCAGCCGCGGACTGTCAGGTCGGCATAGGCCTCATACAAAGGGCGGCGCTCCCGGTCTAATACAAACAGTCGATTTTTATCCTGTGCAAGTAAGGGTCTTACTTCAACATCAATTTTTTGTAAAATTTCTTCCGGCGTGCGGTCTAAAAAGAGTATCACACCGTTTTGCTTTAAATATTCCATATTTTCCCGCTTTAGCACCACGCCGCCGCCGGTAGCAATCATTTTACCGCCGGTTTCGGATAAGGTCTTAGCAGCCGAAGTTTCTGCCTGACGAAAATAGGCTTCTCCATGGTCAGAAAAAATCTGGCTCACGGTTTTTCCCTCTTTTTGCTCAATATATTCATCCATATCCACAAAGCTCATGGATAGCTTTTGTGCAAGGATTTTACCAATGGTCGTTTTTCCACAGCCCGACAGGCCAATGAGCACAAGATTCTTTTTCATAAACTTCACTCCTTGGCAGATGGGTAGCTTCCCAAAATTTGCAAAGAAGATGCCAGTTTTCTGATTTCTTCTATGGCTTTTTGCTCAGCTGTGCCGGTCAGAGAACCGGAAAAGTCAGTAAAAAACATATATTCAAACTTGCGCTTTGGCAGAGGTCTGGATTCAATATATAAAAGATTCAGTCCGTGCTCTGCAAAGGCGGAAAGAACCTGATACAGAGAACCGCTTTGGTGGCGCAGGGTAAATGCCAGGCTGATTTTATCAGCGGTGGGTTGTGCTTCCATATGGCGTGAAACAGCAATGAACCGTGTGGTGTTGGTGTCGATGGTTTGAATATCTGACGCAAGGACAGTCAAGCCGTATAGCTCAGCAGCTTTAGGGCTGACAATGGCGGCATAAGCAGGGTCATTTTTTTCGGCAATGAACAAGGCACTGTCTGCTGTGCTGGCCATGGGATTGTTTTGCACATCACCGAGGCCATTTATAAAATCTGTACATTGCAAAAACCCTTGAGGATGGGAATAAACCTGACGAATGCCGCTGACGGTTGCGCCCTTGGGGGCAGCCAACACAAAACGGATTTTCAGCATGGTTTCGCCTATGATATACAGGTTGTTTTTATGCAATAAATCCAACACGTCGGTAATGGCGCCGGTGGAAGTATTTTCGATAGGCAGAATGCCGTAATCGGCTTTTTTTTCGTTTAGGAGCTTAAAAATGCCGTCAAAGGATTCTGAAGCAAGGGTAGCGGAAGCATCGGGAAACAGCTGCGTGAGCGCTTCGGCGCTATTTGAGCCCGGTCTGCCGAGGTATGCTACCTTAGGGGCTTTCACCTGAGGATGAAAGTCGGCGTGCTCAGGCATTCCCTGCTGTTGCAATCTGCGAGAAAGAGACATAATTTCGGTGAAAAAATCAATGGTCACATCATGGTACTCGGGGTTTTGCAGAGCCGCAACGCGACTTTCGATCACAGCCTTTTCCCGTTCAGGAACCAAAACTGGCAGGTTGCGCTCTTTTTTATAGTCGCCTACTTTTTTCGCAACATCCATGCGCTTTTCAAACAGCGCAAGAAGCTCACGGTCGATGGCATCAATTTCATTTCGCAGTTTATCAAGCATAGCTTTTTGCCTCCAAGAATAAATCGGCTATCACGATGGCTGCGGCAGCCTCAACTACACAGACCGCGCGAGGGACAATGCAGGGGTCATGCCGCCCGTGAATGGATAAAGTTTCTTCTTTCATGGTTTTTATGTTGACGGTTTTCTGCTGACGGCTGATGGAAGGCGTTGGCTTGATGGCCGTGGAAAAGCAAACCGGCATGCCGTTGGTAATGCCACCGTTAATGCCACCATTGTGGTTTGTGGCAGTTTTGATTATGCCATCTTTTAAACAGAAAGCATCGTTTGCCTCACTACCAAGTAGTTGTGCGATAGCAAAGCCTGTGCCAAATTCTACGCCTTTCACAGCCGGAATGGAAAACAGCATGGCAGACAGTCGGCTTTCCACCGAATCAAAAAACGGAGAGCCTAAACCTGCCGGCAGTCCCACAACGAGGGTTTCAATGACGCCACCCACAGAATCCTGATTCTTTCTTGCTGTTTCAATGGTTTCAGAAAAGACGGATGTCATTTCATGGTTTAACACAGGAAGTACTTCGTCTTTCAAACCACGATAGACCGCAAGGTCAGGGGTCACAGTGTCAAATGCAGTGTCAGTGTTTACGCCCAAGGACTTAATGTGGGCATAAATTTCCACACCTTGTTCTGCTAAGAACTGCTTCGCAATGGCACCGGCAAACACGAGGGGTGCTGTTAAACGGCCGGAAAAATGCCCGCCACCACGATAATCAGAAAAACCATGATAACGAGAGTAGGCAGTAAAATCTGCATGAGCAGGGCGAAGCAACTCAGGTGTGTAATCCTTTGAGCGTGTATTTGCATTTTCGATGAAAGCGCACAAGGGCGTTCCTGTTGTTTTTCCTTCAAAAAAGCCGCTCACAATGTGCGGAACATCGCCTTCTTTTCGGGGCGTGGAAAAGCTATTTCGACCGGGGGCACGGCGCTCCATTTCTTTTGTGATGGCTTCCATATCCAGCGTTATACCTGCCGGTAGCCCGTCAATGACAATACCGATGGCATTAGAATGAGATTCACCAAAGATGGAAAGCTTTAACAAATTACCAAAAACGTTAGCCATAGTTACCTCCTAATTCTGCAGTGCAGTATAAGCCTGCCAGAAATCACCATAGGATTTTGCCACACACTCTGCACCGTTGATGGTGACAGGTCCTTCTGCCACAGTGGCGGCAATGGCAGCGGCCATGGCAATGCGATGATCGTTGTGTGCATCTATGATGCAACCCTTTAAGGACGTTTTACCCCGAATGATTAAGGCATCTGCCTCTTCTGTGATATCAGCACCAAACCGAGTGAGCATATCTGTGGTGGTTGCCAGACGGTCGCTTTCCTTGATTCGAAGACGCGCAGCGTTATAAAGGCGTGTTTCGCCTTGGGCCTGAGTGGCCAAAACTGCCAGAATCGGCACCAAATCGGGAATTTGACTCACATCGATGGATATGCCTGTAAGCGGTGTGCCAAACTGTTTGATAAGAGAAAGAATTTCACGGTCCCCCTGGGAAGAGTGGGGATTTAGCCCAAGAACATCGACTTGGCTACCCATGGCATTTGCACATAAAAAGAATGCGGCTTGAGAATAATCGCCCTCTACCGTCATGTTATGAGGAGAGTAACTCTGTCCACCGGGAATGATATATCGCTGATAGTTCTCATGAGTCACAGTGATGCCAAAATCAGCGAGTACATCTAAGGTCATTTGAATGTAACCCACCGATTCTACAGCTGTGGTCAGAATCAGGGTGCTGTCCTGCTCAAAGAGTGGCAAAGCAAACAAAAGGCCGGAGATAAACTGGGAACTGATGTTGCCGGGAAGGTGATATGTACCCCCCTTGAGCTTACCCCGGAAGGTAACGGCAGACTCTGTGCGCGTGTAGTGAATGCCCTCGTTGTCGCACAGCGAAAAATAAGGGTCTAAAGGCCTGGACATGAGTCGCCCTCTGCCTGTGAAGCTGACCTTTGTGCCACTCACCCATGCAAGGGGAATTAAAAACCGCAGTGTTGAACCGGACTCGCCACAGTCAATCAGTCCGTTTTCTTGTGGAGAAGGCACACCGCCACAGAGCGTGAGGCGGTCATTTTCTTTGTGTGCATTTGCTCCAAAGGCTTCCATGGCACCCATTGTGGCACAGATATCCTGAGAAAAGGCAATATTTTCAATGACAGAGGCTTGTCGGGCCAAACATGCGGCAATCACAGCACGATGCGCCTGACTTTTTGAAGGGGGAACGGTAACCGTTCCCCGTAGTGTTTTAGGATGAATGAGTTGTTCCATAATGTTTCCTCTGAATCAGATTTACCGCAAAACGGCACCTAATTCTTTTTCTAAAGCCGATAAAACCTCCGAGACGGTTTCATTCACTTCAACATCTGTCAAGGTTTTATCCATGGATTGCAGCGTCAGCTTATAAGCCATAGATTTTTTACCCTCGGGCACCTGCTTGCCCTTATACACGTCAAACAGTGTCAGACTGCTGAACAACTTTTTAGCCTTTTTCTTCATCACGGATTCAATATCGGCTGCCAGCACACTGTCGTCAACTAGCAGCGCTAAGTCACGTGTTACCGCCGGATATTTAGGCAGGGGACTATAGGTTTTTGTATTTTTTGCATAAGTTAAAAGGTCGGGCATATTGATTTGTGCAACATATATTTCAGTGTCTACATCATAGTTATCGCACACGGCAGGATGCACCTGACCCATGATACCGATTTCTTTTTTACCCACGCAGATGGAAGCACACCGACCGGGATGGAAGGTGGAATTTTCACTTTCAGGCAGGAACCGCGCGCCGGACAGTCCAACGCTGTCAAACAGGGTTTCAATGATGCCCTTTAAGTCGTAGAAATCACAGCCGCCGTACATACCCAGGGAAATCACCTTGCGTTCTTCCGGCAGCTCGCCTTCGCCTCCGGGCAGGTAAATGGTTGCCAGCTCAAACAGCTTGGCGGCGTCTGCCTTGAAATTGCGGTTACGTGCCAGAGTTTCCAGCATGGAGTGAATGGCAGTGGTTCGCATAATGGAGTTTTCTTCGCCTAAGGGATTGCTGATGGTCACAGTGTTACGAAGCGGACTGTCAGCCGGTAGGCAAAGCTTTTCGAACAAATTGGGATTTGTGAAGCTAAAGGTCACAATCTCGTTCATGCCGCAGGCGCAGAGCAGTGTTTTTACCATGTCCTCCAGCTTTTGTGACGGTGTTTTCACGCTGTGAGCAGTTTCACCGCACATTAAGGTTGAAGGAATTTTATCATAGCCGTAAATGCGCAGCACTTCTTCTGCTACATCGGCAAAGCCCTCAACATCCGCACGGAAAGTAGGGGGGATCACGCTGTCAGCATTCACGGTGAAGTCCAGAGCCTTGAGTGCCTTTTCCATGAAGCTGCGGTCAATATCTGTTCCTAAAAAGGCGTTGATTTTAGCGGGGTCAAAGGGGATGACGTTAGGTTCTGTTTTGTTGCCGCGAATATCAATCATGCCGTCTACCACTTCACCGCAGCCCAACAATTCAACCAGCTCGCAGGCACGCAGAATAGCGGGCTCTGTATTTTCGGGGTCAAGACCCTTTTCATAGCGGGCAGAGCTTTCCGTACGCAAGCCTAATTTTCTGGCGGTTTTACGAACCATGGGGGCTTTAAAGGTAGCAGATTCAAATAAAATGGTGGTGGTATCCTCTTTAATTTCAGAGTTCTGACCACCCATCACGCCGGCAACACCAACGGGCTTTTTGCCGTCGCAAATCATAAGCATAGAATCATCTAACACGCGGGGAATATCGTCTAAAGTGGTCAGCGTTTCGCCGTTTTGTGCACGGCGCACATTGATGGCAGCACCTTCTAAGTCGCGCAGGTCAAAGGCATGCATGGGCTGACCATATTCCAGCATAATGTAGTTGGTGATATCCACAATGTTACTGATGGCACGAATGCCGCAAGCCTTTAAGCGGTCTTGCATCCATTTGGGAGAAGGTCCAATTTTAACGTTTTTAACTACCTTACCGCAATAGCGCAGGCAACCCTCGGGGTCAGAAACTGAGATAGACACATAGTCATGAATATCGCCGCCGCAGCCTTTTACCTCAGGTGTTTTTAAGGTAAAGGGTCTGTCAAAGGTGGCAGCTGTTTCACGAGCCAGACCGATGACGGACAGACAGTCGGGGCGGTTGGAGGTGATTTCAAATTCAATGATGTTTTCGTTTAAGCCGAAGACGTCACGAATATCCATGCCGGCAGGCAGGGAGTCATCTAAAATCAAAATACCGTATTCAGCATCAGGGAAATCGGCCTCAGTCATGCCTAATTCCTCATAAGAGCAGAGCATGCCGGCAGATTCTACACCGCGCAGTTTGCCGGTTTTAATTTTTGTGCCATCAGGCAGAAGCGCACCGTTTAAGGCTACGGGTACAGTTTGTCCCACTTTAACATTGGGAGCACCGGTTACAATCTGCAGGGTTTCGCTTCCTACATCAATTTTGCAGACAACCAACTTATCTGCATCAGGATGCTGGGCGATTTCCAAAATCTTACCTGTTACGACATTTATAAGGTTATCGCCGGCGTTTTCAATGCCCTCAACCTTTGAACCGGTCATGGTCAGAGCGTGGTTATATTCTGCCGGAGAGATGCCGGATATATCTGTATAGTCATTGAGCCAACTCATAGGTATTTTCATAGCTAATCTTCCTTTCTGTTATGTGCAATTAAAACTGGTTTAAGAATCGCAGGTCGTTTTCGTATAACAGACGCATATCGTCAATGTTCAAGCGGCGCATGACAATACGTTCAAGACCCAGTCCAAAGGCAAAGCCGCTATAGACAGAGGTGTCAATTCCGCAGCGTTCTAACACCTTAGGATGCACCATACCGGCACCTAAGAGCTCAATAAAGCCTTCGCCCTTACAAACACGGCAGCCCTTGCCACCGCAAACAAAGCAGGAAACGTCAACCTCAGCACTGGGCTCGGTGAAGGGGAAGTGGTGAGGACGGAAGCGCAACACAGCATCATTTCCATACAAGGTTTTCATGAATACCTCTAAGGTTCCCTTTAAATCGCCCATGGTAATGCCTTTATCAACCACCAAGCCTTCAATCTGGTGAAAAACAGGGGAGTGGGTTGCATCAACAGCATCGCTGCGGTAAACACGTCCCGGTGCAATGACGCGAATGGGCGGTTTCTGGTTTTCCATGACGCGAATCTGCACAGAAGAGGTCTGAGAACGCAGCACCACATTGTCGTTAATATAAAATGTGTCCTGTGTGTCGCGGGCAGGATGGTCCTTAGGGATGTTTAACGCTTCAAAGTTATAATAGTCATATTCAACTTCGGGGCCTTCGGCAATGGAAAAGCCCATGCCTACAAAAATATCCTTAACTTCATCAAGTACCGTGGTCAGGGGATGGGTTTTGCCCAATTTCGGTGCCTTGCCTGCCATGGTCACGTCTAAGGCTTCCGCCTTTAATTGTTCAGCTCTGGCAGAAGCAAGCAGGGCCTTTTTCTGTTCTTCAATTTTGCCTTCAATAAAGCTTCTCACTTCGTTGGCAAGCTGACCAATGATGGGGCGTTCCTCAGCAGATAAGCCACCCATGCCGCGGAGAACGGCGGTCAGTTCACCTTTTTTACCCAACAGGGCAATGCGGATATCCTCCAAATCCTGCAAGGTTTTAGCTCCCGAAAGAGCCTGGCTTGCTTTTTCTTTCATGCTTAATAGTTGTTCTTTCATGTGTTTCTCCTTTCTGATTGCATCAATTAACTTTGCGGGGCAAAGGGTTCGTTGCTTTGCATACAAAATAAAAAATGCCCGTCCCCAAAAGGGACGGGCAATCAGTTGCTCGTGGTACCACCCTTATTCCCGAAGAAACTTCGGCTTCATTGTTGCGTAACGTGCAAAAACGGCACTGCCTACAGACCAAACGGCGTTCAACAGTACAGCTCCGAGGTGAAATTTCAGCCCTGCCCTTAACCGAATTCCCTTTCAGCCGGTGAAGAATTCTCTCTTTCTTAGGTGTTGGTAGACTTACTTTGCCTCATCATAGCTTTTATTCATTTTGTCATACAAAAAGAGTATATCACAAACTGCAAAATTTTGCAAGTTTTTTTTGTTGGTTTCTGTGGTTAAATTTTAGAGAGACCATGAATACATATGTAAAAGGCTGCAGCAAACTAACTTGTTTGGTTGCAGCCCCTTTTTCATTGGCTTAGATATCGGTGCTATTCCTCATCGTCAATGTTGCAGCCTACTGCGCATTTAATTAAACAAGCGGTTGTGGTTATCAGGAGTGCAAATGAGAACAGAAGCACACCTGTAATAATGGCACCCAGCGCACTGGTAGCAGCAAAGGGAACAGCCAGTAAAATGACGGCTGTTAAAACAGTGCCTAAAACGCCTGTTAAAACGGCAGGTAGTCTGGAGCAGACGCAATCTCTCACACCTGCTGCGCGAATGGCAGCAGATGATACAAGCAGCACGGCCAAATAGACAATCGCAATACCGAATACCACCCACAAGAATGCAGGTGTAACGGCGATGACAGCTGTATAACGCAGAATGGCTGCGATAATGCCGATGATGATGCTTGCAGCAACAGCGAGACTGACGCAATCGTATTTGCATTGGCAACTACATTTACCCATATAGATTCACCTCCTGATACAATATATGACAAAAAATGCAGAAAAGTGAAGAATTTTGGCGTGTTATGGTGCAAAAAAAGAGTGACTGCCACGAGACAGTCACTCTGCAAATTTCATAATTTTATTCTGAAAAATCACCTAAAAAACGAACCTCTGGTTCTAAGGACACGCCAAACTGTTCATAAACAATTTTTTGAACCTGACTCATGAGGGAGCGAACGTCTTTTGCTGTTGCGCCACCTGTGTTAATCATGAATCCGGCGTGCTTTTCGGAAATTTGCGCCCCGCCACAGGACAGTCCTTTCAGACCGGCATCCTCTACCAGCTTTCCGGCAAAATATCCTTCAGGGCGTTTAAAAAAGCTACCGGCGCTTGGGTAATTCAGCGGTTGCTTTTCCTTGCGACGGCTATTTAGCTCACGCATCGTTTCACGAATCTTGTTCGGGTCGCCGGGGGTAAGCTGCAGACGGGAACGGAGAATGATGCAGGCTGTTCCCGAAAAAGCACTTCTGCGGTAAGCAAATTGATGGGCATCTCTTGCAAGGGTTTTAAGCGTTCCATCTTCTGCTAAATAGTCGGTTTCTATCACGACGTCTTTCATTTCACCGCCGTAAGCTCCAGCATTCATGAATACGGCACCGCCTAAAGTGCCGGGAATACCACTTGCAAATTCAAGCCCCGAAAGGCCTGACTTTTGTGCGGAGGCAGCGAGCTGTGCTAAGGATACACCTGCTTCTGCTGTTAACATATTACCCTCTACCGTGATGCGGCTCATAGGCTTTGCCAGTCTTAGCACAACACCGGCAATGCCTTTATCGGAAACGACAAGGTTTGAACCTGCACCGATAACGGTGGGCTTGATGCCGGACTGCTGCAAAATTTTAAAGCAGCGGCACAAGCTTTCAATCGTTTCGGGTTGCACCAAAACCTCGGCAGGACCACCAATTTGAAAAGAAGTATACTCCCGCATGGGCGCCTGGGTGATGACTGCTGTGTCAGGGATTTCCCTTAAATTTTTAATAAGCTGTTCCATCATAACCTCCACATTCCCTGCCATCAGGGTTGTGCACTTTCAAACATGTCTCTATCATAGCCTCTGCGGCTGCAAATATAAGAAAGCATGCTTTCGGCGGTTAAATTAACAATTTGTGCTTCCTGTATGCCGACTTCCATCGCTAAGCTCCAACAATGTTCGGTGTTTCCAAGTTGATAAACGCTGTGAGCGTCAGTAGAAAGTGCCACTTTGACGCCGAGCTCTGCGCAGCGACGGGCAATGGCGTGGCAATTCTCAATGCTTTTTTTGCGCATATTAAAGGTATGATTGTTAATTTCAATAACCTTATTGTGCTTCTTAGCTGCTTTTAAGACGGTATCAACATCATAGGCAAATTCGGGGGTGCCGCTATGACCAATCGCATCAATATAAGGGTTTTCGATGACTTTTAAATAGGCATGGGTGTTTTCTTCTATGCTACCCGGCGTTATGCAGGGTAGATGTACGCTGGCAATGACCCAATCCAGGCGTTTCAGAATCTCTTCCGATAAATCCACGTTG
>JAZOBC010000027.1:0-19503 GCA_045595795.1 Clostridia bacterium | reverse complement strand
CCTCAAGGGGAAGGCTTTCCGGTAAATGACTGATACTATTTCAAAATGTCACCTAAACAATTCGCTTTGTTATAAATTTTAAGCTGATAATTATTCATCGGTTAACCTTGATTGAACCACGCGACTATCGCGTGGTTTTCGATATACAAAAAAAGACTTGTCAATAGACAAGTCTTTTTTTTGGTAGCGGCAGGTGGACTCGAACCACCGACCTATCGGGTATGAACCGATTGCTCTAGCCAGCTGAGCCATGCCGCCATACGCAACAAATAGTATTTTACTATAAAAATATCCATTTGTCAACCCTTTTTTTAAAAGTAAAACGTTTAAATTTTATTTTTTTCATTTTATTGACAATGCCCCAACGCTATATTACAATAAAGTTAGAAAAAAATTTTATATTTATTATAGGAGGAATGAAAAATGGGTAGAATTTGTATCCCTGATTATGAATATCAGGAAAGAATTGCTAAGGCTGCAAAGCTGGTTGCTGCAAAAGGCTTGGATGTTATGGTGGTTTGCTCCACAGAATCTGACTATGCAAACGCAAGATATTTCAGCGGCTTCTGGCCTCTGTTCGAACGTGCAGGTGTAGCCATTGCTGCAAACGGTCAGGCTGCTTTGATGGTTGGTCCTGAATGTATCATTTTTGCACAGGACGTTGCTAAGATGGACAAGATTTTCTGCTTGAGAGAGTTCAGAGAATCTGCTGACCCCTCTTACCCCGAACTGCAGGCAAGCACCTTTGCTGACGTATTTAAGGCAATCGGTGTAACCGGCGAACACATCAAAATCGGTCTGGGCAGCTATGTTGAATGCACACTGCCGATTTATGAAGGCTTAAAGGACAGCTTCCCCAAGGCTGAAATTTCTAAGTGCAACGATATTATGGTTGAACTGAGAAAGGTTAAGAGTGCTAACGAGCTTGCTTGTATTCAGGAAGGCTTCCGTATTGTTGATCTGGCAACCGATGAAGTAATTCGCAACTTAAAGCCCGGCGTAACCGAGCTGCAGATGGTTGGTATTGCTCAGAAAGTTATCTATGAGGAAGGCGCAGAATATGAAGGTCTGCCGATGTATGTATTCAGCGAAAAATCCACCAGTCACGCGATCAGCCGTTCCGGCTATCGTACCATTAACAAAGGTGACATCGTTCAGCTGAATCTGTCTGCAAAAATTGACGGTTATTCTCCCGCTATCGGTCTGCCCGTTGTTATGGGTAAATTAGAAGGTGAGAGAAGACAAGTCGTTGAATTCTGTAAGCAGGCACATGACTGGACAATTGATCAGCTCAAAGCCGGCGTTATAGCTTCTGATGTTGCTAAGGGCTTCTACAACATGTATGTGGAGAATGGCTACAAAGATAACTTCGTTTATGGTCCTTGCCATGGTACCGGCATGATTGAAGTTGAAGCTCCCTGGATGGAAACCATTAGTGACTATCCGCTGGAAGAAAACATGACCTTCCAGGTTGATACATTTATCATGGGTAAGGGCTTTGGCTGCAGATGGGAAATCGGCGCTGCCATCACGAAGGACGGTTGCCGTAAGATGACCGACTATCTGAACAAGGGCATTATCGAACTGGAATTCTAATTTAAAATTACGAAAAAATACCGGGCTTTGACTGTGTAAGCAAAGCTCGGTCATTTTCATCAAAAGAAAGGTGAGTAACATGGCTATTGGTAAAAAGGTTTGGCTCATTCCCGATTGCGAGCTGCCCCCCGAAGGTGAAGGCGTTGCAAAAGGACATGAATCCGTTATTATTGTAAACGACAGCAAAAAAGACGCTGAAATTAATGTTAAAATCTTCTTTACAGATAAAGATGCATATGAAGACATTAAGTGGATCGTTAAAGCAGGCAGAGTTCGCTGCTTCCGTACAAACAATGTTGATGATATGTGCGGCTTTAAGGTTCCCTTTGAAACCCAGTATGCAATGAAATTAACATCAAACTGCGAGATTGTTGTACAGTACGGTAGACTTGACAATACTCAGGCAAATCTGGCGTTCTACACAACACTTGCCTATACGGAATGAGGTATCAATATGGAATATAATATGAGTTTTCCCCGTGAACTGAATCAGGTAAAAGAAAATCGGATTCCGTTTGTTATCTGTGGTGGTACAGTTGAATACCACGGCCCCCACTGCTCTTATGGCTGCGATACACTGATTGCTGAGGGCCTCATTAAAAAGCTGGCAGAAAAGAAGGAAATCATGATTGCCCCCACAATCTATTACAGTCCTTCAAGCTATGCTGTAGCTGACGAAACCAGCGGCACCGTACATATTGAAGAAGATGTGTTTGAGGCATATTTGTTCCAGATTTTCACGAACATGTTGGATGCAGGCCTGCGCAATATTTATGTTGTGATTCACCATCAATTTGAGCAGGAAAATCTGATGCCCATGACTCTGTCTTATATGAAGGCTGCTAAGCGTGCAACCATGCGCTATCTTGAAAAAACACAAGGCCGCGGCTGGTGGGGCAGCGAAAACTACGCAAGCTACTATGAGAACTTAGGCGGCGGTGATGACCCATTCTCTTGGATTAAGGTCATTCCCACCATGAGCACAGAGGTTCAAAATGCCACAGGCTATGACCACGCCGGCAAATATGAGTGTTCTATTTTAATGTCGCTTTATCCCGATGCTGTAAAACTGGAGCGTTTAGGCGATATCAAGCATTGGTTCACCGAAAGTGCGGCAGAAGCTTCCACCGTTATTGGTGATGAAATGGTGGCAAAATCTTTGGAATACTTAGAAAAAGCCATTCAGTAGTAAAAAACATCAAACTGACACCCAAAATCGGGTGTCAGTTTTTTTATTATTTTGTCAAAATCACGAAAAAAACATCATCCTCCCCCACTTTTTATAGAATGTAATATAAAAAATAGGGTTTTGTAATACTTTTGTAACGTGTTTCTATTATAATGTAAGAAGAGAAGTTTTGACTTTTAATAAAAGCGCACGCTGAAAAGATGCAGAATGCTTCTGCAGAAAAGGAAGTGACGTCATGCGTAAAAATAAAACAGACATGCAGAATATGGAAACCAACGTTAGTCCGAAAAGGAAAAAAACAATTTCTTGGAAAATCATTAAAAGGGTTCTGTTGGGCAGTTGTGTTGCCTTTGTTCTGCTTGCCGCTATTGTTGCCGGCGCCATGCTGGGCTTCATTGATAACAGCACCGATTTGATTGCACAGGAATATAATTTGGATTTTACCTCTGTGGTGTACTATATCGATGATGAGACGCAACAACCTGTTGAATTAGAACGTCTGTATGCGGAGCAAAATCGTATTTGGGTGGATTTAGAGAACACCCCCGAATTGTTACGCAAGGCCTTTATCGCCATTGAGGATGAACGTTTTGAAAACCACGCCGGCGTTGACTGGAAGCGTACCATGGGTGCAACCCTTGGGTATATTTTCAAGGGAAATAGCTCCTACGGTGGTTCTACCATTACCCAGCAGTTAATTAAAAACGTCACGGGCGAAGACAAGCGCTCTCCTATCCGTAAAGTACAGGAAATTGTTCGCGCACTGAATTTAGAGCGCAAAATGACAAAAGATCAAATCATTGAAATGTATATGAACACCATCTACTTAGGCCAGGGTGTTCACGGCGTACAAACTGCTGCTAATGTATATTATAGCAAGGATGTTTCTGAACTAAATCTGGCAGAGTGTGCCTCCATTGCCGGCATTACCCAGTACCCCAGCAAGTATGACCCTCTGGTTAACTACGAAGAACACAAGAAAAAGCAAGAAGTGGTTCTTGCCAAAATGTTAGAGCTTGAATTTATTACACAGGAAGAATATGAAGAAGCTGTCAATGAGGAATTAAAGCTCGTGAAAGGCACAGCCAAAGTTGAGCCCACAAAAATTCAGTCTTACTTCGTGGACCAGATTGTTGAGGATGTGATGCATGACCTGATGACGAAAAATCACATGTCTGAAAGCGCTGCCACAAAAGCTATATTTAAAGGTGGTCTTAAGATTTATGCCACCATTGACCCGGATATTCAAAATACTATGGAAGAAATTTTCACGAACGAAAATAACTTCCCGGGTTCCGGCAGCAACAAGCCGCAAGCCTCTATGGTCGTCATGGATCCTTACACCGGTCATGTGAAAGGTCTTGTAGGCGGTCGCGGTGAAAAAACCGGTAACCGCACCTTAAACCGT
The DNA here is from genome assembly GCA_045595795.1 of Clostridia bacterium. Classification (GTDB taxonomy): domain Bacteria; phylum Bacillota; class Clostridia; order UBA1381; family UBA9506; genus UMGS755. Next base: position 15,310 of record JAZOBC010000027.1, on the reverse strand, counting down.
GCCACCCAGACGCTTCGCCAGCCCGGTTCATCCATCAAGCCACTGGCAGTTTACGCTCCGGCTATTGAATATGGTGTGGTAACACCCGCCACCATTGTGGATGATACAAAGCTGACAATTGGAAGCTGGTCGCCAAAAAACTCTGATAATTCCTTTATGGGTCCCATCACAGTTCGTGTGGCTTTGGAAAAATCACGTAACGTTCCCGCTGTTCGCATCCTTGACAAGTTAACGGTAGACCGATCCTATGACTTTATGACAAAAAATTTAGGGTTTACGTCCTTAGTCAGCGGTGAAAAACGTGCTGACGGTCAGTTATACTCTGATAAATACCTCAGTTCCTTAGGTCTGGGCGGTTTAACGGATGGCGTTTCTGTTTTGGAAATGACCGCTGCATATGCATCTTTTGTAAATAGCGGTATATATACAAAACCCGTAACATATACTAAAGTAATCGACGCAAACGGACGTGTTATTTTGGAAAACAAGCCCATAACGATAAAGGCAATGAAAGAAAGTACGGCATATACCATGGCGCAGATGCTTTCCGGCGTTGTCACCAGCGGTACCGGTACAGCAGCGCGTCCTGCCGGTGGTATTTTTGCCGGTGGTAAAACCGGTACAACCGATAACGACACAAATCGTTGGTTTGCCGGCTTCACACCCAATTATGTCGGCGTCGTTTGGTTTGGTTATGACCAACCAAAACCCATGACTGGCTTGGGCAATCCCTGTACATCGCTATGGAAGAAAGTAATGGACAGAATTCATCAGAACGTTTCACTCAGAAGCCTTGCCAAACCGCAAGATACTGTGCAGCGCGTGGTGTGCCAGGAAAGTGGCAAAATTGCAACCGCTGACTGCACCAACATTCGAACAGACTGCTTCACCTCCGGCACACAGCCTTACAGTTTCTGTTCTTCGCATAACCTTTTAGAGCCGGAGGATAAAATTGACGATCCCATTGAAAATACAGATCAGGCTTTAAATGATGTCGCGCCCGGTTCCGGCGCAAGCAATCCGCCTGCAGAAGGAGAAAGCGTGACACCATCGGGAGGCTCTGATACAACACAAACGCCGGAAAACACTTCTCAAAATGCTAACCAGACTCCGGTAACAGACGATGAGTCTCAAGAATGGTGGAACGGCACCGAATAACAATCTGGACGCATGCTCACAGAAAGGATGAAACCGCATGAATCAGGATTATAAAAAACGCTACGAACAGTGGTGTACATTAGCAGATAAAGCCACCCAAACAGAGCTTTCTGCAATCAAAAACGATAAAAATGAAATCAAGGAACGTTTTTATAAAGACCTTGAATTTGGTACAGCAGGCCTGCGTGGCATTTTGGGTGCAGGCAGTAACCGCATGAACATTTACACCGTCCGTCGTGCCACACAAGGCCTGGCATCATATATTTTGCAAAAAGGTGAAGATGCTGCCAAGCGTGGCGTTGCCATCTCCTATGACTGCCGTCATTTTTCTGAAGAATTTGCCTATGAAGCCGCCTGCGTTTTAGCAGCCAATGGTATTCGCGTATATATTTATGGTGAAATGCAGCCGACGCCGGCACTTTCCTTTGCCGTACGTTATTTGAAAACTGCCGCCGGTATTATGATTACTGCCAGCCATAACCCTGCCAACTACAACGGCTATAAGGTGTATGGTGAGGATGGTGCTCAAATGAACGTAGAAGATTCTACAATCGTTCTTCGTTTCATTGAGTCCATCGACATGTTTGGTGGAGCAAAAACAATAACCGTATCCCAGGCAAAAGACAGCGGTTTGTTAGAAGTGATTGGTGAGAATGTTTTGTCGCCTTACTTAGATGCTGTGAAGCAATGTGTTCAAAATCCCGCTGTGATCGCCCGAATGGGTGGTGAGCTGAAAATTGTCTATACGCCCCTCCACGGCACAGGCTACAAGCCCGTTATGCGCGCCTTGGCGGAAGTGGGCTTTAGTAATGTATATCCGGTTGCAGAGCAGGCTGTGAAGGACCCTGATTTTTCAACTGTGGCCTCTCCGAATCCCGAAAATGCGGAAGCCTTTACCATGGCTGAAAAGCTGGCAACAGAAAAAAATGCCGACATCATCATCGGCACCGACCCGGACTCCGACCGCATTGGTGTTCTCTGTCGTACAAAAGATGGTTATACCGTGCTAAACGGCAATCAAACCGGCGTTCTGCTTACAGAATATATTCTGTCTCAGAAAGAGAATCTAACGTCTAATGACTACATCGTCAGCACCATTGTTTCTACCAATATGACCGCTGCCATTGCAAAAGCCTATGGCATTAAACTGTATCAGGTATATACCGGATTTAAATACATTGCCGGCATTATTAAAGACCATGAAATGAACCCCGACGGTGGCTCCTATCTCTTTGGTTTTGAAGAAAGCTTTGGCTATCTGCCCGGCTCTTATGCTCGGGATAAAGACGCTGTCAGCGCGGCTCTATTGGTATGTGAAGCCGCTGCCTACTATAAAGAACAGGGAAAAACTCTGGTAGATGCCCTTGGTGACATGCAAGAAAAATATGGCTATTATGCAGAAAATACCAAATCTCTCTACATGGAGGGTATTGACGGCATGGAACGCATGAAGGCTCTACTTGCCAAGGTTTCGGAAAACCCGTTCCGCACCATCGGTGATATGCCGGTTGTCGCATTTCGTAATTATAAGGAAGGCTATCGGTTAGAATATAGCACCGGGAAGAAAGAACCTCTCGATTATGAACCGGCAAATGTGCTGTATTTCGAGCTTGAAAACAACGGCTTCTTCATTCTGCGTCCTTCCGGCACAGAACCAAAAATCAAGCTGTATAGCTCCGTGGTAGGCGTTGATGCCAACGACAGCCAAACCAAGTTGAATGCGATAGTAAATGCGACAAAAACACTGCTTGAAAAATAAACAAATATAATAGAGTCAATTAAATGAAACAGGGGGCTAGCAAAATGCTACACCCCCTGTTTCATTTGATTCTATGCTTGCAAGCTTTTTCTCTTTATATTCTGCAACATGCCACTGCACAACGTTGCACCAACGACTACCAAAATCAGTGCCAGAATCACATTAGAATTAGGTGTGATTTTGTTAATGAAAAAGGTTGCAAATGGTGTGAGAATCGGCTTAATCAAAAAAGCAATGGCCGCAATTTGCGCTCCACCTTTGCTGATAGCAAGAAAGTATGCCCCATACCCCACACCGGTGACAATAACAGAAACATACAGCACCAAACCAACATTGGAAGCAGAAAGACCACCCACAACGTCAATGCCACAGACAAGGAGCACCGCAAGCAGAATCACGCTTCCTATGATAAACGAGAAGCCCGTTTGAACGATACCGCTGACCTTCATCATATATTTTTTACAGAGCACCGTGTATACACTGAATGTCACTGCCGACAAAAGACCTAACACCACAGACAGAGCGTTGCTGCCCTTTGATAAATCCGCTGAAACCAACACCCCAATGACACAAAGGGCAATGCCAAGGACCTGAGTTTTTGTCAGTTGATTTCCCAAAAAAATCGCCGAAAGCGCAATGGTGATAATGGAATTAGAAGAAAAAATAATGGCAATCAGTGCCGGAGAATTTGCCACTTTAATTGCCACCTGCAAAATCACCATGCTCACGCAGATAAACAATATGCCCAATCCCGTCATAATTAGAAAATCCTTACCTGTCAGTTTCATTTTATCTTTCACAATTTGCCGAATAGAAAAAGGCAAAAACACCAGTGCGCCAATAAAAAACCGAATTGCTGTAATGGCATAAGGGTTAATTTCATTGGCAAATAATTTACTCACAGGTTCATAGGTGGTAAAACACAAAGCCGTGATTATGACAAAAAATATTCCGTTCCCCATAACAATCGCCTCTTTTACATTATTTTCTATATTATATAAAAATCTAACAAGATTGTAAAGAATGAGGTAAAATGTATTTAGCATCACTTGAAAATAATAGCAAGCTATGATATCCTATTAATTGAGGTGATGATTATGGAAATACTTCAATTAAAATATTTTTGTGATGCTGCAGAATCTGAAAACTTTTCTAAAACTGCCGAAAAATTTTTTGTACCGCCCTCCTCCGTTTCCCAAAGTATACGGAGGCTGGAAAATGAATTGGGAACGTCCCTCTTTGACCGCAGAGCAAACAGAATCTCTCTAAATGAAGAGGGAAAAATATTTTATCGTGCTGTCTCTCAATCCGACAGGATTCTTACTGATGCCAAAAGGGAATTAACTGACTGTCAGAAAGAACTGCACGGCGAAGTGCGACTGCAAATTCTCTGTAACAGGCGGATTGTATCAGAGGCAATCGGGCTGTTTAATCATCAATTTCCTAAGGTTACCTTTGTGTTAAATCATGGTTATGTTTCAAAACAAGAGTTTGATTTAATTATTTCCGACCGTGACTTTTTTCACGGCTCTTTCGTTGGCACACCACTTGTGACGGAGGAGATTGGCCTCGCCTGTTCCTGCCACCATCCTCTTGCCAAGCATGAATCCATTTCAGTGGCAGACCTGTCGCAGGAACGTTTCATTACGCCCCATGAAAACAATAGTCTCTCTAAAATGACCCATCATATTTGCAACGAAGCGGGGTTTGCCCCCCACATCGCCATCGAGTGCGATGACCCATTATATATTAGGACATACATTGAAATGGGATTGGGTATTGGCTTTGTACCATTATTCTCCTTTAAAGGACAGTTATCTGATAAATTAGTGATTAAAAAGATTCCCGACCTTGTCAGAACCACCAATGTTTATCACAATCCGAAGATTCATATGACAAAAGCGGTTCAAAAGTTTTTAGAAATACTCACCGAGCTTTGCGCTCGCTCTTGACAAGCTCCTAAGGCTATACTATAATCATGATGATGAAAGGAATTGGTGACTTTATGAACTGCTACGATTTTGATAAAACCATCTATGAAAGTGACAGTAGTATGGATTTTTATTTATTTTGCCTACAGCGGCATAAAAAAATGTTCAAACGGATTCCCCGTCAAATGATGGCATTTTTCAAACACTACGTGCTCCACTCCATCACCAAAACCCAAATGAAAGAAATTTTTTATGAATATTTTCAGGATATTCCTCATATGGAAAAAGAACTGGAGGAATTTTGGAATGCACATCTTCATAAAATAAAACCTTTCTACAAAGCACAGCAAAAGGAAGATGACGTCATCATTTCGGCTTCTCCCGAGTTCTTTTTGACACCTGCCTGCAAAACCTTAGGGATTACCCATTTAATCGCCTCCCCTGTGGATGCAGCAACCGGTTGCTACCTGGGCGAAAATTGTCACGGAGAAGAAAAAGTGCGCCGATTCAGCGAACATTTCCCCAATGCACAGGTAGATGAATTTTATTCAGATTCTTACTCTGATACGCCAATGGCAAAATTGTCACGAAAGGCGTATCTGGTTAAAGGAAATATAGTCACAGATTGGAATAAAAAATAATTAATAAAATTTTTCTTGCATTTTTTTATGATAAGGTTTATAATAATCATATAATTAAATACACGGGAGCTTGTAGTACAGGCTGAGAGGAAGGTGTGACCTTCGACCGAGAACCTGATTTGGATAATGCCAACGGAGGGATGCCTGAACACAAGGTTTAGGAATAACAAAGTGTAAATTGGAAGTTACCAAATCGGTAACTTCCTTTTTTATTACAAATTTTTGGAGGTGAATAAGATGGTTAAGATTAACGGAAAAAGCTTTGATGTTGCAGGCAAAAGCATAGAAAAGTATTTACTTGATGCAGGATATAATACAAAGCGTGTTGCCGTAGAATTAAACGGGGATATACTTCCGAAATCTCAATACGAAAAGACATATCTTAAGGACGAGGATTGTGTGGAAGTTGTAAACTTCGTGGGAGGTGGTTAATATGATACCTGATCAAAGCGAATGGAGAAAAGCACTCGAAGAAAGACACGGAAAAGAATTGCAGAATAAAATTTCATCAAAGACTGTTGCAATTTGCGGTCTTGGTGGGCTTGGTTCAAATATTGCAATACTCCTTGCAAGAGCGGGAGTTGGTAAGTTAATACTGATTGATTTTGATAAGGTTGATATTACTAATTTACACAGACAACAATACAAAGCTTGTCAGGTTGGAATGCAAAAAACCGAAGCTTTGACTTACAATCTAAAAGAAATTGCGCCATATCTTGAAACGGAAATCCATACTGCTTATATGGATGAAAGAAACTTTTCTGAGCTTTTACAAAGTGCCGATATCATTTGCGAAGCATTTGATAACGCAGAAGCAAAAGCAAACATCGTCAACTTTGTGTTATCAGAAATGCCAACGAAATATATTGTTGCAGCATCAGGAATGGCAGGTTTAGATAGTGCCAATTCAATTAAAACAAGAAAGGTTTCAAAATATTTTTATCTTTGCGGGGATGAAAAAAGTGATGCCAAAGACGGAATTGGACTTGTGGCATCAAGAGTTTCTGTATGTGCTTCTCATCAGGCACATATGGTACTCAGAATTATATTAGAAAATTTTGAAGAATAAGGAAGGGTTGTATCATGAATCATGATAAGCTTATAATTGGCGGACGCGAATTTAATTCTCGTTTTATCTTAGGTTCGGGCAAATACTCATTAAATTTGATTGAAGCGGCGGTAAAAGATGCCGGAGCTGAGATTATAACACTCGCTGTTCGCAGAGCCAATACAAAAGAGCAAGAAAACATACTTGACTATATTCCTGAAGGAATTACTTTGCTGCCTAACACAAGCGGAGCAAGAACTGCTGAAGAGGCTGTAAGAATTGCCCGACTTGCCCGTGAACTTGGTTGCGGTAATTTTGTTAAGATTGAAATTATGCGCGACTCAAAATATTTACTTCCAGACAATCAGGAAACAATCAAAGCAACTGAAATTTTAGCGGGTGATGGTTTCGTTGTCATGCCTTATATGTACCCTGATCTGAATGTTGCACGTGATTTGGCAAGTGCAGGTGCCGCGGCTGTGATGCCACTTGCTTCTCCAATCGGCTCAAACAGAGGTCTTGCAACCAAAGATTTCATTCAGATACTCATTGATGAAATTGATTTGCCGATTATTGTTGACGCGGGAATTGGTAAACCTTCTCAAGCCTGTGAAGCTATGGAAATGGGTGCTGCGGCTATTATGGCAAATACGGCTCTTGCAACAAGCGGAAATCTGCCACTTATGGCTTCTGCTTTCAAAAATGCTATCGAAGCAGGCAGAAAAGCATATTTATCAGGTCTTGGCAGAGTTTTGACTCGTGGTGCATCAGCTTCAGATCCTCTTACAGGATTCTTGCGTAATTAGGAGGAAAGCCATGGAAAATCATTTTTTTGTTGACTCAGAGTTTTTACCAAAAGAAGCTTTAGAAAAAAAGCACCGCATAGAAACAGAACCTTTTTCCCGTAAAAATCACATGGAATATCTTCCGGGGATGGAGATAATCGAGTCTGATGTGTGCAGAAATGTAATGGAGCAAATCAATTCATTTGATAATTCTAAATACACTGCAAAAGATGTAAAAGCAGCTCTCCAGCATGATAAATGTACGATTGAAGATTTTAAGGCACTTCTTTCGTCTGCGGCAGAACCGTTTTTAGAACAAATGGCATCAAAGGCAAGACTTGAAACAAGTAATCATTTCGGAAATACTGTTTATCTGTTCACGCCGCTTTATATCGCCAATTATTGTGAAAACTACTGTGTTTATTGCGGTTTTAACTGCTATAACCACATCAAGCGAATGAAGCTTTCTATGGAACAGATTGAAAAAGAAATGAAAGTTATAGCAGACAGCGGTATGGAGGAAATTTTAATACTTACGGGCGAAAGCCGTGCTCATAGCAACATCACATATATTGGTGATGCCTGTAAGCTCGCACGAAAGTATTTCAGAATGGTTGGACTTGAGATTTATCCCGTCAATACAGATGAATATAAATATCTTCACGAGTGTGGAGCTGATTATGTAACTGTTTTTCAGGAAACATACGATACTGAAAAATATGAAAAGCTCCACCTGTTAGGGCCTAAGCGTGTATGGCCTTATCGCTTTGATGCTCAAGAGCGAGCCTTGATGGGAGGTATGCGAGGCGTGGCATTTTCAGCACTTTTGGGACTTTCGGATTTTAGAAAGGATGCTTTGGCGAGTGCACTTCATGTTTATTTCTTGCAAAGGAAATATCCTCATGCAGAAATGTCACTCTCTTGCCCACGGCTAAGGCCTATTGTAAATAATAAAAAAATAAATCCTCTTGATGTTCACGAAACTGAGCTTTGTCAGATTATATGTGCTTACAGAATTTTTCTTCCGTTTGTAGGAATCACCGTATCATCCCGTGAAAGTGCAGCATTCAGGAACGGAATTGTAAAAATAGCCGCAACAAAAGTTTCAGCAGGTGTTTCAACGGGCATTGGTGACCACGAAAACAAATATACGGGAAAAGAAGCAAACGATATTCAGGGTGATGAGCAATTCGAAATTGATGATAATCGTAGCCTTGATGCGATGTATAAGGATATTGCAAATGAAGGGTTACAACCTGTTCTTAACGATTATCTGTATGTGTGAGGTGTAATGAATGAAAGAATTAAATACAAAACTTTATTTTATAACTGACAGTACAAATTATAGTGAGGAAGATTTTCTTTTTCGTGTAGAAGAGGCATTAAAAGGTGGTGTGACATTATTGCAACTTCGTGAAAAAGAAAAGACCACAAGAGAATATATCGGGCTGGCAGAAAAAGTTCATAACATCACAAAAAAATATAATGTTCCGCTTATCATTGATGACAGAGTTGATGTGGCACTTAGCATAGATGCAGAAGGCGTTCATGTGGGACAGAGTGATATGCCCGTTTATATTGCAAGAAAATTGATGGGCAAAGATAAAATTGTAGGTGCGACCGCAAAGACTGTTCCCCAAGCAAAAGAAGCTTGCGATCAAGGTGCTGACTATTTGGGCGTCGGTGCAATTTACCCTACAACAACAAAGGTTAAAACAGTGCTGACTTCTACCGAAACATTGAATGATATTTGCAACAGCGTTCCGATTCCGGCTAATGCGATTGGTGGACTTAATAAAGATAATATGGATATTTTAAAAGGAATCCCAATCGCCGGAATTTGCGTTGTATCGGCCATTATGAAAGCTGAAAACCCAAGAAGGGCGACTGCCGAACTGATTGAAAAAACAAAGGAACTAATGCTATGGTAAAAAATAAACAAATAAAAACAGCACTCTCGATTGCTGGCAGCGACTGCAGCGGCGGTGCAGGCATTCAGGCCGATATAAAAACTATGACAATGAATGGTGTTTATGCCATGAGTGCCATAACTGCACTTACTGCACAAAATACCACGGGCGTCTGGGGTATTCAGGAATCTTCTCCTGATTTTTTAAGGCTTCAGATCGAAGCAGTTTTTAGGGATATTGTTCCGGATAGCGTGAAAATCGGTATGGTTTCATCTACCGAGCTTATTACTGTTATCGCTGATACGCTGAAATCCTTCCAGGCAAAGAACGTTGTAGTAGATCCCGTCATGGTTTCTACAAGCGGTTCAAGGCTTATGAATCCTGATGCAGTTTCGGCACTTACAGAGAGGTTATTTCCTCTTACAACATTGGTAACACCAAATATTCCTGAAGCAGAAATTCTTTCAGGCATTACGATAAGCGATGATGGCGATTTTAAAAGGATGACAAAATACATTGCCGATAAATATAATTGTGCTGTACTTCTGAAGGGCGGACATAGTGTAAACGACGCAAATGATTTATTATATGCCGATGGAGAATTTCATTGGTTTTACAGCAAGCGAGTTGACAATCCAAACACGCACGGAACAGGATGCACATTATCAAGTGCTATTGCCGCAAATCTTGCAAAAGGGTTTGATGTATTTGAATCCGTGAAAAGAGCAAAAGAATATATATCTGATGTTCTTGCCGCAGGACTTAACTTGGGAGCAGGTTCAGGACCACTGATGCACAACTTTGGACTCAACACAAAATACACAGAAGAAAAATCTGTTTGAAAGGATGAGTAAAGTGAGAGATTATGCTACACAAATGGATGCTGCAAAAAGAGGCATTATAACACCTGAAATGAAGGTTGTTTCTGAAAAGGAATATAGAACTCCGGAAGAAATTAGAGACCTTGTTGCAAAAGGTCAGGTTGTTATTTGTGCAAACAAACTACATACCTCAATAGAGCCGAATGGTATTGGTTCTATGCTTCGGACAAAAATTAATGTAAATTTAGGCGTTTCAAGAGATTGTAAAGATTACGACATTGAAATGGAAAAAGTAACGGCAGCGGTCAACATGGGTGCTGAGGCTATTATGGATTTATCTTCACACGGAAACACTCAACCATTCAGACAGAAGCTTGTAAGCGAATGTCCTGCAATGATTGGTACTGTTCCGGTATATGACAGTGTTATACATTATCAAAGAGACTTGGCAACACTTACCGCGAAGGACTTCATTGATGTTATAAGACTTCATGCCGAGGATGGTGTGGACTTTGTAACCATTCATTGCGGAATCACAAGAAAAACCATTGATCAGATTAAAAAGCATAAAAGAAAAATGAACATCGTATCGCGCGGTGGCTCTTTAGTCTTTGCATGGATGAGCATGACGGGAAATGAAAATCCATTTTATGAGTATTATGATGAAATACTTAATATATGTCGTGAATATGATGTTACAATCTCACTTGGTGATGCTTGCCGCCCTGGATGTTTAGCCGATAGCAGTGATGTATGTCAGATTGAAGAACTCATTCGCCTCGGCGAGCTTACAAAGCGTGCATGGGCAAAGGATGTTCAGGTTATGGTAGAAGGCCCCGGACATATGCCCTTAGACCAAATTGAAGCTAATATGAAAATTCAACAAACAATCTGTATGGGAGCTCCTTTCTATGTCTTAGGCCCGATCGTTACGGATATCGCCCCAGGATATGACCATATAACTTCAGCCATAGGCGGAGCGATTGCAGCTTCGTCGGGTGCAGCATTTCTTTGTTATGTAACACCTGCAGAACATCTTGCACTTCCGAATGTTGATGATGTAAAGCAAGGAATTATTGCATCAAAAATCGCAGCACACGCTGCAGACATCGCAAAGCATATTCCACACGCAAGAGATGTTGATGATAAAATGGCTGATGCACGAAGAAACTTTGATTGGGATATGCAATGGGAGTGCTCGATTGATTCCGAAACGGCAAAGAAAATTAGAGATGATAGAAAGCCGGAACTGGAGGAAAGTTGTTCCATGTGCGGTAAATTCTGTGCAGTAAGAAGCATGAATAAGGCGTTAAATGGTGAACACATTGATATATTATAATAAAATTGTAACTGCTTCCATGCTTGATTAACTCTGCTGTGTAGCAACAATACCGGATAAATAGGCACATAAAAAAGCTGCTGCTTCACATGTGAAGCAGCAGCTTTTAATCAGTTTCTCAAGCTGTGAATGGGTGCCGGTATCCGCCCGCCACGGGCAATAAAGGCATCGCTCTTATATGAATTCACCGGCATAACCGGTCCAGTTCCTAACAAACCGCCGAATTCCACCATGTCTCCCACCTGCTTGCCGGGTGCGGGAATGATGCGAACTGCTGTCGTCTTATTGTTCACCATGCCGATTGCCGCTTCATCAGCAATAATGGCGGAAATCGTTTCTGCCGAAGTATCCCCCGGCACGCAAATCATATCAAGACCCACAGAGCAAACGCAGGTCATGGCCTCAAGTTTATCTAAGGATAACGCACCCTGCAGGGTCGCCTCAATCATGCCGGCATCCTCGCTCACGGGAATAAATGCGCCGGATAAGCCACCCACATAGGAGCTTGCCATAACGCCGCCTTTTTTCACAGCATCGTTTAACAGCGCCAGCGCCGCCGTTGTACCATGGGTGCCGCAACGCTCCAATCCCATTTCCTCTAAAATATATGCCACACTGTCACCCACAGCAGGGGTGGGTGCCAAGGATAAATCCACAATACCAAAAGGAACAGCTAAGCGCCGAGAAGCCTCCTGAGCCACAAGCTGACCCATGCGCGTGATTTTGAATGCCGTTTTCTTAATCGTTTCTGCCACAACACCAAAATCAGCACCCTTCACCTGCTCTAAAGCGCATTTCACAACACCGGGACCGGAAACGCCCACATTAATCACAGCGTCAGGCTCGCCCACACCACAAAATGCACCGGCCATAAAGGGGTTGTCTTCTACCGCGTTGCAAAAAACAACAAGTTTGGCACACCCAAAGCCATCATGAGCTTTGGTGCGTTCTGCCGTTTCTTTAATGATCCGGCCCATTTGCGCCACTGCATCCATGTTAATGCCGGCACGAGTCGTGCCCACGTTCACACTGGAACAAACACGTTCCGTCACAGACAGTGCCTCAGGGATGGATGCAATGAGTGCTTTATCACCAATGGACATGCCTTTATGCACCAATGCCGAATAACCACCAATGAAATTCACGCCCGTTGTTTCTGCTGCTCTGTCTAATGCCTTTGCCAGCTTAACAAAATCCGACGGATTGCGGCTATCTCCCAAAAGCATAGAAGCCGGTGTGACGGAAATACGCTTATTGATAATGGGAATCCCGTACTCCGTTTCAATTTCTTCCGCTGTTTTCACCAGTTTTTCAGCTTGGCGGGTAATTTTATCATACACATTTCGGCAAACGTTATCAGCATCACTACCTGTGCAAGATAACAAAGAGATACCCATGGTAACCGTACGGATATCTAAGTGTTCTTCCGAAATCATTTTTATGGTTTCTAAAATCTCAAGAGAGTTCAGCATCGTCTCCCCTCCTCAAATTCTGTGCATGGACTGAAACAGGTCCTCATGTTGAATCCGGATTGAAAGTGAAAGGCTGTCACCTAAATCACTCAAGGTCTGCGATAGTTCTTTAAAGCTTGCGCCAGACTGTTCTAATGAGCAAAGCATAATCATGGTGAACATGTCTTGCATAATCGTTTGAGAAATGTCTAAAATATTCACATTGTTTTCTGCCAGAACACGGCTCACCTCAGCAATGATACCGATTTTGTCCTGACCGACCACTGTAATAACTGCACGCATGTAAAAACCTCCCAAATTTGTTCTCCCTGCTATTATACAACATAATCAAGAAAAAATCCAGTGGCAAAAGCCATAATTTTAATTTACATCTGCCAATTTATGTGTTATACTGTATATGTGGAGTTTTTGGCTTGATTTTGTTGTCTCTACACCCCCTTAGCAGTTTGACCTTAAAACGAAAGGAAGCGATCCTGTGGATGTTTCAGTAAAACTGGGCACACTAATAGAAGAACAATCCTTGGAATTAATTCATGGCAGTGAGGGTTATATGGACCTTCCCATTACCATTGCAGAAGTGAATCGCCCCAGTCTGCAGTTGGCAGGTTATTTTGATTATTTTGACCCCAAACGAATTCAGATTTTAGGTAAAGTTGAATATACATATTTAGAGAAGCTTGATTCGTCTGAGCGCACCAAGCGGATTTCCGCTCTGCTGGAAACAAAGATTCCCGCCTTAGTTGTCACCCGTAACCTTCCGATTTTTCCGGAGCTTATGGAATGCGCCGAAAAATTTGACGTCACCCTGCTTCGCACCCATGAGGATACCTCGCGCTTTATGAGTGACCTGATTTTATCCCTTTCCGTATGGCTGGCACCTTTAACCACCATGCACGGCGTTTTGGTGGAGGTCTTTGGTGAAGGTATTCTCTTAGTCGGCGAAAGCGGCGTGGGTAAAAGCGAAACCGCCATTGAGCTTGTGAAGCGCGGTCACCGCTTGGTGGCAGACGATGCCGTTGAAATTAAAAAAGTTTCTCGCAAAACCTTAGTTGGCAGTTCCCCCGAAATCATTCGTCACTTCATTGAGCTGCGCGGCATTGGCGTCATTGATGTGAAGCGTATTTTTGGTATGGGTTCTGTTAAAGATACGGAAAATATCAATTTAGTCATCCACTTAGAGCCATGGCAGGCAGGTAAGCATTACGATCGCTTAGGGCTCGATACCCAAACCACCGACATTATGGGCATTCAAGTTCCCTCGCTGACGATTCCCGTGAAACCGGGTCGAAATTTGGCCATTATCATTGAGGTTGCTGCCATTAACCACAGACAGAAAAAAATGGGCTATAACGCAGCAGAAGAATTAAACAGGAGGCTAATGGAACAAATTGGAGAGTAAAATTAAAACCGAAGTTCACACTCATACCATCGCCAGCCAACATGCATACAGCACCGTTTACGAACTGGTAGAACGCTGCAAGCAGCTTGGTTTTTCACTCCTGGCTATCACTGACCACGGTCCGGGACTGCCTGAAGACGGCGCGAATCACTGGCATTTTTCCTGTCTGAAATTGTTACCACGCAAAATTGATTCGCTCTATTTGATCCGCGGTGCCGAGACAAACATTATGGATTTAGAAGGCAACGTGGATTTATCGGAAGAGATTCTGAAACGCCTGGATTGGGTCATTGCCAGCGTACATCTACCCTGCATAACGCCGGGTAGCATAGAAGAAAACACCCATGCCTATTTAAAAGTCATCGAAAATCCTTATATTGATGCGATTGGTCATAGCGGTACACCCGAATTTGCCTATGATATTGATGTTGTCTTAAAAGCAGCCAAAGAACACAATAAGGTCATCGAAATTAATAATCATACCTTTAACATGCGCAAAAAAAGCATTGAAAATTGCCACGCCATTGCCCGTCGCTGTGCAGAGCTCGGCGTCAAGGTGGCACTTTCTACTGACGCCCACAGCGTGTATCAACTTGGAAACACAGAGCATTGCTGGAACCTGGCGACGGAAGTCGGCATACAAGAATCGCAAATTGTGAACTTAACCGCCGAAAGCATGCTTTCTTATATCTGCAGCCGCAGAGGCTATGATAGAGACATGTTTGAAAGTACACAACCCTGATAGCAGGGAATGTGGAGGTTATCATGGAACAGCTTATTAAAAAATTAAAGGGAATCCCTGACCTAACAGTCATCACTCAGGCTCCCATGAAGGATTATACGTCCTTTCAGATTGGCGGCCCTGCCGAGGTTTTGGTGCAACCCGAAACGATTGAAAGCTTGTGCCGCTGCTTTCAAATTTTGCAGCAGTCCGGCATCACGCCCACCGTTATCGGTGCAGGTTCAAACCTTGTCGTTTCCGATAAAGGCATTGCCGGTGTTGTGCTAAGACTGGCAAAGCCTATGAGCCGCATCACGGTAGAGGGT
>JAZOBC010000026.1:0-4898 GCA_045595795.1 Clostridia bacterium | reverse complement strand
ATCGCGTGGTTTTCGTTATACAAAAAAGCTGTAGAAAAAACATTTCGTTTTTCTACAGCTTTATCAATAAATTTCAAACAGCTATTCCTCTATGGAAAAAACTTGTCTGGGATTGTCAACTGTAATTTGCTTGAGCCATGCCGGTTCAAACCCTGTAGCCTCCATAAAAGGCAAAATGCGTTTCGGAATATGTGCGTATCCAAATCCCCCAAATTGTCGCAGCATAAATTTATATGCCACATCATGAGAAATCAGAATCCGTTCCAGATTTCCCCGCCGAATCAGCTCATAAAGAAAATCAATTCTGTCATTATCAGTTGTGGGACAAGGCTTGTTTCCCAACGGAATATCAAGACCAAAAAAATCCGAAGAAATATAGGCACCGCTTTTAGCAATATGGTCCACATAATCAACATCCGGGATATATGGATCACAATGGCACATCACCGTTTTCGTAAGATTGCCACCATTGTCAGTAATAATTTTAAATAACGTGTCTGCATGCCGTTCAATACCGGGCTGATGGATGGTAATAGCTGCTCCCGTTTCTTTTTGGGCAATCGCAGCAGCAGCCAAAGATCTGCGGCTGGCTTCTGAAACCCCGCTTTCAATGCCAATTTCACCGATGAAGCCACACCGAATTCCGGTATCTCCGATCCCTTCCCGAATTTCTTTGATGCATAGAGCCGCCAAAGTATCTACGTCCATGGAGGCTATGTCTTCCGGCAGCGTGCAACCAAGGTATGCACCTGTTCCACGTAGAATATGCACCTGCGTTGCCAAGGAAACCTGCTGGAGCATAACCGGATCGCACTGCAGTCCATAACAACCGTTGTCACAAATAGTAGAGCCTCCCGCCTCACGAAACCATGTCACTTCTTGCACTGCAACATTAAAATCTTGCTGCACTAGATTAAAGGGATATTTCATGCGGTCATAACGCATCTCTGCCACATTTTCAAGCGTAATGGTTTCATTTGAAGCTCCTTCTTCGGGTGCATAAAAGCTTAAATCCCAAAAAACATGTTCATGAGGTAATGTAAAGCCCATCTCTTCAGGCTTAATTTTCCCAAGAACGGTTTGTATGTATTTCATCTTTTAAAATTCCTCCACACAGAGATCAGCCAAGCAATTTGTAAAAGATGCAGTTCTCCTAAAGGAAAACTGCATCTTTTTTATATGTTATATAATTTATTTTGCCAACAGCTTTTTGGTATCCAGAGCAATGGTCAATTCCTCATTGGTAGGAATAACAAAGCTTCTGACTGTTGCACCCTCTTTGGTGATTTCGGTTTCTTTGCCTCTAACATTGTTCTTTTCAGCGTCGCAGGCAATACCCATAAATTCCAAATTAGACAGAATACGTTCACGCATTGCAATGCTGTTTTCACCAACACCGGCAGTAAATACCAGTGCATCAACGCCGCCCATAGCAGCTGCATAGAAACCAATGTAGCGTTTTACGCTGTATTCAAACATATCCAGTGCCAGTTGTGCTTTCTTATCGCCCTTTGCTGCAGCAGCATCCAAATCACGGAAGTCGCTGGACAGGCCGGAAATACCAAACACACCGGATTTTTTGTTCATCAGCGCATCTGCTTCAGCAGCAGAAAGACCTTCTTTTTCCATGATAAAGGTAACAACCGCCGGGTCAATCACACCGGTACGGGTTCCCATGGGAACACCGGCCAACGGCGTGAAGCCCATAGATGTATCAACAGACTTACCCTTGTTAACCGCAGTGATGGAAGAACCATTACCTAAGTGCAGGGTGATGATTTTCAGTTCTTCAATAGGACGACCCATAATGGCTGCACAACGGTTTGCTACATAGTAATGTGATGTACCGTGGAAACCATATTTTCTGATTTTATATTTTTCATAGTATTCATAAGGCAGTGCATACATGTAAGCCTGAGCCGGCATGGTCTGATGGAAAGCCGTGTCAAACACAGCAACCATGGGAACACCGGGCATAGCCTTCTGGCAAGCCTCAATACCAATCAAATTGGCGGGATTGTGCAAAGGTGCCAGCATGCTGCATTCATCAATCTTTTTCTTCACGTCGTCATCAACGATCACAGACTGATTGAAATATTCACCGCCGTGTACCACACGATGACCAACAGCATCAATAGCGCTCATGTCGCTGATGACACCATGGTTTTTGTCAATCAGAGCATCGATCACCATTTTAATAGCATCGGAATGGTCCTTCATGGGAGATTCTAATGTAACGGTGTCTTTACCGCTGGGGGTATGATTCAGGCGAGAGCCCTCAATGCCGATTCTTTCGCACAGACCTTTAGCCATAACAGCCTGGGTGTCCATGTCAATCAGCTGATATTTCAGTGAAGAGCTACCTGCATTAATTACCAGAACGTTCATGTTAAAATGCCTCCTTACTGATCCTGTGCCTGAACACAAGTGATGGCAACAACGCCAACAATATCGTCAGAGCTGCAACCACGGGATAAGTCATTGATGGGCTTTGCAATACCTTGGGTGATAGGACCATATGCTTCAGCCTTACCCAGTCTCTGAGCCAGCTTGTAGCCAATGTTACCTGCATTTAAGTCGGGGAATACCAAAACGTTTGCTTTACCCGCAACGGTGGATTCGGGAGCCTTGGACTTACCAACAGACTCAACGATTGCAGCATCTAACTGCAGCTCGCCGTCTAAGCTCAGGTCCGGTCTCTTTTCCTTAGCCAGTCTGGTTGCTTCTACAACTTTGTCTACCAGAGGATCTTTTGCGCTGCCATAGGTAGAGAAAGACAGAAGTGCAACGTTGGGCTCAGCTTCAACCAGGTTTTTAAAGCTTTTAGCGGAAGAAATTGCAATTTCAGAAAGTTCCTCAGCGTTGGGGTTCATCACAAGACCGCTATCGCCGAATACAAAGGTACCCTTTTCGCCATATTCACAATCGGGAACACAGATTACAAAAAATGCAGAAACGAGTTTTGCATCGGGAGCTGTTTTAACGGTCTGCAGTGCACTTCTCAGCACGTTAGAGGTGGAGTTAACTGCACCGGCAACCATACCGTCTGCCTCACCGTTTTTAACCAGCATGCAACCAAAATACAGCGTGTTCTTCATGGTTTCTTTTGCCTGGTCTAAGGTGATGCCCTTTTTCTTTCTCATTTCGCAGAACTGCTCAGAGTATGCAAGATATTTGTCGGAATTAACCGGATTAATCACCTGTGCACCGGAAATATCATGACCGGCAGCCTTTTCAGCAATCACAGCTTCATCACCTAACAAAATGATGTTGGCAATGCCTTCTTTCAATACTTTTTCTGCCGCTTCAATGGTACGGATTTCTTCGCCCTCTGCCAGCACGATGGTTTTCTTGTCTGACATGGCACGTTCTTTAATTCTGTCTAAAAATTGACTCACGGGAATTTCCTCCTTAATATTATAAATCTTCCTTTGTTAACCAAACAAATATTATATATGATTTTCCGTTTTCCTGCAAGAGGTAACGGATTAATTTTAAACGATTTTTGTTTTATTTGTCTATTTTTCAGTTTATGTGCAAAAACAAAACCATTTTCGGCAAATTATCGAACCTGTGTTCCATCCGGCATATCCTGGTCCAATGTCAGAACGCTTAAGCCATTTTTATCTGCCGCTGCCAGAATCATACCCTCTGACAAAACACCACGCAGCTTGACGGGTTTTAAGTTGGTGACACAAATCACCTTTTTGCCCACAAATTCTTCCGGCGGATAGAACTTGGCAATGCCGGATACAATCTGGCGTACCTCGTCCCCGATTTTAATTTTGGAGCAAAGGAGCTTGTCAGCACCCTCAACCTTTTGAGATTCAAGCACGACGCCAACCTTAAGCTCAACCTTGGCAAAATCTTCAATAGAAATTTCGGGAACCTTTTCCTCTTCTTGCTCTGCCGGTTTTTCTGCCGGCTTCGGCAAGGATTTTTCAATCTCTTCCAGCATTTTCTTTTCATCTAAGCGGGCAAACAGGGGTTCTGCCTGACCGACGCTGCTGCCGGGAGCGGTTTTGCCAAAGGCAGCTAATGAATCCCAATCTGTTTCAGTTGCACCAATCTGCTTGAAAATGCTGGCTGCGGTGCTGGGCATAAAGGGAGACAGTAGCACGCCAATGAAGCGAATGGCTTCCAGCAGGTTATACAGCACGCCACCCAAACGAGCTTTTTGGCTTTCGTCCTTAGCCAGTGCCCAAGGCATCGTTTCGTCAATATATTTATTAGAGCGACGCGCTAAATTCATAATTTCAGCCAGTGCATCGGCTGTTTTAAAGCCGTCCATTTTTTCTGCACAAAGGCGAACAGCTTCTAAGGCACAAGCTTTTAATTCGTCATCGAATTCTCCGCTCACAGGTGCCTGCACAACGCCACCAAAATATTTCTGCATCATGGCAACGGTACGATTCACAAGGTTACCCAAGGTATTTGCCAAATCAGCATTAAAGCGGCTGATAATATTTTCGTAAGAAATGGTACCGTCCTGCGCATAGGGCATTTCACACAGCAGATAATAACGAACCGCATCCACACCAAAGAGCTTCACCAGATCATCGGCATAAATGGCGTTTCCACGGGATTTGCTGATTTTATCCGCTCCGGCGAGTAACCAGGGATGACCAAAAATCTGTTTCGGCAAGGGCTCGCCCAAGGCCATGAGCATAATGGGCCAATAAATGGTGTGGAATCTTAAAATATCCTTACCAATCACATGGACATCAGCAGGCCAATATTTTTTATAAAGCTCGCCCTGCTCATCCGGCGCATAGCCAAGTGCTGTGATGTAATTGGAAAGAGCATCAATCCAAACATAGATAACATGTCCGTCGTCAAAGGTTACGGGAATACCCCAATCAAAGGATGTACGGGATACGCACAAATCCTGCAGACCG
>JAZOBC010000025.1:0-52731 GCA_045595795.1 Clostridia bacterium | reverse complement strand
CGGGGTTGTTTCGTCTATATATTTATTCGCTCTGTCAACAATTTTCCAGATTTCGTCAAGGCTATCTGCAATATGCCACGTTTCCATCTTTTTAACAACATTTTCTATTGCATTGTCACATACGCATCTTAAATCTTCATCAAATTCCCCCGAAACGCTTGAATCTCCTAAAACACCATCAAAATATTTATTGAGCATAGCAATAGTACGATTTACAAGGTTTCCCAAGGTGTTTGCAAGGTCGGAATTATATCTTGCTATAAATGTATCATAAGTTATGTTTCCATCCTGAGCATAAGGCATTTCGTGAAGCGAGTAATATCTTACTGCATCCACGCCGAAATGACGCACCAAATCCTCTGCATAAATTACATTTCCACGGGATTTGGACATTTTTTCTTCACCGAAAAGCATCCACGGATGACCAAACACCTGTTTCGGTAGCGGTTCACCCAAAGCCATAAGCATAATCGGCCAGTAAATTGTGTGGAATCTTAAAATATCCTTGCCAATAATATGCACATCTGCAGGCCAGTACTTTTCATAAAGTTCACCCTTTGAATCAGGGCTGTAGCCAAGGGCGGTGATGTAGTTGGTAAGAGCATCAAGCCATACATAAACCGTGTGTTTTTCGTCAAAATCCACAGGGATACCCCAGGAGATACTTGTTCTGGACACACAAAGGTCCTGAATGCCCGGTTTTATAAAGTTGTTAATCATTTCACGCTTGCGGGATTCGGGCTGAATAAAATCACTTTTCTCAATGTATTCCTCAAGCTGTTTCTGATATTTGCTCATTTTGAAGAAATAAGCCTCTTCCTTGGTGGTTTTCACTTCTCTGCCGCAATCAGGGCAGCAGCCGTCAACCAGCTGGCTTTGGGTGAAGAAGGATTCACACGGCACACAGTACCAGCCTTCATATTCGCCTTTATAGATATCACCCTGCTCATAGAGCTTATTGAATATTTTTTGAACAGATTTCACATGATAATCATCAGTGGTTCTGATAAAATGATCATAGCTGGAATCCATTAAGTCCCAAATTTTGCGGATTTCACCTGCTACACCGTCAACATACTGTTGGGGCGTGATGCCGGCTTCTTTTGCTGCTTCACCGATTTTCTGACCATGTTCGTCAGTACCGGTCAAAAAGAAAACATCATAACCACGCTGTCTTTTATAACGAGCGATGGCATCTGTTAAAACAATTTCATAGGTATTACCGATATGCGGCTTACGGGATGTATACGCAATCGCCGTTGTGATATAATATTTTTCCTTCATTTCTATCTCCTCCCATTTTTACTATTGTATCACATTTTTATAAAAAATGAAAGACTTTTTCCAAAGTAATTCGCAATTTATTCCAAAACCGGCAAATCAACTAAAATAACGTCCTCGCCAATCCGCTTAATCTTCTCCCAGGGAATGATTAAATCCTTGCCCTGACCAAAGTTTAACAGCCTTGTTTTGCCCGGTACAATCACCGATTCTATGGCACCGGCTTCTAAACTGACCTCCACATCCGCCACAAAGCCCAACCGGGAAGCATCAGCTATGTTAATGACCTCTTTTTGTCTCAGTTCTCCTGCTCGATACATAGGGTTCCCTCTTTTCCTTTACTTTTTTATTAGTTTATGGTAAAATGGTAACAGTTATGAGTTTCTATTTTGATTTCAGCCAACAAGGAAGTGATGTTTTGTTAGATTCATTAAAGCAAGAACTTGCAACTGCTGTTACATACTTAAAGGATGAAAAATTGCGTTTTTTAGGCAAAGGCAACATTTCTTTTTTTGACCGTGCCAACAACCTGATTGTCGCAGAACCTGCGCTTAGTCTTTCTGCTGTCCCCGGTGATATGTTGGTGGTGGATTTAGCAGGACAAGTGATCGAAGGCAACGGCACACCATGCATTGACCTGGCAACGCACATTGAGCTTTATCGTACCTTCCCTCACATTTCCTGCATCGTGCACAGCCATGGAACATATACATCAGCCTGGGCGCAATCCGGACGCGATATTCCCGTTTACGGAACCGGTCATTTAGACTTTTTTGCCGATGCCGTTCCCTGCACACGCATGCTGACGTCCTCCGAAGCAGAAGCCGGCTACGAAACCTCAGCAGGACTCTGCATTGCCGAAATTTTTCAGAAAAAATCCATTTCACCTGAGACGACAGCTGCAGCCCTATTGTTTCAACACGGCGGCTATATTTGGGGAAACACCGTGACTGAAACCGCAAGTCGCTGCGTTGCTCTGGAACAAATTGCCAAACTGGCTTACATCACCGAAAGAATTAATCCCGAAATCGCCGGCATTCCCAGAAACGTCATCGGACACAGCTCATAAATTTCTCTGCCGATGTATAAACCTTACCAAATCGGTCATACTATCCTTTGACAGAACAAAAAAGGAGTGTAGTAAATGACGACCATTGACAATATATCCTTGGTATTGGTTATCATCGGTGCTTTGAACTGGGGTTCAATCGGTTTATTCGGTTTTGACTTTGTTGCCGCACTTTTTGGCGGACAAATGTCTGTGATGAGCCGCATTATCTTTACCTTAGTCGGCATTGCAGGACTTTGGAGTATCACCCTCCTCTTTAAGGAAAAAGTACCTGCACACACCGACCGATAACAACTGATGCAAAAGGGGCTGCAGAATTTTCTGCAGCCCCTTTTACTGTATGTTACAAGTATGTATACACAGCATTAACCAAAATCAAAAGCACAAAACCGGGCAAACCGAGCACGCCGCAAACTGATGCCGTGACAACATTGACGCCGATGCCCATACCCATAGGAATCAGTAAAAAGTTACCAAGATACAATCCAACGCCCCCCAGTGCGGATTGTAATGTCATAACGAGGACATGGCGGAGCGGTTTTCGAAACAGAACACATAGAAACAGAAGCAGTCCTACAGCAAGTGCATAAGCTGCAATCTGCAATCCACTCATAACGGCTCCTCTCCTCTCTTTTGCGGATGAATAAACAAGCCTGACAAATAGCCCTCATTGGAAAGCTTTTCCTCTTTTGCAAGACGCATATAATAATTCAATCTTGTTTCTGCCGCCTTAATTTCATAAATATAATACTCCAGTAGCGCCGGCTCTGTGGCAAAATCATAGTTGCTGCGTGCCGCCTGCAAATCCTGGCGCGCCTCTTTTAATTCCCGAAAAAAATCTTCTTTTTTTTGCTTGTCCTGCTTCTCCGCTTCACCTTTTCGGATATAATCGCGTACCTTCTGCACCAACGCTTCGCCCTTTCTCTCAGCAAAATCAAACAGCATATTTTTTCCTCCTTTGTCTATCGGGTATTATCATTATAAGCGTTGGGCTTTCATTTTATTCCACTTCAGGAAAAATTTTGCTCACTTTCAAATTTCATTAAAATGAACATTTGAATTTTTTTGCTAAAAACATGATAAGAATATGAATATTCTCTTGATTTTGTCGAAAAAATTTGTTATACTATTAAAAATAGATTCTTTTTTGAGAGGAAGTGTTTTTTTGGCTGAACTGATACTGAAAGAGGGTTTAACTTTTGATGATGTGTTATTGGTTCCTCAAAAATCCGATGTAACCCCTGACATGATTCAATTAGGCACAAACCTGACAAAAAATATTAAACTGAACATTCCCCTGATGAGTGCTGCAATGGACACAGTAACCGAATCAGCATTGGCGATTGCGATGGCTCGTGAAGGTGGTATCGGTATCATACATAAAAATATGACCATTGAGGCGCAGGCCGTTGAGGTAGACAGGGTTAAACGTTCCGAGCACGGCGTCATCGTCAATCCCTTCCATCTCACGCCGAATCATAATTTAAAAGATGCCGATGAGCTCATGGGTAAATATAAAATCTCCGGTGTTCCCATTTGTGAAGGCACCAAATTAGTGGGCATCATTACGAACCGTGACCTGCGGTTTGAAACTGATTTTTCACGCCCAATTCGCGAGGTTATGACCAAAGAAAATCTGGTAACAGCTCCCATAGGAACAGATTTGGAGCAAGCACAGGAAATTCTGCGGAAATATAAAATTGAAAAGTTGCCAATTGTAGATAGTGACGGCAATTTAAAAGGCTTAATTACTATTAAAGATATTGAAAAAAGTGTTCGCTACCCCAATTCAGCAAAAGATTCTAACGGTCGTTTGCTGGTAGGTGCTGCTATCGGCGTTACCGCTGATGTCTTAGACCGTGCTGCTGCTCTGGCTGAGGCTCAGGTTGACGTGTTTGTTTTAGACTCAGCACACGGTCACAGTGAGAACATTATTAAAACAGTGCGTTTAGTGAAAGAACACTTCCCCCATGTTGATTTGATTGCCGGTAACATTGCCACCGGTGCTGCCGCTGAAGAGCTCATCAAAGCCGGCGCAGATGCCGTTAAGGTTGGTATTGGTCCCGGTTCCATTTGTACAACTCGTGTAGTCGCCGGTATCGGTGTGCCGCAAATCACGGCGATTCATGATGTTGCAGAGGTTGCAAAGGAATATGGCATCCCCGTGATTGCTGACGGTGGTATTAAATATTCCGGTGACCTGCCCAAGGCCATCACTGCCGGTGCCGATGTGATTATGATTGGCAGTCTGTTCGCAGGCTGCGAAGAAAGTCCGGGACAGGAAGAAATTTTCCAGGGTAGAAAATTTAAGGTATATCGTGGTATGGGCTCTATGGCAGCCATGGAGGTTGGTTCAAAAGACCGTTACTTCCAGACAAACACCAAAAAGCTTGTGCCTGAGGGTGTTGAAGGCCGTGTGCCTTATAAAGGACCTTTGTCCGATGCGGTTTATCAATTGCTTGGCGGCTTGCGTGCCGGCATGGGCTATTGCGGAACACCCACTGTGGCTGACCTCAAAGCTCGCGGTCAGTTTGTAAAAATTACGGGAGCCGGCCTGAAAGAAAGCCATCCCCATGATATTTATATTACAAAAGAAGCACCGAACTATAGTGCACAAATCTAAGGATAAAGGGGAGATTTCTCCCCTTTATTTTCATGAAAGGCAGATGTGAATGAGTAAAAAGGAATACGGCAACGAGAGTATTTCGTCATTAAAAGGCGCAGACCGTGTCAGACAGCGTCCGGCTGTTATCTTCGGTTCTGACGGAATTGAAGGCTGCCAGCACTCCTTCTTTGAAATTCTGTCAAACTCCATTGATGAAGCCAGAGAAGGTCACGGAAGCGAAATTGAAGTGACACGCTATTTAGATAAATCCATTGAGGTCAAAGACTACGGCCGCGGTATCCCCATGGACTTTAACGAAAAGGAACAGCGTTATAACTGGGAGCTTGTTTTTTGTGAGCTTTACGCCGGTGGTAAATATGAAAACAACACCGGTGATAACTACGAATTCAGCTTAGGTTTAAACGGCTTAGGCTCTTGTGCCACCCAGTACAGCTCCTCCTTTATGGACGTAACCGTATGTCGAGACGGCAAGAAATACTCCATGCACTTTGAAAAGGGCGAGCCGGTGGGTGAACTGCAAATTGAGGATTTCCGTCACAGAAAGACCGGAACCGATATTAAGTGGCGCCCTGATTTAGATGTTTTCACTGATATTAACATTCCCCTTGAATATTATCAAGAGGTTTTGAAAAAGCAGGCTGTTGCCAATGCCGGACTAAAGTTTATTTTATATAACCAGACCCCTGAGGGCTGGGATATGGAAGAATATTGCTATGAAAACGGCATTGTGGACTATTTGGCAGAGCTTTCTGACGGCAAGGAAATCACCCCAATTCACACCTTTGGTGTTGAACGCAGAGGTCGAGACCGTGATGATAAGCCGGAATATAAGGTTAAAATGCAATTTGCTTTTTGTTTTAACAACGAAGTGAATGCCTTGGAATATTATCATAACTCCAGTTTCTTAGAGCATGGCGGTGCGCCCGACAAAGCCGTTCGAAATGCGTTTGTGTATGAAATTGACCAGTATTTAAAAAACAACGGTAAATATAACAAAACCGAAGCTAAAATTAGCTTTCAGGATGTGGCTGATAGCTTGATTTTAATTTCAAACTCCTTCTCCACCATGACAAGCTACGAAAATCAGACCAAAAAAGCCATCACAAACCGCTTCATTCAAGAAGCTATGACCGAAGTTCTACGGCAGCAGCTTGAGGTATATTTCATTGAAAACAAGCAACTGGCAGATAAAATTGCCGACCAGATTCTGATTAACAAACGCAGCCGCGAAACAGCTGAACGCGCCCGCGTGAACATTAAAAAGAAGCTGACCGGCTCCATTGACATGACAAACCGCATCAACAAATTTGTGGATTGTCGCACCAAAGATACCTCCGTTCGTGAGATTTACATTGTAGAAGGTGACTCAGCATTGGGTTCCTGTAAAATGAGTCGCAATGCTGAATTTCAGGCTATTATGCCCGTGCGCGGTAAAATTTTAAACTGCTTAAAGGCTGGCTATGATAAAATTTTTAAAAGCGAAATCATCACGGATTTGGTTAAGGTTTTAGGCTGCGGTGTGGAAATTGCGCACTCCAAATCTAAAGACTTAAACTCCTTTGATTTGGATTTGCTGCGGTGGAATAAGGTCATCATTTGTACCGATGCTGATGTTGATGGTTTTCAGATCAGAACCTTGATTCTGACTATGATTTACGTGCTGATGCCCACCTTGATTGAGGCCGGCAAGGTTTTCATTGCTGAAACGCCTCTGTTTGAAATCAACTGTGGCAAAGAAACATTTTTTGCTTATAACGAACGCGAAAAGCAAGAGATTTTAGCAAAAATTGAGGGCAAAAAATATAGCATTCAGCGTTCAAAGGGTTTGGGTGAAAACGACCCTGAAATGATGTCCCTCACCACCATGAGCCCCGATACACGCCGCTTAGTGAAAATCACTGCCGAAGATGCGCAAAAAACCCTGGAAATGTTTGAATTGCTTTTGGGTGATAATCTGCAGGGCAGAAAAGACTTTATTGCTGAGTGCGGTCACCAATATTTAGATATGACAGATGTCAGCTAAGATAAAGTGTTAAAGAGGCTGTAGCGAAAAGCTACAGCCTCTTTTTTCATCTCATATTACTTTAAAAACAATTCAATAACAGGAACAATGACATTTGGCTTCACAGCAGGCAATATGACGACCAGCATATCCCGTGCTTCTTCACCTGCTTCAACAAAGTAAGGATTTGGCTCTTTTTTGACATATAGAAGTTCACTATCATCATGTAAAAACTGTGCATATTCAACCTTGTCCGCCAACCCCTCTAATTCCACAACACCAACCGGATATTCAACCAAGTGCACATACAACCGCTTACCATCCTCGCTTTGCGTCAGACGGCATCCCCGCGGTGCTTTAAATTCAGGTTCAGCCATTGTACATCCATAGATAGAACGGGAATTGTACTTCATCCAGTCAGCATAGACCTTCAGTGCATTTTCTGCACGATAATCAAGGTAACCACGCGCCGTAGGACCCACATTCATGATAAGATTCCCGCCGAGACACACCGTGTTAACAAGTGTATTGATGAGTGTTTCAGGAGATTTCCACGTTGTCTCGTCACGATGATAGCCCCAGGAACCTGAAAGGGTTTGACACAGCTCCCATGTTACCAGCTCACCCGTTTCCTTATGGCGCACCCAATTCATGGGCTGGAATTGCTCCGGCGTCCAAATATCCTGGTCAATGCCTGTTCGGTTATCAATAACCACATGGGGTTGCAGTGACCGTGCTGTTTCGATGAGTTTTTCAGCTTCCCAGTCATCTTTACCCTTTCCAACCATCCAATCCTTAGGCGGATAATGATCGTAGGAATAATCAAACCACAGAATGTCAATTTTTCCGTAATTGGTGAGAAGCTCCGTTACCTGGTCGCGCATGTACTTGGCATAGCGCTTCATATCGCGTCCTTCGTTGAGCTCGCGGGCATTTTTATCCTCACGTCTGGGATGGATAACATCCACCGTAAAATCAGGATGATGCCAGTCGATGAGAGAATAATATAAGCCAACGCGAAGTCCCTCGCTACGGAATGCTTCCACATATTCTTTGACGATATCTTTTCCATAAGGCGTATTTGTCACTTTATAATCGGTATATTTTGTTTCAAAAAGACAGAAGCCTTCATGATGCTTTGCTGTAAAAACGGCATATTTCATACCGGCAGCTTTGGCTTGCTTTGCCCATTCTTTCGGGTCGCATAGATCAGGATTAAAATGCTTAAAATACACATCATACTTTTCTTCGGAAATACATTCTCTGCTCTTAATCCATTCGTGTCTTGCCGGAAGTGCATAAAGTCCGAAATGTATAAACATGCCAAACCGGTCGTGCGTAAACCACGATGTATCGCCCGGAGTTTTCTTAACAATGTAGCTTGACATCTAACCGCTCCCTTTCCCCATATGTATGTTTCAGTCTTATTATAACGCCAAGATTCATGCAATTCCATGAACTTTTTAGCAAACCGTATGGAGAAAACGGTATGAAATCATTTCCGCATATTTGCTTGATGCTCCTCATAGGTCTTGGCAAATCGATGCTGACCGGTGGAATCTAACACAAAGAATAAATAATCCGTTTCTTCGGGATAGAGTGCCGCCTCAATGGCCTCCTGCCCCGGTGAGGCGATGGGACCAACGGGCAAGCCCGGATTAATATAGGTGTTATAAGGCGAATCAATTTGCGTATCTGCCACGGATAGAACCGATTTTCTTTCCTGCAGAATATATTGCACCGTTGCACAGGACTGGAGGTAAGGAAAGCTGCTGCTGTGCAGACGATTGTGGAATACGCCTGCAACTAACTTTCTATCAACATCACCCAACGCCTCGCGCTCAATGACAGACGCGAGCGTGATAATTTCATCATCAGTCATAGAGAGTTCTTTAGCACGGCTCCTGTATACTTCTGTATAAACCTCATCAAAGCGTGCCAGCATTTTATTGATAATAGAGGCTTCACCCTCGTCCGGCGCAAACAGATAGGTGTCAGGGAATAGATATCCCTCTAAGCGATTTTCTCGCTTGGGAAGATTTTTCACAAATTCATAATCAAAATCACCGTTTTCCACCAAATCATAAAACCGCTCACGGTCAATCAAACCGGCTTCTTCTAACCGATTGACAATTTGCCACAGTTCAAAGCCCTCGGGGATGGTAATTTTCACTTCTTCTGTGACGGGTGCATTTTTCAGCACTCTATAGTAATATGCATAGCCGCCCTGCACAGCTAAATTATAGTCCCCATGCTGATAGGTGCCGTCATGACCCCCTAACTTTGAAAAGACACGAAACCAAAAGGGGTGACGAATCATATCTGCTTTATACAGGGTTTCCGCAATCTGCGCCGTACCGCTACCGGCTTCAATGGTGATGGATTGCATGGCTCCATCCGTCTTTCCATTGTAATCTGAAAAGACCGAAAAACCATAAAATACAAACGCCAGTACAATTAAAAGCAAGACAATGCCAATTTTTGATTTTGCTCTCTTTTTTTTCTTTTGCATACCGTAACCCCCTAAAAAAGCTTATAGCTTCAGGTTTGGAACTGCATTTAATGCCGAATCGGCAAATATGCCTTTCTGAAACAGATAATAACCGGCACAACCAATCATAGCAGCATTATCTGTACACAAAATCAGCGGTGGATAGTAAAGCTTGCACCCTTGCTGTTTTGCCGCCTGATCAAAACTTTGCCGCAAAGCACCATTGGCACTAACGCCACCTGCCAGAGTCACCACTGAACAACCTTTTTCCTTGGCTGCCAAGAAGGTGTGCTCTGTTAAGGCTTCTACAACAGCACGCTGGAACGAAGCTGCAAGGTCAGCCTTGCAAACCTCTTGCCCCGTTTGTTCCAGTCGATGCAGATAATTAATGACTGCCGTTTTCACGCCGCTGAAGCTGAAATCATAGCAACCCTCTTCAAAGGCAACACGCGGAAAACGAATGGCTTCACTGTTACCCTCCTGCGCCAGCTTTTCAAGCTTGGGCCCACCGGGATATCCAAGACCCAAAACACGGGCAATTTTATCAAAGGCTTCACCCGCTGCATCATCGCGCGTTCTGCCCAAAATTTCAAATTCAGTATAGTCCTTCACATACACGATATGGCTGTGACCACCGGAGGCCACCAGACACACAAAGGGTGGTTCTAATTCGGGGTGCGCAATATAGTTCGCCGCAATGTGACCGTGAATGTGATTCACACCCACGAGGGGCAGATTACGAGCCGAGGCGATTGCCTTTGCTGCCGATACGCCCGTAAGCAAGGCACCCACAAGACCGGGACCGTATGTAACGGCAATACCATCTAAATCCTCAAATGTACAACCCGCCTCAGAGAGAGCTTTGTCAATCACACCGGGTAGATTCAGCACGTGGTTTCGGGAAGCAATCTCCGGCACCACGCCGCCATATCGCTCATGAATGGGAATTTGAGAGGAAATAATATTAGACAGCACTTCTCTACCATTTTTAACAACAGCAGCCGCTGTCTCATCACAGGAGGATTCCAATGCCAATAGTATATGATTCACGCTTCGTTCTCTCCTTTTAAAAACAGAGTCATTAGCAAAGCATCTTCTTTGCCTTCGTAATATAATTTTCGCCGCCCAACCTGCCGAAAACCGAAGCTTTCATATAGGAAAATAGCAGCAAGGTTGCTCTCACGCACCTCCAAGGTCAAAACAGATAAATCACGTGCCTGCGCTATAGTAATCATTTCATCAATCAACCGTTTTGCCAATCCTTTTCGGCGATGCTCAGGACTCACCGCCACATTGGTGATTTGCCCTTCATCCGCCACACACCACATACCCATATAGGCAACGGGAACGGAATCAAACAAAATCACGCGATAAACCACCACCGGATTTGTAAGTTCTCCGGCAAACATGTCCTGCGTCCAGGGAACAGAAAAACAACTTTTTTCTAAAGAAACCAACTCCGGAAGCATCGCCTCCGTTAAAGGTACCATTTCATATGTCATGTTCTCACCACTTTTATAATCGCTCAATCCGACTGCTCATGCTATCTGACAAAACCTGTCCGCCTGCAGCCTTGAGCATGCGGTTTTTCAGTGCCGGAACAATACCGCCGGAATCCTTTGGAAGCTCGGCAAAAATAACCTCGGCACCTAAATCATCCATGTGGCGCAGGGCATCGAACAAAGCTCTGGCATAAGACTCGGCATCACGGCCGCAATCAATGAAAAAATCTGCATCATAGTGATTGTCACTATGGCATAAGACACCTGTTTTTTCCCCTTTTTCGCGGCATGCAGCAAGCATGGTCCGCAGCTTGTCCTCGTGACCGGGATCCACTAAGTAAAGTGCTGCCTTGGGCGCATAGTGTCGATATTTCATGCCGGGGCTTTTCGGTGTCTCGCGGCTATCTTTAAGCGCTGGTTCGTAGACCACATTGCCCAAAACTTCACGCAATGCTTCAAGGCTCACGCCACCAGGTCTTAAAATTTGCGGTGTTTCGCCGGTGATATCCAAAACTGTTGATTCAAGTCCTACCTGGCAGGCACCGCCGTCAATAATATAATCCACTCTGCCGGTTAAGTCATTCATGACATGAGAGGCGCGTGTGGTGCTTGGGCTTCCGGAAATATTGGCGCTGGGAGCCGCCACAGGAACACCGCTTTTTTCAATTAAATGAAGTGCTGCCGGATGTGACGGCATCCGCACTGCAACGGTTTCAAGCCCCGCCGTAACAGTGGTAGAAATCCGACTTGATTTTTCCATGATAATGGTTAAAGGACCCGGCCAAAATTGCTTCATCAGCTTTTCTGCCACTTCCGGAATCTCGCAAACCACCTGCTCCAGCATTGTGCGGTTACTGACATGAACAATCAAAGGATTATCCTGCGGACGTCCCTTGGCTACAAATATATTTTTTACTGCGGTTTCATCTAACGCGCTGGCACCTAAGCCATAAACCGTTTCTGTGGGAAATGCCACCAAACCGCCGCGGGCTAAAGCCGAAGCTGCTTCGTCTAACACAGAAACGTCCTGCTGAAAGCGAATAATTTTTGTCATAATGTTCCCCTTGGTTTAAAGAAAATAATATCAAAGAACAGGCAGCCGCCATATTTGCAGCCACCTGTCGCCTCTTACATGCTTAAAATCTTTTCCATGTTCATAATATCTTTTTCGAAGGATTTTTCCATTTTTAATCCCTCTAAAATATCATAATCCACAATTTCGTTGTTTCGAATCGCAACCACACGGTTACCGATGCCCTCATGCAAAAGTTTCACAGCATGAACACCCATGCGGCTGGCAAGCATACGATCATTAACCGTGGGGCTTCCACCACGCTGAATATGACCTAAAATGGTCGCGCGGGTTTCAATGCCGGTAATCATTTCAATACATTTAGCCATTTCAACACTGCCACCAACGCCCTCAGCCACAACAATCAGGTTATTTTCCTTGCCGCGCTTTTTATTTTCCTGAATGGGCTTTAGAATATCCTGCTCAAAATTATAGGGCTGTTCGGGAATAATCGCTGCTTCAGCACCGCAGGCAATGGCAACATAGGCCGCAATATAGCCTGCACCACGTCCCATAACCTCAATGATAGAACAACGCTCATGAGATTGAGCCGTGTCTCTGATTTTGTCAATGGCATCTTTCACTGTGTTGAGTGCCGTATCAAAACCAATGGTATAATCCGTGCAACCAATGTCGTTATCAATGGTACCGGGAATGCCGACAGTCGGAAGACCGGCTTCAGACAAATCCTTCGCACCACGGAAAGAACCATCACCACCAATGACAACAACGCCTTCAATACCGGCTTGTTTCGCCATTTCTACTGCCTTTTGCACGCCTTCAGCCTTACAAAATTCAGGACATCTTGAAGATTGCAAAATAGTTCCTCCATGGTGTAAAATGTTTGAAACGCTACGTGCGTTCATTTCTTCAAATAAACCGTTCATGAGTCCGGCATAGCCCTTGCGAATACCACAAACTTCCATGCCTTTCGAAAGAGCCGTTCTCACAACTGCACGAATTGCCGAATTCATACCCGGCGCATCACCACCGCTGGTTAAAACACCAATTTTCTGCATAAAGAACCTCCTTTTTTATGCATCACACAGCCCGCTCGACAATGATACTATGGGCTTCGGAAAGCTCTGCCTCCGGAACCAAAATCTCATAACAGCCAAACTGTTCATTACCGCTTTGGCTCACACTGCGAACTTTGACAGGCAGTCCGGCCTCCTGCAGAAGTGCTCTGATTTTTTCTGCTTTTTCTTTACTTTGCGTAATATATGCAACCATCCACATAAGAAACCCTCCCATCTGTTCTAGCACGAAAACACAAATTAGTTCCGCTTGGTTTTAATTTCTTCAAGCAGCAATTCACAAAATGCTTCTTTGGTCATTGAGCCCATGTCAGCCTCTCTGCGCGAACGAACCGAAACAGTTCCCTCTTCACATTCTTTACCACCAATGACTAACATATACGGTGTTTTATCCATTTGTGCTTCACGAATCTTATAACCAATTTTTTCGTTACGGCTGTCGACTTCAACACGTACGCCCTGCTCCATTAACATGTCGCGCACACTGTATGCATAGTCATGATGTGCATCGGCAATGGGTAGAATTTTAACCTGCGTGGGCGCAAGCCATGTCGGCAAAGCACCGGCATATTTTTCAAGCAGAAGTGCCAGTGTACGCTCATAGCAACCAATGGATGTTCTATGAATAACGTAGGGATACTTTTTAGCACCGTCTTTATCTACGTATTCCATGCCAAAACGTTCAGCCAACTGGAAGTCAATCTGCACGGTAACCAAGGTATCTTCTTTACCATGTACGTTCTTAATCTGAATATCCAGCTTTGGACCATAGAATGCAGCTTCGCCTTCTTCTTCCGTATACTGAATCTTCAAATCATCTAAAATTTCACGCATACGGTCCTGAACATTTTCCCATTCTTCTTCAGAACCAATATATTTTTCCTTGTTATTTGGATCCCATTTAGAGAAACGGTAGGAAACATCATCTCCCAAACCTAAGGTTGTCAGCATATATTTTGCCAATTCCACACACTGTGCAAATTCGCCCTCTAACTGGTCCGGTGTACAAGCCAAATGACCTTCCGAAATGGTGAACTGACGAACACGGATTAAGCCGTGCATTTCGCCGGAAGACTCATTACGGAACAAGGTAGAGGTTTCTGCATAACGCAGAGGCAAATCTCTGTAAGAACGCATTTCGGTCAAATATGCCTGGAACTGGAAAGGACAAGTCATTGGGCGCAGTGCAAATACTTCGCCCTCTGCATCGGGGTCACCCATGATGAACATACCGTCTCTGTAATGATCCCAGTGACCGGAAATTTTATATAAATCACGTTTTGCCATAAACGGCGTTTTGGTTAACAGATAGCCACGCTTTTGCTCTTCATCTTCCACAAAACGCTGCATGAGCTGAATGACACGTGCACCCTTAGGCAAGAGAATGGGCAAGCCCTGACCAATGAGCTCAGAGGTGGTAAAATAGCCCAGTTCGCGACCAATTTTGTTGTGGTCACGCTTTTTAGCTTCTTCAACAGCAGCAAGATATGCCTCCAGCTCGCTTTTCTTCGGGAATGCTGTGCCGTAAATACGCTGCAGCATTTTATTCTTTTCGCTGCCGCGCCAGTAAGCACCGGCAACACTGGTTAAAGCAATCGCCTTAATCTTACCGGTGGAAGCAAGGTGCGGACCGGCACACAAATCTGTGAAATCGCCCTGACTGTAGAAAGAAATTTCTTCTCCCTCCGGTAAATCTTCTACCAATTCTTTTTTGTAGATTTCGCCGGATTTTTCAAAATAGCTGATGGCTTCTTCACGGCTCATGGTGAAGCGCTCGATGGCTAAATCTTCTTTCACGATTTTAGCCATTTCCTCTTCTATGCTTCGTAAGGTTTCGGCTGTGAAGGATACATCACAGTCAAAATCATAATAAAAACCGTTTTCAATAGCAGGACCAATGGCCAGCTTTGCCTGAGGATATAACCGTTTAACCGCCTGTGCCAAAACATGAGATGCAGTGTGGCGGAAGGTGTCGCGACCCTTTTGATCGTCAAAGGTCAGAAAATTAACAGAGCAATCCTCTGTGATTGTTCGGGTCAGGTCCATAACGGTACCATTTACCTCTGCCGAGAGTGCCGCACGCTGCAAACCACCGCTGATGTCGCCTGCCAACTCAAACAAGGTTTTCGGTGCCGCGAGCTCTAATTGACTGCCATCCTTCAAGCTTACTTTAAACATGTGTTACGCCTCCAATTTAAATTCCTTCGTTACATCTACTGCCCGGTTACCCTCATAATCGAAGGCAAATACATGGGAGCCTATGGGAACGAATCTTAATTTTTTATATAATAGAACCGGCTTTTCACCGGCATAATCTGCAAAATACTGTCTGACGCGCTCCGGCTCTTTTAAAAATTCAAAGACCTGCGCTTTCAGCCCGTCACCGCTTTTCATAAAAGAAAGCGAATCCCGATGACGCAAACAATAATCATAAATCAGCTTTTCCGTCACCGTCTCATCATTAAAATTCTCTTTTGCAAAACGATAGAGAGTTTCATAGTTCGATTTACGACTTTGCAGCATGAGTGCATCGCCGGAAAATGCTGCAAGCTGATCAAAAAAGTCATATTCCCGACCTATGTAATAGGTTGTCAACAAATAGTCGACCGACGTGGAAAATGCGCCGCTGTTGTAGTAACGCTCCAGCATTTCCTCCACTCGCTTGAGTCTGAGCAGCTCCCCATAACTCATAGCATCGCTGTGAACCACCTCATAGGGTGGAAAATCCCAGAATTCACTACCCAGCGCCTGTAATGTTGAACCTTTCAGCTTTTTCAAAAAGCCCAGTTGCAAATTATGTGGTCTTAGCGACATCACTGCATGAAACGAGTGAATAAAGGCTTCATAGCTTTCACCGGGGAGACCGGCAATTAAATCAAGATGCAAATGCATGTTTTGATTTTTTGAAAGTGCCCTGACCACCTGAGACAGCTTTTGAAAATCCGGCTTGCGGGATATCTGCTTTAAGGTGTCGGGATTGGTGCTCTGCACGCCGATTTCTAACTGAAACATGCCCGCAGGAGCTTCCTGCAAACTTTGAATGAGTGTCTCTGTCATGGTTTCGGCACGAATTTCAAAATGATAGGTGGTGTTGCTGCCACGACGCTTGATGCTTTCAATGATTGCAAGGGCACGCCCGGCATCAGCATTAAATGTTCTGTCTACCAGCTTTACCAAGGGAACGCCTTGAGCCTCAAAAAATGAAAGCTCCTGTTCCACTCGCTCCACAGGCAAAAAACGCAAACTGCCCGCAGCACCCGATAGGCAAAATGCACAACGATAGGGACAACCCCGGGATGTTTCATAGTATACAATCCGGTCACGAAGAGCCGGCATATCGGCCTCATCATACGGAAAGGGAATCCTTTGCAAATCTGCTTCCTGAGCCGCTACCGATGATGCTGTAACTGTACCTGTATGGCGGTAATATAATCCGGGAACCTTGTCAAAACTGCCATCTTCTATGGCATCAGCGAAAAGCGTGATAGAAGGCTCCCCTTCACCGCACAAAATACCATCTATAAAAGGGTTTTTCTTCAAGCGTTCCTCCGGATCAAAGCTCACCTCAGGTCCGCCCAAAAACAGTTTAAAACTGCTATCTGCTTTTTTTAAAATGTCACAAATTTTCAGCACATGCTCAATGTTCCATATATAACAGGAAAAGAGGAAAAAACGCTCCCCTGTTTGATGTAGCGTAGCAGCAATCATCTCAGGTCGTTCAGAAATAGTATATTCACAAAAGCGGCATCTTGGTTCTATTTTGGACAGATACCGAATTGCCAGATTGCTGTGAATAAATTTTGCGTTGATTCCCACTAAAAGCATATACCAAAGCTCCTTCTCCCGATACAGGACGTCTTCCGCATGTGTAAAAACAAAATGCGGCGGAACAGGAAAACCCATCCGCCGCATTTTGGGGTTTGACAATGGACTCCTGTCAACCGGGAAAGTCGAATTTTACCAAAGGTTCAATTCGTTCATTGCATCTTTTCTGGAAAGGTTGATGCGGCCCTGTCTGTCAATTTCAATGACCTTAACCATGATTTCATCGCCGATGTTTACTTCATCTTCAACCTTGGCAACACGGGTATTGGCAAGCTTGGAGATGTGAACCATACCGTCTTTACCGGGCAGGAATTCAACAAAGGCACCAAAGGGCAGGATATTAACAACCTTACCTTTATAAATAGAACCGATTTCAATATTGCCGGTAAGACCCTTGATGATTTCCATAGCCTTGTTTGCCATTTCTTCGTCAGCGGTTGCGATATATACCTTGCCGTCATCTTCAATATCAATTTTAACGCCGGTTTCAGCAATAATCTTTTGAATGGTCTTACCGCCGGAACCGATTACGTCACGGATTTTATCTGTGTCGATGGTCATGGTGAAGATCTTAGGTGCATAAGCAGAGAGAGATGCTCTCGGTGCTTCAATGGTCTTTAAGAGAACTTCATCAATAATCTGGAAACGGGCGTTACGGGTCTGAGCCAGAGCCTGCTTAATAATTTGGGGTGTTAAACCGTCGATTTTAATATCCATCTGAATGGCGGTGATACCTTCTTTGGTCCCGGCAACCTTAAAGTCCATATCGCCATAGAAGTCTTCCAGACCCTGGATATCAACCATGGTGATAAAGCGGTCGCCTTCTGTTACCAAACCAACAGAAATACCGGCAACAGGTGCTTTAATGGGCACACCGGCATCCATCAGAGCCAGCGTGCTGGCACAAACGCTTGCCTGAGAGGTACTACCATTAGAGCTTAATACTTCAGAAACCAGACGGATTGCATAGGGGAATTCTTCCTCAGAAGGAACAACCGGCTCTAACGCACGTTCTGCCAGTGCACCGTGACCGATTTCACGACGTCCCGGACCTCTTGAAGGACGGGTTTCACCAACAGAATATGAGGGAAAGTTATAGTGGTGCATGTAACGCTTTTGATCATCTAAGTCGATGCCGTCTAATGCCTGAGCGTCACCCATTGCACCTAAGGTAGCAACGGTTAACACCTGAGTCTGACCACGCTTGAACATACCGGAACCGTGAGTTCTGGGCAGAATGCCAACATCAGCAGAAAGCGGACGGATATCAGTGATGCCACGACCGTCAACACGCTTGCCTTCGTCTAAAATCCAACGACGAACAATGGTCTTCTGCAGTTTTTCCATGGCTTCAACAATTTTTGCGCCATGTTCTTCTTCGGTATATTTATCTGCAAAATGAGCATAGAGTTCTTCGTACAGAACCTTCAGATTCTTTTCACGGATATTCTTGTCATCTGTATCTAAAGCAATCTTCAGCTTGTCCTCAGCAAACGCTTTGATATCTTCGTAAATCTCAGGATCAACAACGTGTGCTTCATAAGCAAACTTCTCTTTACCGATTTCAGCTTGAATGCCGGAAATGAAATCACAAATCTTTTTGATTTCTTCATGTGCCAACTGAATACCGTCAAACACAACTTCTTCAGAAACTTCCTTGGCACCGGCTTCAATCATAACAACCTTTTCCTTGGTACCGGCAACGGTTAGAGTCATGAGGCTCTTTTCGCGCTGCTCAGTTGTGGGGTTGATGACGTGCTGACCGTCAACATAACCAACAATAACGCCGCCGATAGGACCGTTGAAGGGGATATCGGAAATACTGATGGCGCAGGAAGTACCAATCATAGCAGCAATTTCAGGAGAATTATCCTGCTCTACAGACATAACGGTGTTCACAACAGAAACATCGTTTCTGAGGTCCTTGGGAAACAAAGGACGAATCGGACGGTCAATCACGCGGGAAGTCAAAATCGCTTTCTCGGTGGGACGGCCCTCACGTTTGATAAAACCGCCGGGGATTTTACCAACTGCATAGAGTTTTTCTTCAAAATCTACGCTTAAGGGAAAGAAGTCAATTCCTTCTCTGGGTTTGGCAGATGCCGTTGCAGTAGACAGAATGACCGTGTCGCCATAGCGAACCATAACGGCACCGCTTGCAAGTTCTGCATATCTGCCTGTTTCGATTACCAGCGGACGACCCGCCAGTTCCATTTGGTAGCTTTTAAACATTTGAAACCTCCATTTTTATTGAATGTCGGCAAGCTCAAAAGCAAGAGATAAGAAATAAACCGTAAAAAATTTTTTAAAGCTTATTTCTTACATCTTACACTTTGAACCTGCCAAAATTTATACATTATATATTATATCACAATCTTTCCATAAAATAAATAGAAAACAAAAAATTAAATATCAACAATAATTACCAAAAGTATCCATCATTTTTTGTGCATTTTTCCATTTTTCTGCTAAAATATGTTTGTAAGGACGTGTAAAAAAACGAATTGCCTTCCAGGTTCTCAAATTTTAAATTGAACAAAACTTTTTTTGACACTTTTCGTGTCTATTGTTCGTAAAAAATGCACTTTTTAACGCTTTTTCACAGGTTATATGAAACAAATTTATGAACTTCCAATTTTATACAATTATTGCCAAAAATTAGCTTGCTTTTTCCAATATATTGGTGTTATAATATCCTCAACGAAGAAAAAATGTAAAAAATTGGTATTTTCTTAAGCAAAAAGGAGGAACTACAGAATGAAAAAAATCTCAGTTGTTATAATAGATGACAACAAGACTTTCTGTGATACGTTAAAAAGAGATATTGACGCCACGCAGGACATGGAAGTCATCGGCGTAGCTCACGACGGTCTTAGCGGTCAGGAGATGATTGGCGAGAAGCTGCCCGATGTTATCATTTTAGATGTGGTAATGCCCCGGCAAGATGGGCTTGAGCTTTTGGAAAAACTACACGATTCCGGTCTTCCAACTTTTCCGGCATGCATTGTTGTTTCAGGCATTGCAAACGATAACATCACGCGCAAGGCTCTGCAATCCGGTGCACAGTACTACCTTGTAAAGCCCATCAGAAGCAACGAGATTATTGTAAAAAGAATCCGCCAGATCATCAAAGATTCAGGCAATAAAACAACCGCTGCCTCCATTGTCTCAGATGGATTTTCATTAACAAATTCGCAGCCCTTTAAATCTACCTCCGCCACCGATGGTGACAACTTAGAAACCATTATTACCGGTGTGATTCACGAGATTGGTGTTCCGGCGCACATTAAGGGTTATAACTATCTGCGTGAAGCAATCAGTCTGTGTATTCAGGATAAAGAATTCATCAATTCCATCACCAAAATGTTGTACCCCACTGTGGCGCGCAACTACCAAACAACCTCCTCCCGGGTAGAGCGCGCCATCCGGCACGCCATTGAAGTTGCATGGAACCGCGGAAGAGAAGAAATTTTAAACAGCATTTTTGGTTATACCATTGATACAAACAAAGGAAAACCGACCAATGGCGAGTTTATTGCCATGATTTCTGATTCTATCCGTCTTAAAATGAAAAATTCCGTTAACTACTGATTTCCTTTCCCGGAAAAATGCGTCCCTTCTCACTGATAGCAATGGTAATTTTTAAAATTCCATTGTTATATAAAAAGGCACTGTTTTTAGCCCCCCAAAAACAGTGCCTTTTCTTTATTTTTCTGATTCAATTTGTATCTTAATGTCATCTTCAAACAAGCTGTCGTCATTCTCAATCCAACGAGCAACCGGAATAATCCGATATTCCTCCTGTGTGTCTCGAACCACAACCTCTTTAATACCGGCATTGATAATTAACCGCTTACACATGCTGCAGCTATTCGTACCGGACATAAGCTCCCCCGTCTTTGCATTGCGGCAAGCAAGATAAAGTGTTGAGCCAAGCATGTCGCGTCTGGATGCACTGATGATACAGTTTGCCTCTGCATGAACAGAACGACACAGTTCATAACGTTCACCGGAAGGAATCTGCATCTTCTCACGCAGACAGTGCCCCAAGTCAATACAATTTCTTCTGGAACGGGGTGCGCCTGTGTAGCCCGTTGAAATGATTTCATCGTTTTTCACCAAAATTGCGCCATAATTGCGACGCAGACAGGTACCGCGTTCACACACTGTTTGCGCAATATCTAAATAATAATTGATTTTATCCCGTCTGTTCTGCACAGTAAATACCCCCTCTTTTTACAAGAATCGTAATATGCTCTTTAGGATTCTAAACTATGGATTTTATCAATACGATTCTGATGACGACCGCCTTCAAATTCCGCATTCATAAATGCATCTAAAATATTTTTCGCAAGGTCAGGACCTAACACGCGTCCACCCATAGCAATAACGTTAGCGTTGTTATGCTGCTTTGCTTTTTCTGCTGAATATTCATTGCACACAAGCGCGCAACGAATGCCGTCAATTTTATTGGCTGCAATGGAAATACCAATACCAGTGCCGCAAAGCAAAATGCCAAATTCATATGCACCGCTTTTCACTTTTTCACACACTGTTTTTGCAACATCAGGATAATCAACACTAGTCGCGTCATAAACGCCACAGTCTTCAACTTCCTTACCCTTAGACTTTAAATACTCTGCCAGAACGCTTTTCAGTTCATAAGCGCCGTGGTCACTACCCATTACGATCATTTTTTTGCCTCCTATTTATTTTTCCCGTTTTCACGGGCTTGATATTCTCTTTCTGCCTGGGACAGTCGCAAATAGACAGGCTCCATAGCCTCACAAGAAATGGTGTTTCCAATTGCTGCAAACTTATATCCCAATTCTGCCGCTGCTCCACCCCGAATAACATGGGCTGACGGTCTGTCACAAAGTGTAACACCCGGATTTTTCTGCATCAGTTCCTCGGCATATTCCAAGGCCCCATCGCCGCAAAGCATAGCAGTTTTGTCCTTTAAAAAGTCTGACAATTCTAAAACTGTCATGACAGATGGTGGCAATACCACTTCACCGTCTGCATTATAAGCCGCACAAAACAGTTCATCAACCCTGGCATGAATGCATGGCACGCGAAGTCCAGCATAACCACACAGATTTTCCGCTAACAGTTGTAGGCTGGAAAGGGAAACCATAGGCTTATTCCAGCTTTGGGCAAAGCCCTTGGCTGTAGCTACGCCGATGCGAACACCGGTAAAGGAACCCGGTCCAACCCCACAGCTATATACATCAATATCCGAAAAGGAAAGTCCCGCTTCAGAAAGCATCGCTTCTATCATTGGCAAAAGCTTCACCGAATGATTTTTTCCGTTATTTAGCGTATATTCACACAACAGCTTGCCGTCTGCTACAATGCCGGCTGCCGCCGCATCAGACGATGCATCAATTCCCAAAACAATCACGTTCCACACGCCTCCACCGTAATGCGCCGACTGTCTTCACCGTTTCGCTCAAGTAAAATTTCGATCCGTTTCGCGGGCAAAACTTCTTCCCCACGTTCCGGCCATTCAATGATGGTGACGGCATCACCGCTGATAAATTCCTCAAAACCGATGGCATAAAGCTCATCCGCTTCTTCGATTCGATATAAATCAAAATGATAAATTTTGCAATTTTGACCTTCATACTCATTGACTAAGGTAAAGGTCGGACTGCTCACATGCTCTTTTACGCCCAATGCGCTACAGAGTCCTTTTGCAAAAACAGTTTTTCCAACGCCCAAATCGCCCCGCAAGCAAAGCGTTTGACCCGGCTTGACGGATTGCGCTAATCGAACGGCAAGGGCCTCTGTTTCTGCTGCATTTTCAGTTATATATTGCTTCGTTTCCAATCTCTTTCACTCTCTTTGCTAATCACCCAAGCGTCGGTGGCAAAATGGGCACTTCAACAGGTGCCATTGTCGGCTCAGAAGTAGGCTGATCCGTAGAATCAGGCTCTACATCCGGCGTTGGTTCTGCCGTAGGCACTTGGTCCGGTTCAGCTGACGGTTCAGTGGAAGGCTCCGTCGTGGGGTCTGCGGATGGTTCAGCGGTTGTTTCCGAAGATTCATCCTCGTCCTCATCATCTGTTAAAGTGGTCAACGGTCCCGTTACAGAAGAATCCGCATC
Source organism: Clostridia bacterium (assembly GCA_045595795.1). GTDB lineage: Bacteria > Bacillota > Clostridia > UBA1381 > UBA9506 > UMGS755. The sequence goes on along the minus strand of JAZOBC010000025.1, from coordinate 29,717 downwards.
ATCGTGCTGACTGCCGGAAGGAATCGTCACAGGTGCTGTTTGCGTCGGCTCGGGAGTCGTCTGCTGCTGCGGTAAAACCGGCTCATGATTGGCTCTTAAAACCATACCAGTAATCCAGAAGGATAAAAAGAACAAAACAACCAAAAGGACGACTGCGCCAAGAAACATAAGCAACGTCCTCTTGCCTGATGAGCGTTTTGAAGAACGGCGTTTATATTTTCTGCCCATAAGAGCACCTCCAAATATCATCCATAATTGTTTTTATTGTATCATAAATATGAAATAAAGTAAAGTATATTTTAAAAATCTTCCGCAAGACCCGTCAGGCCTCATTCGTCTTCAAGCAGGAAGGATATAATCAAAAAGCGCTGCACGCTAACCCTCTTGGGTGCACGCAGCGCTTTCTGTTATTCTTGTTCGGGTGGCTCTGAAAATTTAACCGTAATCACGCCGTCAATCTCACGAATGGAGCCTTCCGCCGGATAGCATGGCATAGTTGCAAATTCCTCCGTTGTCTGAATCTGCTCTTTAACCTCCAGCGGCGCATAAATATATTCAGTCGCAAGATATCGGTGTAAAAAGTAGGTGTAACAATAAATGTGCAGTGCTTCATTGCCCGACAGCATACCCATCATATTGGTAGAGCCAAGCGTGGTGTTCATATTGGCTTCACCGATTAAAGCCACCTGTTTCTCCGGATTGTAGCCCGGCTGCATTTCAATTTTTGTGACCAATTTAACCGAATACGCATAGGTGTTTTCATAGGTCATATACATATGGAAATACGCTCTGTTGGTGGTGATAACAAAAATGAAAATGTTCCATACTTGAAGTGCTACCAGAAGCACACTCAAAAGAACCATCAGCTTATTTTGAATCTTTCCGTTTAAAATACGCAGCTTGAGTCTGTCTAAAACCAAAGCAGGCATCACAAAGGGCAACACCAGCGGAAAGACCATGAGCAGATGAACGTTGGGTGCATCTGTCATGAGATAGACCGAATTACACGCAAGCGGAATCAATGCTGCAAGCAGCACCAGCAAAATCATATGCCCTGCTTTTTTGTAAATTTTCTTGACGATGACAGTCCCCACCGTAACCAAAAACACCACAAGGCTCACCACAGTAAACATGATTGAAAAATCGTTGTGGTAGAACATGTAATCCTTTTTCAGATAAAAGCCAAAGAAATACCGATAGGATTCCCAGATTCTTTCTAAAAGCTCCCCAAAGCCCAGCTGACCCATAGTGCTGATGCCCTGATAGTCCGTCAAAGTCACGCCTGTCATATGTAAGCAAACGTGAAGAATACCCACATACAGCAACATACCGAGCCCTAAGGACGCAACATATTTGATACCCTTAACCACTGCTGACTTCCATGTTTCATCAACATTTTCCAACAAATCAAGAAAAATAGAAAGAAACAAAAGGGCAACCGCCAGGTTAAAATATGCTTGATAGCAGCCCATGGAAAAGGCAATCAGAATCACGCCTAAGCCCATAGTGAGCGGTTTTGCTTTTTGAATGGCAATCGCGCCAATAACCGCAAGCATCATGGCAAAGAAATATTGTGAAGAACAGAACATATAAGCATAGGTGGCCGAAACAGCCGGAAATGCCACCATGCACAGAGTTAACAGGCACGCCGGAACAAGATGCTTAATCCGCAGCATTTTAACCATCAGCATACCAGAAACGGCCAAATAAAACGAACTTGCCATACCATGCAGCCACGGATGGCTGACGTTACCCGTTAAGCTGGTGATAAAACTCAAAAGCCAGCGGCCCGAAGCAAGAGCAAAGTCGCAGTTTGAATATAATCCATCCAAATCGTCATGGTTGATGAACTTATGTATGAAAACAAACAAATGCACCATAACGGCAGCAATAAATGTAAAAGCAAAAACACGTCCGTCAAACTTGCTGAGATATTTTTTCACCTTTTCTTTCACATATTCCATTATACTGATTTTCTCCATCAATATCCCCCTCATACGCAAAAAGCGTTTTTTAACTTAGTTAGTATAACATCTTTTTCTTTTTCTGTCAAATATCAGAAAAATATGTTAGGAAAATTTCAAATTTTAACGAAATTGTTAAAAAAGTTTTAAAAAGGGTTGACATTTGTGTTGTGTTCCTGTATAATGATTTTGTAACAAGTTCGTAACAGATTTGGAGGATACACGTTTATGATATCACGAAAGAAGCTGACCGCGCTGGTCATTGCTTTGGTTTTAGCAATCGGTGTCTTGCCCGTATCTGTCAGTGCTGAAAGTTATCCTTGCGTTGGCATTGTATTGGGCGATTCCGTCAATGTGCGGACCGGTGCCGGAACTGAACACGCTGTTCTGTCTCAGGTAAACTGGGGAACAACATTAGACGTTTTTGAGAAAATCAACAATTGGTATAAAATTGGTATTGGTAACGGTAATTATGCTTACATCTCTGCTGATTATGTCAGCACACGTCCTCAGGACGTAGCGTCTCGCGGCAGTTATTCTGCAGGCAATCGTGTTGTGCAGCTGGCTAAGCAATATTTAGGTACGCCGTATGTTTACGGGGGCTCAAGCCCCTCCGGCTTTGATTGCTCCGGCTTCACTTCTTACATTTACCGTCAGCTTGGTTACACCATCAACCGTGTAGCACACGATCAGCTTGCAAACGGTGTTCCCGTTAGCAGGAATGAGCTGATGCCCGGTGACATTGTTATGTTCAAGCGTCCCGGCAATACCTATGTACATCACGTTGGCATTTACGCTGGCGACGGCATGATGATTCACAGTCCCCAGACTGGTGATGTTGTGAAATATACCAGCATCACAACCGGTTATTACGGCGATGTGTATTATGCAGCCAGAAGAATCATTCACTAAACCAAAAATAACCCTTGCGGCAAAGCCGCAAGGGTTATTTTTTTACCTGTCAAAGCGTTTTCATTTCTTTCACAAACTTTTCTGCTTCTATGCTGTGTACCACAGCTTCGCCCAACTTTGGCACGAGAACACATTGTAACCGGCTTCCCTGCATTTTTTTATCGAGTACAAGTGTGTCTTCCCATCCCTCGGGCAATAAAATCTGTGTCGGGAGTTGATATTGTGTTAGAATACCGGTAATTAAATTGGTCGTTCCTTCTTCTGTTATAGCCAGTTTTTCACCTAAGCGCGCTGCTAAAACCATGCCAAAAGCAACTGCTTGGCCGTGGGTATATTCGGAAAAGTCATAGGCTTTTTCAATAATGTGACCCATGGTATGGCCAAAATTTAATATCATACGTCTTCCCACGTCCAATTCATCTTCTTCCACAACGCGGCGTTTTGCGTCACAGCATGCATAAATCACATCTGCAAGGATTGCCTCCACACCTTTTCTGCCACCGGCTTCCACCAGCATTTGAAACAAAGGTGCATCGACAATACAACCATATTTAATCACCTCTGCCATACCATCGGCAAAGGTACTGTCAGACAGAGTTTGCAACGTATTTGTATCAATCAAAACCAGTTTGGGCTGATAAAAGCTGCCCACCAGATTTTTTCCCGCTGCCACATTCACGCCTGTTTTGCCACCCACAGAACTGTCCACTTGCGATAACAAAGTGGTGGGAATCTGAACAAAAGGAACACCGCGCAAAAGTGTAGAAGCAAAAAATCCGGTTACATCGCCAATCACACCGCCTCCCAGCGCAACAATCAAATCGGTGCGTGTCATACCAAAAGCAAACGCTTCATCATATAACATGCTGACACTACTTAAACTTTTAGAACCCTCTCCCGGAGAGAGGCTGACCACCTGAACACAAAAACCCGCCTCAAGCAAGCTTTGTCGAAGCGTCGTAAGATGCAACTTCTCCACAGTTTGATCTGTCACAACCATTATCCGCTTTGGCCGACAAACCGCAGAAATATAGTCTGCAGCTTGAGAAAGTAAGCCTTGCCCGATGATAATATCATAACTTCTTGTGCCCAAATTCACGCGCAATTTTTTCATGTGACTCCATTCCTTTTCAAGGTATATTATGCCAAAAATCTACGTTTTCTGTCTGACGCAGCCTCTAAAAATGCTTTTAGCTCACCTTCGCGATTCGACTGAATCAATGCCTTAATCTGCTGCAAGCTATTAGAAAACTCATCAATACACGCCACCAAATCCTTTTGATTCAGCAAAAACAGTCGGGTCCACAAGTGACTATCCAGTTTCGCCACACGGGTACAATCCCGCAGACTGCCTGCACTAAAATGCTTAGACTCATCCAGTCGTTTACTGTCACACAGAGCAATGGCAACCACATGCATCAACTGACTGGTATAAGCAATCATCATATCATGTTCTTCCGGCGTGGTTATCACCGTTTCTCTACACCCAATGTACGCTGTAATTTGCTTTAAGAGTGCAATGTGTTCCGGCAGATTGCTTGCTGTAGGAGTAATCAAATAGCTGGCACCAATAAACAACTCACTGTCTGATGCAATAAAGCCACTACTTTCCTTTCCTGCCATAGGATGCCCGCCAATGAAATCAATTTCAGAATTTGTAATTTTCTCGCAAATCGCCTGTTTTACACCGGCAACATCCGTCACAAGAGCATTCTTTTTAAAACGATGGGTGTTAATAAAATCAACCGTGGTGTCTGGCGGCAGGCACACAAAGGTAACATCTGCCTGCAAAAGAATTTCTTCTTCTGCTAATACTTCTTTACTGATTAAACCTTCTCGCCTTGCCTGTTCCAAAACAGCTGCATTCCGCGTGATGCCGTAAAGCTCTGCATTCGGAAAGCCCTGCATTGCCTTAAGGAGTGATCCACCAATCAATCCCAAACCAACAATGGCTATTTTTTTACACTTCACGACCTACCACCTCTGCTGTAAGTGCTAATTTCTTCACCAAATCATCAAAAGCCTGAGGCGTAATGGACTGTGGTCCGTCACATTTTGCATTAGATGGGTCGTTATGCACTTCAACCATAAGGCCGTCAGCACCGGCAGCAACAGCAGCCATGGCCATGGGCAGCACCATCCAATGCATACCGGTAGCATGAGAAGGATCCACAATGACAGGCAAGTGACTCATTTTCTTCACCGCCGGAATTGCGCTTAAATCCAGGGTGTTGCGTGTATATTGCTCAAAGGTTCTGATGCCACGTTCGCATAAGATGACCTGTTCATTACCGCCAGCCATAATATATTCAGCAGACATCAGCCATTCTTCAATGGTGGAAGAAAGACCGCGCTTAAGCAGAATCGGCTTTTTTGTTTTGCCCAGCTCTTTTAAAAGGTCAAAGTTTTGCATGTTTCTGGCACCGACCTGAACGATATCCACCGCATAATCAAATACTTCAACATGCTTGGGAGACATAATTTCAGAGACAATTGGCAGCCCGGTTGCACGCTTAGCCTCCTGCAAAAACTCCAGTCCCTCAAACTGCATGCCTTGAAAAGCATAAGGCGAAGTTCTGGGTTTAAAAGCGCCACCACGCAAAAACGTTGCGCCGGAAGCCTTTACGCGCTTGGCAACATCAATGATTTGCTCTTCACTTTCAACAGAACACGGTCCTGCAATCAGCGCTAATTTACGGTCACCGATACACCGTTCTCCCACGTGAATCACCGTGTCATCAGGATGAAACTTACGGTTTGCCTTTTTAAAAGGTTCCGACACTCGCATAACTCGATCAACTATGGGATTCATTTCAATCGCATTGGTGTCTGCTTCAACCGTATTACCCAGCACACCTAAAACCGTGCATTCCACACCTGCATTGATTTGCACGCTCATACCCATACCTTTCAGGTCTTTCACAACCTGCTCTACCTGCTCCGTTGTTGCTTCGGGGCGCATAATAACAATCATGACTTTTCCTCCTTGCATTGAAAAAGGGACTCATTGTAACAATGAGTCCCTAAATCGACAAATAATTTTCTAAAACTTATAATAAACTGGGACTCCACACAGCATCATAAAATTTTTCACAGCAAAAATAACCGAAGCCAAAAAAGCTACGGCTAATAAAGTAATAAAATCGTTTTGCATTCAATTTCATACTTTGCATGTGCTTTGTCCTTTCATGCGCAAACTTGCGCAAAAACTTACTACTTATTATAAACCTCCCCTTTTTGAATTGCAATAGGTTTTCTGAAAAAAATCTAATTACAACCAAACAGTTGTTAAATTGTCACAGCCTACGACACAGTTTTGTCACACCACAACTGTCAAAGCTAACATAAAAGTTTCACTCATAATTCCATTCTATTTTTCCATTTACAAAGCATAATATTGCCAAAAAAATACCATGATAATAGCAAAAACTTGGGAGGGAAAATTATGGCAAAACAAAAAGAACAGCTGACTGTTTTCAGCATTGGGTCATTTGGCTACGGGCTGCTTGAAATTCTGTGGCGGGGTCGCACCCATTGGAGCATGCTCCTGACCGGCGGCATGTGTCTATGCTCTTTATATCGCACCAACAAAAAAATGATAAAGCAGCACTGGCTCAAAAAATCCTTCCTGTTTGGTTGGATCATTACCGGTTGGGAGCTTCTTGCCGGCTGCATTTTTAACAAATTACTAAAACTCAAGGTTTGGGATTATTCAAACCGTCGTGGTAACCTTTGGGGACAAATCTGCCCCTTATATTCCTTTCTCTGGTGCTGTCTCAGCTTGCCTCTTTGTCGCTTATGTAATGCATTGCAGCATCATTTTCATCATAGGTCATAGACAAAATTCGCCATATTGTGACAAATTGAAACAAAATTATTTGGACTTTTGGTTGCAACATTGTTTCATGTATGGTATAATTGTATCACATTAGAAAAACGAGGTATGTGATATGAATCATTTTGGACTAAATTTGAAAAAACTTAGAAAAACAAAAGGCCTGAATCAAGATGAGTTGGCGCAAATCCTCGGCGTGAGAAAAACAACCATCTCGAATTACGAAACCGGCTATTCCAACCCGTCATACACCACACTCCGTCAAATTGCCGAGGTTTTCTCCGTTCCCGTAACGGCATTGACCGGCGACCGCCCCCTCGTTATACGAGAACCTTTTGCAGGCACTTCTGAAAAGGGCGAAATCCCTGTTTATACTTCTCTTTTGCCGGGTGCTGAGCCCGCAGTGGTATATACATTGTCACTCCCCGTTTCTTTCACCGGCAACGGCGATTTCTTTGCCTTGGAGATTGCCAACAATCGTGCCGAACGTTTGGGACTGACTGAAGGAAGCATCGCCATCATCCGCAAACAAAACTTTGCAGATGACGGCGATGTGGTTGCTGTTTCTTGCGACGAAAACCCTGCCTTCATCTGTCGCTATTACCGCCAAGGAGATTCTGTTTCCTTAATCAGCGAAAGCAACAATCCCATCTATCGTCCCATCATTTTACCGACACAAAGCAATTCCTTCACCATTTTAGGAAAAGTCATCAAAGCCATCGCTCCGATTCAATAGTTTCGCCTTGCAGCGTGACGATTTTTGTCGAAACCACTTGATTTTTGCGTTTTTTTGCCGTTTGAAACTTGTTCGTCTTTCGATATAATTATCTTAACGCTAACCTTGAAATCGGAGGCTGACAATGGAAAAGGAAACAACCTGCTCATTTACCGGGCACAGAATCATAGAAGAAAAAGACCAGAAATTATTGCAGAAAGCCTTGAAAAAAGAAATAAAAAAACAGATCGAAAACGGCATCGTTAACTTTTGCTCCGGTGGTGCCATCGGTTTTGATACGTTGGTAGCGCAAACTGTTTTGTATTATAAAAAGAAGTTCCCTCACATTCGTCTATGCATGGTATTACCTTGTAAAAATCAAGGCAAATTTTGGACCTTGGAACAAAAAGAAACATACGAAAGAATTCTGCTTGCATCCGACGAGGTGATTTATACCGCCGATACATATTACAAAGGCTGCATGCAAAAGCGTAACCGCTATTTGGTTGACTGTGCCGGCTGTGTTGTTGCCTATTTAACGAAAGACTCCGGCGGCACGAAATATACGGTAAATTATGCCGAAAAACAGGGCGTTTCCGTGACATTAGTCGGACCAGCTGCAACGAAGCAACTTTCCCTTTTTTCGTAAGAAACGAATGAGTTTAACATGTCAAATCTTCTTCAGCGACAGTTGCTCATGACGTATCATAAGATAACTCAACAACATAAAAAGAGACCATGGTAAAGCAATTTCTTTCTGCCACGGTGTCTTTTTCATTGCCTTTTTTATCATCGCTCAAATATTTCAACTTTTTATATTTTTTGAAAGGAAAAAGGGTAAATTGATTGACTTTTTTGCAGTTTCGCTATATAATAAATTAGATACATTATATTTTAGAGGAAGAAACTAATGCATAACATAAAAAACACAATGAAAACAGCTGGTTTTATGGTGAGCGTAACCCTTTTGGCAAAGGTTGCCGGCATGCTGCGTGAAGTGCTGTTTGCTTCTTTATATGGAACAGGTGGTCAGGCCGCTGCTTTTTTAACGGCATCCCGGATTCCGTTACTTTTTTTCGATATCACGTTAGGCGCCGCGGTCTCCTCTTCTTTTATTCCCATTTTCAACGAATACCTGGAAAAAGGTCAAAAGGAAGCCGCCACAAAATATGCCAACACCTTTATCACGCTCATGGTGTTGCTTACCGCCATTTTTTGTGTACTGGGCAGTGTTTTTTCCCATCCTTTGGTAGGGCTGATTGGTAAAGGTCTCAGTGAAGCAGAAAAGAGTTTAGCCGCTCAACTGGTTATGATTCTGTTTCCCACAATGGTTTTCACAGCTCTTGCCTATGCGCTGACCGCTATCCTGCAATCCTTTGGAGAATTTAACATTCCTGCCGCAATCAGCTTGGTATCAAACGGCATCATGGTTGTCTATTTACTCTCGGTCCGTGACAAACTGGGAATTCATGGTGTTGCGATTGCTATGCTGATTTCATGGGCTTTTCAAGTGCTGATACAACTACCCTCTCTCAGAAAAAAACAATTTCGTTATCGTCCGGCCTTGGATTTAAAAAGTCCGGGCATTAAAAAGACCATTGCGCTTGCTTTGCCGATTTTAATCAGTTCTTGGGTACAGCCGATTAACTCCTTGGTCAACATATACTTGGCTTCATTTTTAAATGAAGGACAAGCCGTTGCCGCTTTAGACTATGCCAATAAATTATATATTATTTTTGTCGGTGTGCTGACCTATGCCGTTTCAAACTTGATTTTTCCGTCTATTTCCCGTTTGGCGGCAGGCGATAAAAAAGAAGAGCTTGCCGAGCTTGTTGGTAAAGCGTCAAAGATTGTGGTGGCAGTCATCCTACCGGTGATGGTTCTGTTCCTGCTTCTCAGAACGCCCATCATCCGTTTTGTGTATGAACGTGGTGAATTTGGACCGCAAAGTACAATGCTGACGGCCTCAGCACTGTTGTTTTATTCCTTGGGCATGGTTGGTTTCGGCGTGACCGAAATCTTAAACAAAGCCTTTTATGCGTTAAAAGACGGAAAAACACCCATGCTCATTGCCATGTGCGGCATCACGCTGAACATCATTTTAAGTTTTCTCTTTGTCAGAGGCATGGGCACAGGCTTATGGGGCGTTGCCTTAGCTGCCTCCATCGCCGCTAATGTCATTGCAGTTTGCCTGCTGGTTATTTTAAATCACCGACTGCAAATCTTGAAACGGAATGATTTCGGCAACATGCTAAAACTGATTACGGCGGCTTTCTTGATGGGCCTTACAGTATATGCCGTTTTAGCTTTTCTTCCGACTCTAAACGGATTTTTCGGAAAATTACTGACACTGGCTCTCCCCGCTTGCGCCGGTGTGGTTGTATATCTTGCTTTTCTGTTTCTGTTCAAAACAGAAGAAGCAAAAGATATCTGCTTAATTTTGGAACGTAAAACAAAGAAGGTGAACTAATGCAAAGCCTCATTTATAAGAAAATCGGTCAATGGATTCGCTTGCTTGGCTTATGGTTTAACGCAAGTGTAACCGGACGTATTTTTAATCGAATATCTGCTGCCTTGGCTGTTGTTTTTTCAAACAGCTTACTTGGAAAGCTTTTTGATGCGCGCAGAAAAGATATTTGCAAAAAAAGTCTGTTTTGCAAGTTTTTGTTGCTGCCGGTGACACTTTGTCGACTGTTTGCAAAAAAAACAGATGCCTTCTGGAAAGCGCAAAAGCAGTCCAGCGGCGTTGTTTGGTTCTTATCCTACTGGAACTGTATCAGCATTCGCACCTACGGTTCGGTTCTGTTTGTCTTTTCTGTTGCTTATGCGCTGATTCGCAGTTTTACATCTTTTCCAACAATAGTAGAATGGTGTTGCATCAGTGCTCTTCTCATTATTTCCTTGTTGATGATGGCAATTAACCGAAGCTTCAAGGCTTTGTTTAAGGGCAGTGTCTTTTTGACTGCCTTTGGCGGGTTGTTCTGCGAAATACGAAAAGACGTTGACAGCAAACTGTTCTTGAAAGACCCGGAATTTTTCCTGTCGCGTCCTGTTGTCACCTGCTGCATTGGTATCATTGCCGCCATTGCTGCCACGCTCATGCCGGCATGGCTGTTTCTCTTACTGGTTACCGGACTGTTGTATGTCTTTCTCACCGTACAATACACCGCTTTTGGAGTCTTCACGGTTGTTTTGGCTGCGCCAATTCTGCCGACCATGGTGCTTGTTGGCTGTTGCCTTTTGTGTGTTCTGTCTTTTGTAATTCATTTAGCGACCGATAAGAACATAGAACTGCGTCCTGTTCCACTTAGCGGATGGATTGTACTTTTCATGTTATCGATGACACTCAGCGCTGTGCTGTCTTTAACCTTTGTTAAAAGCATGCAGATTTTGCTGATTCACATAGCATTTGTCTTGTTTTATTTTGTAGCTTTCCAAACTTTAAATACCAAGCGTAAGTGGAAAGCTGCGGTTGTTTCACTCATTACGGTGTCTGCTCTTGTAGCACTTTATGGTATCATCCAAAACTTTACCGGCATCTCAGGAACAGCTTCGTGGGTAGACAGTGAAATGTTCCAGGACATCAAAATCAGAGTCTACTCCACGTTTGATAACCCCAATGTGTTGGGTGAATATTTGGTTATGATGATTCCCCTGTGTTTAGGGGTCTTCTGGAAAACAAAAAAAGACGGTAGCAAAACCATTTTTGCTTTGATTTTTCTCTGCTTAGGCGCCTGCATGATTTTCACTTGGTCGCGTGGTGCTTGGTTAGGCGTTTTCTTAGCAACTGCCCTGTTTCTCTTTATCACGGATAAACGTTGGGCTCTGCTTGCCGTTGTCGGCGTGTTCCTGCTGCCCATGCTGCTCAGCTCCGGCTCTGCCATTGCAGACCGTTTGCTCAGCATCGGCAACACAAAAGATTCCTCCACGGCATACCGTGTTTCCATTTGGCACGGTTCCATTAACATGATTCGCGATTTTTGGTTGAGCGGCATCGGACTTGGTTCGGATGCGTTCTCCATGATTTATCCAAAATATGCGTTAGACGGTGCAAATTTTGCACTACATGCTCACAATTTGTTCCTGCAGATTTTGGCAGAGACAGGTATTATGGGACTTGTCACTTTTTTAGCCCTAATTCTTGCTGTTCTTCGGCAGAACTTTTCTGTGGTTATCTACCGCAAACGTAAAACTTATACAGGTGCCGTGGTACTCGCTCTGACCGCCGGCATTTTGGGGTATTTATTCCAGGGACTCACAGACAACGTCTGGTATAACTATAAAATGGTGCTGATTTTCTGGACAGTGCTTGCCATCACAGGCTCTGCTGCTGCACCTGATTTTGACGGAGGTGGCATGCAATGACCCATGTTGTTCAGGTGCTGACCGATACAAACATTGGCGGTGCCGGCAAGTATCTATTGAATTACCTGCAATTTTTTGATCGCACTTCGTATAAAGTAACGGTCATTTTGCCCGAAAACAGCAAACTCGCTGAATATATCCGTCCCTACGATGACGTAACGCTGATCGAGGCACCTTTCATGGCTGATCAGTCGTATAACAAACAAGGTGTCAGCTATTTAAAAACACTGTTTAAAACCATTAAACCGGATTTGCTGCATACACACGCCTGTCTTTCAGCGCGTCTCGCCGGCAGAGCCGCCAAGGTGCCTGCCATTTTATCAACGCGGCATTGTATCGAACCCCTGCCCCATGGCATGAAAGCATTGGCCACCAGCGTTGCAAACAATGCGCTGTGCGATTACTACATTGCAGTGTCAGACGCCGTTGTGACCAATCTGCTTGAGTCGGGTATTAAAAAAGATAAAATTAAAGTTGTAAATAACGGTGTTGCGCCGGTAAAAACAGTAACGCCGGAAGAACGCAATGCCATCCGCAGCCGCTATGGCATCAAGGAAGATGAAATCGCCTTTGGAATCTTCGCACGCTTAGAACCCATCAAAGGGCATAAGTATTTCATCAAGGCTGCAAAAGAAGTGTTAAAAGAGATCCCGAATGTAAAATTCCTGATTGTCGGAAACGGAAGCCTGGAGAATTCCCTTAAGGAAACTGTTGCACGGTACAACCTGCAGGAACACGTTATCTTCACAGGTTTTGTCACGGATACAACAGAGCTTTTAAATGCCGTTGATATCAATGTGAATGCTTCAGAATCCGAAGCGATGAGTCTTTCTGTTTTAGAAGCGATGAGTTTAGGAAAACCGTCCATTGCCACAAAAGCAGGCGGCAACTGTGAACTGATTACAGACGGAAGCGACGGACTTTTAATCGGATATGCCGACAGCATGTCCATGGCACTTGCCATGCTGCGTCTGATTTGTAATCGACCGCTATCTGCCGAGCTTGGACAGAACGCTTATCAAAAATATTGTCAAAATTACACTGTTGAAACGATGGTTTCGCATTTAGAAGAGGTTTATGAGGAGGTTATGTCGAATGTTCATTGATGAAAAAGGAAAATTATTCGGAAAAGTGAATCTGCTTGATCTATTTTTGCTGATTGTGATTGTAGCTGTGGTTGCCGTTGCGGGTTTATATTTTGCGAATCGTCCCAAAGCGGCGGAAACGTTGCCAATTACTTACACGCTTGAAATCCAGAATAAGGAAGACTCCTATTTTGATCATGTTTATGAAGGTGAAATTGTCACAGACACCATTACCGGTGTTCCTGTGGGTGTCATCTCCGGCTTTACCAAGAAGCCGGCGCAAGTGATCACACAGGCGGGCGACGAACTCATCCTTGTTTCTCCCGAAGGACGTTCTGATGGCTATGTGGAAATCTCGGTAGATGCCAACGTTTCCGGCTCGGATATCATCACAAACGATATTCCCATCAAAATCGGTAGAGGCGTTGCCTTCCGTTCGGAAACGGTCTCTATGCCGGGATATATTGTCGACATGGAATATGACGAAGAATTGTTAGGGAGGTTGCAGTAATGCTTGATAAAAAAGGTAGATTATTCGGCAAAATCAGCATTGTGGATATTTTGGTTGTTGTGATTATTTTGGTGATGCTTGGTGGCGCATTTCTTGCCTATCAGAAAATTAGCAATAAGACTGTTTTAACTGAGGATAAGTCCTTGGTGCAAACTTCTCAAGCTGAAATGTTGGAAGTCACCATGCGTCTAAAGGAAGTCCGCCACATGACGGTCGATGCGATTAGCGTAGGTCATGATGTTTATGCAAAAGACACCGGCAAACATCTCGGTAGCATTGTGGAGGTAACGCCTGAGCCTTCTCTCCGACTGATTTATGATACTGACGGTTCTCCCGTTATGGCTGAAGTGCCGGAACGACAAGACGTGCTTATCAAAGTCCAAGTCCCCGGCAGTCGCTTAGAAAACGGCTATTACACAGCGAATAACGTGCGTCTTGTGCACGGCACCGGTCTGGAAATTAAAACGGCAAACATTCAGACGACCCCTATTATTGAAAATATTACGATTATGTCAGGTGAGTGATTTACATGCATACTTCCATTTCAAAATTAAAAAACGCAAAGCGCATTGTGGTAAAGGTGGGAACCTCATCGCTGACCTATTCCACCGGCCGGATACATTTGCGCAAAGTTGAGCTTTTAGCACGCACCCTTGCCGACTTGCGAAACGAGGGCAGAGAAATTGTTTTGGTGTCAAGTGGTGCTGTGGGTGTTGGCATGAGTAAAATGGGTTTTTCAGAAAAACCGAAAACCACCCGTGAAAAACAGGCAACCTCTGCCATTGGCCAAAGTGAGCTCATGAGCATTTATGGCAAGTTGTTTCACGAATATGGCTGTGATGTGGCACAGGTTTTGTTGACCAAAAACGTCATTGAGAACGAGCAGCGTAAGCAAAATGCCATCACAACCTTTAACACGTTACTTGAATGGGATGTTATCCCCATTGTCAACGAAAATGATGCCATTTCAACAGAAGAAATCGAATTTGGCGATAATGATACGCTCTCTGCCATGGTTGCAGGACTCATTGATGCTGACTTATTAATCATTCTGTCAGACATCGACGGTCTCTATAGTGCTGACCCACATAAAAACAGAGATGCTCAGCTTATCAGCGAAATCAGTGAAGCGACTGATGAACTGTTTGAAATTGCCGGTAGTGCCGGTTCAAATCGCGGCACAGGTGGCATGGCAACGAAGCTGATTGCTGCTAAAACTGTGATGGCAGCCGGTATTAATATGGTGATTGCCAACGGCAACCATCCTGCCGTCATTTATGATATTTTAGATGGCAAACAGGTGGGAACACTGTTTAAAGGCAAAGAAAAGGAATCTGAATGAGGTGAAAACATGCTGAAAGCAATGGGACAAAAAGCCAAAAATGCCAGCTTGAAGCTGATGAATATCAGTGCTGAGATAAAATCTGCGGGACTCACCCGTGTCGCAGAAGCGCTCAAAGCAAATACAGACAGAATTATAGCCGAAAACCAAAAGGATGTGGCGGCTTTAACAGAAAAAGGCGGCTCAAGCGCCTTAATTGACCGTTTGACGCTGACAAAAGAGCGCATTTACGATATGGCAGAAGGGGTTTTACAAGTGAATTCCCTGCCCGACCCCGTGGGCGAAGTGCTCGGCATGACAAAACGCCCCAACGGATTGGTTATCGGCACAAAACGTGTGCCGCTTGGTGTCATCGGTATTATTTATGAGGCACGTCCCAACGTGACGGTTGACGCGGCTGTTTTATGTCTGAAAACCTCAAATGCCTGCATTTTGCGTGGCGGTAGTGAGGCGATTCATTCTAACTCTGTTTTGGTGGATATTATGTCCGAAGCCTTGACAAAAGCAGGGTTCCCCGAAGGCAGCCTTCAGCTTGTGCGCGATACTTCGCGTGAAACAGCCAAAGAGCTCATGCGCCTTTCAGAGTATTTAGATGTGCTGATTCCCCGTGGTGGTAAGGGTTTGATTTCCACTGTTGTGGAAACAGCCTCTGTCCCTGTGATTGAAACCGGAACAGGTAATTGCCACATATATATTGAAAAATCTGCTGATTTCATGATGGCAACGGATATTTTAGTCAACGCCAAAACCAGTCGACCGGCCGTTTGCAACGCTGCTGAATCCTTGCTGGTGGACGAGGAGATTGCAAAAGTAATTCTGCCACGAATTGCAGAGGCTCTAAGACCTTTTTCCGTTGAGCTCAGGGGTTGCAATAAAACCTGCCAGATTTTACCTCAAGCAATACCGGCTACTGAAGAAGATTTTTACACAGAATATAACGACTATATTTTATCAATTAAGGTCGTTTCCGGCATACAAGAAGCCATCAGCCATATTAACGAACACGGCACGCGGCACTCTGAGGCCATTGTTACCACAAACTATGATGCTGCAAATCACTTTTTAGATGAAATCGATGCTGCAGCTGTTTATGTAAACGCTTCTACCCGCTTTACCGACGGTAACGAATTCGGTTATGGTGCCGAAATCGGCATCAGCACACAAAAGCTTCACGCAAGAGGCCCCATGGGTCTTGCTGCACTGACCTCAACCAAGCACATTATTTACGGAAGCGGTCAAATTAGATAAACAAAGGATGAACCCTATGATTAAAACCGAGCATTTACGGTATGCATATGATGCTGCAGAAGACAAACAAATAAAATTCGTTTTAGATGATGTTGATTTGCAGGTAAGCCAAGGTGAATTTGTGGCGGTTCTGGGGCATAACGGCTGTGGCAAATCCACATTGGCCAAGCATTTTAATGGTCTGCTTCTGCCCTCCGGCGGCATGGTGTATATAGACGGCATGGATACCAAGCAAGACGAGCACTATTGGGAAATACGCAAAAGCGTAGGCATGGTCTTTCAAAATCCGGACAACCAGATTGTTGCAACGGTTGTGGAAGAAGATGTTGCCTTTGCACCTGAAAATTTAGGCGTTCCTTCTGAGGAAATCCGTCGCCGCGTGGATGAAGCTTTACACGCCGTCGACATGTATGAAATGCGCCGTCATGCACCTCACCTTTTGTCCGGCGGTCAAAAGCAACGCGTTGCCATTGCCGGCGTGATTGCCATGGAACCAAAATGCATTGTATTGGATGAACCAACAGCTATGCTTGACCCCAAAGGACGCAAAGAGGTTATTGATACCATTTTAAAACTCAAACGCGAAAAAAATCTGACCATTGTTCTCATCACACACTATATGGAAGAAGCGGTTCAGGCTGACCGTGTGGTTGTGATGGATAAAGGCAAAATTGTGCTTGACGATATGCCAAAAAAGGTCTTTTCCGAAGTAAAGCTGATGAAAGGACTGGGGCTGGATGTGCCACAGGTAACCGAGCTTTGCTTTCTCTTGAATAAAACCGGTCTTTCTCTGCCCACTGACATATTAACCGTAGAGGAATGTGCCGACGCATTAGAACAACTGCTGCAGTAATACAGAAATGGGAGTATCACCATGGCCATTGAAATTTCCGACTTAAATTATATTTATATGGAAGGCAGTCCTTTTGAAAAGCATGCGCTGAAGGATGTGAATCTAACCATCAACGATGGTGAGTTTGTGGGGATTATCGGTCACACCGGTTCCGGTAAATCCACGCTCATTCAACACCTGAACGGACTATTAAAACCCAGTTCCGGTTCCATTCGTATTGGAGAAACGGTCATCACGGAAAAAGGTGCTGATTTAAAGCAGGTGCGCCAACGCGTTGGATTGGTGTTTCAATATCCTGAGCACCAGCTTTTTGAAGAAACTGTCTATAAGGATGTGGCATACGGGCCAAAAAACATAGGGCTTTCTCAGGAAGAAATTGATGAACGTGTACGGGAAGCCATGAACTACGTTGGTCTGCCCGAAAAATATATGAATCGCTCACCCTTTGAACTCTCCGGTGGACAAAAACGCCGTGTTGCCATCGCCGGCGTCCTTGCTATGCGCCCAGAAATTTTAATTTTGGATGAACCCGCTGCAGGACTCGACCCTGCCGGAAGAGAAGAAATTTTAACCCAGATTCGTGCGCTTTATTTAGACCGCAAAATGACCGTTATTTTTGTGTCTCATTCCATGGAGGATGTTGCGCGCGCTGCCGGCAGAATCATTGTAATGAACCGTGGCACGGTGGCACTTGACGGCAAACCGGCTGACATTTTCTCTCAGGCGGAAACCCTGCGTGAAATGGGTCTTGATGTACCGCAAATTACCCGTTTGGCAGACGAGCTTCGCCGCCGTGGGATTCAGATTGACAGCAGTATTTATACATTAGAGCGCGCAAAAGCGACTCTCTTAATGCTGCTTGCGCAAAAGAAAACTCAGAACAAGGGGGATGATGCATCATGCTGAAGGATATTACATTAGGTCAATATTTCCCCATTGATTCTCTCCTCCATCGCTTAGACCCCAGAACCAAAATTATCTTACTCATTTTTCATATCGTGGCAATCTTTTTGGCAAATAACACCATAGGCTACTGTTTGGTCACGTTGTTTACACTGGGTATTATTTTGCTGTCCCGGGTGCCGATGAAGCTGTATTTCCGTGGTTTAAAGCCCATTGTGTTTGTCATTGTTTTCACCGCCGTGCTAAATATCTTTTTAACACCGGGCACAAAAATCAACATCTATGGTTATGTAACGCCCATGACATGGGAAGGTCTGATTCTTGCCGGCAAGATGGCACTTCGACTGGTGCTTCTCATTATGGCAAGCTCCGCGTTGACCTATACCACCTCCCCCATCACACTGACAGATGGAATCGAAAAACTGTTATCTCCCTTGGCAAAAATGGGACTTCCTACCTATGAGCTTGCCATGATGATGAGTATTGCCATTCGGTTTATTCCCACGCTATTAGAGGAAACCGATAAAATTATGAAAGCACAAAAAGCCCGGGGTGCTGAATTTGACTCCGGCTCCTTGATTCGTCGTGTAAAAGCCATGGCTCCCATGCTGGTTCCCTTATTCATCAGTGCCTTTCGCCGCGCCGATGAGTTAGCCGTTGCCATGGAAAGCCGGTGCTATCAAGGCGGCAGTAATCGCACCCGATTGCACGAAATTCACTTTAGGGGCACTGACTTCTGGTCAATGGGCATTTTCCTTTTATTTTTTGCCGCTATCATTGTGCTACGAATCCTTTTTTAAAGAGGTTAACTATGAATTTTAAGCTGAAATTGATGTATGAGGGAACGCACTACGCCGGATGGCAGCGGCAGAAAAATGCCGTGACAGTTCAGGGTGAATTAGAGCGTGCTCTTTCTGTCATTACCCGGGAAACCGTAACCACCGTGGGTGTCAGCCGAACAGACGCCGGCGTTCACGCTGCAAACTTCATCGTAAACGTTCATTTGCAAGCACCTATCGATACATATAAACTGCTCCGCGGCGTTAATGCTTTACTTCCGGCTGATATCCGGCTTATGGATGTCTTGCCCTGCAGTGAAGACTTTAATGCTCGTTTTGATACTGTGTGTAAAACCTATCTTTACCGCATTGACACCTCCGATTATGGTGATGCATTTTATCGGAATATTGCCTGGCACGTGCCCGGTGGACTCGACATTGACAAGATGGAAGAAGCCGCAAAGCTTTTTTTAGGAACCCATGATTTTTCGGCTTTCATGGCACAGGGAGGCAGTGCAAAAACCTTTAGCCGTACGCTGTTTGAATCTTCCTTTACACAGGATGGTTCTCTTTTGACCTATCGCATAACCGGCAACGGGTTTTTATATAATATGGTACGGATTATTGTCGGCACGTTAGTCTGGGTCGGCAAAGGTAAAATCCAACCGGAGGACATTCCGGCAATTATCGCCTCAAAAGACCGAACCCGGGCCGGCATGACCGCGCCTGCCAAGGGCTTAATGCTGTGGCAGGCACTATATGATTCTGAATGAAAATGAAAGGAGTAACGTTATGAGTTCTCCCCTATTTTATAAAACCAGTCTTCTCAAGCGAATTCTGATGACGCTTGGCATTACAGTTCTTGCTTTGGCTGTAATTTTGCTGGCTGTTTATTGTGCGAAACTGTATATGACCAGAGAAAACAAAATTTCCGTGAACCACGAACCTGAAATAACAGCACTCAATTTTGAGTTGGATCCGGGCATTTCATATCAGACAGCTACAAGCGATTCTGCACTGTTTTTTTACAGCACAGAAAACCTAAAGGTCATTAACTTAAAAGGCGAAGTGATTGAAGATCGCTCTTTAAAACTTGCACGCCCTACGATTTCTGTCAAAGGTAAGTATGCTCTGTTTTTTGACATGGGTGGGCGCAATGTGATTATATATAGCGGCACAAAACAGAGTGGGACCTTAGAATTAGAAGAAAATATTTTATTGGCAAGCATTAATCGCCACGGTCATATGTTGGTTATAACGGAGGGTGATTTACACAACTGCTCCGCGCGCGTGTATAACTCAAGCGGAAAGGAAATTTTTAAATGGAATTCCGGCTCACTATCTGTCATTGGTGCTGATATTTCCGACAACAACAAAGATATCACGATTTCAGCGCTCAACACAGATGGAGCTAACATAAAAAATCAAATTATTATGTTTAACATCGCAAAAGAAACGCCGTTTACAAGCGATACTTACGAGGGTGACCTATTCTCCATTGTTCGTTATAATAATAACTATGTCTACTGTATCGGCTCGGCATCTACAAAAATTTATAACAGTTATGGAAAATGTGTCGGAACAGCAGCATATGAATCACGCAATCTGCAACACTATTGCTTAAACGGCAACACCTTGGTGCTGGCTTTTTCCGGTGCATCTGCCGCCTCCGGCGTTGCAGAAATCAAATCCTACAATCACAAAGGCGAGGAGCTGGGTAGTTTTTCTGTGATGCAGGAATTTGACTTTATTGATGCCCGTGGCGACAGCATTGCCGTCAACAACGGTCGAACTGTCTCCATTTTGAACGAAAAATGTCAAGAGCGACATCAGGTTGCAGTGAATTTTGATCTGCGTGATTTTTCCTTTTTCGGCGCTCATAATAAGGGAGTCGGCATCACTGCCTCCGGTGCTGTTTTAATTAAGTTACAATAACAGAAAGGAAGACTTATATGAATTTGGCAGACATCATCGCGTTACTCATTATTATATTTTTTATTAGCTTAGGCGCAAAAAAAGGCTTAGTCAAGACTGCTTTTAGTCTCGGCTCGTTGGTCTTATCCTTAATTTTGGCACTATCGCTTTATCCCATGGTGTCGGACATGTTTGCTGAAAGCACCATTGGAAAGCATGTTCACTCCGGCGTCGTTTCTTTGTTTGACGGACAATCAGAAGATGTGACAAAGGAAAATGCAGGAGATCTACTGAAAATTCCCGAAGGGTTACAAAGTCTTTTAATTGATCCGGCTGAGAACGCCGTGAGTGCTGCAAAAGACAGCATTGCGCAAAACGTGGCAGACCTTGCCATTAATCTTTTATCCATGATTATTGTTTTTGTGTTGACAAAGGTGATTCTTTGGATTTTGCTCAAAGTATTTAATGCCATTGCACACTTACCGATTCTGCGTTCTTTTAATAAACTTTTAGGTGGCTTAGCTGGTGCAATTCACGGCTTCTTGGTCATTTATTTGCTGCTTGCTCTGCTCACCTTTACCACCACCCTGCAGGTACTGAAAGTGCCCACCCAAATGGTGCTGGATTCTACATATGTCTCAAGGATGTATCACGACAACATCTTGCTCAATATTTTAAAATAAACCGTGTAGGAGGCTACATATGAAAGTTGCAATTGATGGTCCCGGCGGTGCCGGCAAAAGTACTCTTTCAAAAAAACTGGCTAAGCACTTTGGTTTTGTGTATATTGATACGGGCGCTATGTACCGTGCAGCAGGTCTTGCCTGTGTGCGCCGTGGAATCAATATTAAAGAACAGCCTGAAGAAGCCATTGCCATTGTAAATGCTTCTGAAATTGATTTGATTCCTGCCCAAGTCGGCCAATGCATTTTGCTAAACGGCGAGGATGTAACCGGTCTGATTCGCTCGCCGGAGATCTCCATGGCAGCTTCTGATGTATCTGCCATTCCTGAGGTGCGCATCCGTTTGGTTGAGTTGCAGCGCAAGCTTGCTGAAACCAAAGATGTGATTATGGACGGCAGAGACATTGGCACCTACGTGTTGCCTGATGCCCCCATAAAAATCTTTTTGACCGCCACACCTGAGGTGCGTGCTAAACGCCGCTATCTTGAACTTTGTGAGCGTGGAGAATCCTGCGATTATGAAACTGTTTTGGCAGAATTGCTCACGCGTGACAAAAATGATTCCACTCGTGCTTTTGCGCCTCTGCGTCCGGCAGAAGACAGCATTTTAGCCGATACCTCAGCTTTAACATTTGATGAATCCCTTGCATATCTCACAAAAATTATTGAAGAAAGGCTCTGATGACATGTCATTTCGTATTGCTCGCTCCATCATCGGATTCATAATAAAGCATCTGATTTTCAGAATTAAAATTCACGGCAAGGAAAACATGCCTGAAAATGGTGCCATTATTGTCGCCATGAATCACAGAAGCTATTGGGACGGTCCCTTGGCCGCCACAGTTCTCCCCCGTCAGTTGGCAATCATGGGAAAAAAAGAACTGTTTAATATTCCCGTATTGCGCTTAATTTTACGGTGGGCAGGGGTTTTCCCTGTTTCCAGAGGTAAGAGCGATATTGGTGCCATTAAAGCTGCTTTATCGGCACTGAAAGCGGAAAAAGCACTGGCCATTTTCCCGGAAGGACGCCGCGTGAAAAAAAACCAGGAACACACAGCAAAGTCCGGTGTTGCCATGTTGGCAGAGCGTACCGGTGCACCTATCGTACCGGTTGCAATTTCCGGTAAATACTGTTTCCTTTCGAAAATCAATGTATATATTGAAAAGCCCATCTACGTCAAAAATGAAAGTGGCGAAAAGATGACAGGGGAACAGCTGCAGGAGGTCAGTGACTTTCTGATTCAGAAAATTCTTCACGTGGCAGGCTACGGCCCCACGCCACCAAAGGAGAGCACCGCATGGACATTCGAGTAGCAAAAACCGCCGGCTTCTGCTTTGGTGTTGCGCGGGCTGTTGACCGTGCCTATCAGTGCGCTGAAGAACATGGCAAGAAATATTGTACACTGGGACCCATTATTCATAATGCACAGGTGGTTGATGATCTGGCACAAAAAGGCGTTTCTTCCATTGATGCTGTTGAAAACCTACCGGAAGATACCACGGTCATCATCCGCACGCACGGCGTGCCGAAAAGCATCTATCAGACGCTTGAGGAGCGTCAAATCCGTTATGTGGATTTGACCTGTCCTTTTGTGAAGAAAATTCACACCTTGGTCAGCCGTCATTTTGAGGAAGGCTATCAAATTATCATCATCGGTGACAGCCGGCATCCCGAAGTAGTTGGTATCAACGGATGGTGTGAAGATTCTGCCATCATTATTGAGAATTTAGAGCAGGCAGAAGCCTTGCAAAAATTGGAAAAAAAGGTTTGTATTGTGGCGCAAACCACGTTTAATAAAAATATTTATAAAAAAATAATATTTTTTTTAAAAAAAACTTGCCAAAACCCTGTTATATTTGATACAATATGTAATGCGACTGAAGAGAGACAAGCTGAATCTCGTTCTTTGGCAGAAGAGGTTGACGTTATGCTCATCCTAGGCGGACAAAACAGCTCCAACACACAAAAGCTGTATCAGATTTGTCGTGAGGTCTGCGCCGAAGCTTATTGCGCAGAATCCATTCATGCCTTAGGCGATTTAAAGCAGTTTCAAAACAAACGAGTCGGAATTACCGCTGGTGCTTCTACACCGGCTGTTATAATTAAGGAGGCTATCAACAAGATGGAAAACCAAGACAAAGACTTTGCAACACTCTTAGAGGAATCTCTGAAGGCAATTAACACAGGAGATGTTGTAACCGGTACTGTAATCGAAGTAGGTCCTACAGAAGTAATCGTAGACCTGGGCGTTAAGCAGGACGGTATCATCCCCGCTTCTGAGATTTCAGACGACCCCAGCCTGACACCTGAAGATATTGTAAAGGTTGGAGACGAAATTCAAGGATATGTTGTCCGTGTTAACGACGTGGAAGGCAAGATTACCCTTTCCAAAAAACGGCTCGATGCCCACAAAACATGGGAAGCAGTTTTAGAAGCTTCCAAAAACGGCGATATTCTGGAAGGGAAAGTAGACAGCGTAGTTAACGGCGGTATCATCGTTACATATAAGAGCTTTCGTGTGTTTGTACCCGCGTCTTTGGCTAACGACAGATATCTCTCTGACTTAACTGAACTGGTTGGTAAAGTGGTACCCTTTAAGATCATCGACATCAACGAAAGAAGAAAACGTATCGTCGGTAACATTAAGACCATTTTAGTGGCTCAGAAGCAGGAGCTGGAAAACGCATTCTGGGAAACCGCAGAAGTTGGCAAGAAATATACCGGTATTGTCAAATCTCTGACAAGCTTTGGTGCATTTGTTGACATCGGCGGCGTAGATGGTTTGGTTCACATTTCTGAACTGAGCTGGTCCAGAATTAAGCATCCTTCTGAAGTTGTTAACGTTGGCGACTCCATTGAAGTATATATCAAAGACATCAGCGAAGATAAGAAGAAGATTTCTCTGGGCTACAAAAACCCCTTAGAAAATCCTTGGGAAATCGCAAAATCCAAGCTGGTAGTTGGCGAAACCGTTAAGGCTAAAATCGTGCGTATGTTGCCCTTTGGTGCAATTGCAGAAATCATGCCCACCGTTGACGGTTTGATTCACATTTCTCAGATTGCTAACAAGCGTATTGCTAAGCCGCAGGATGAGCTCTCCATCGGTCAGGAAGTTGACGTTAAAATCGTTGATATTGACTGGGAAAACAAGAAGATTGCACTCAGCATTCGTGCACTGCTGCCGGAAGAAGTTGTTGCTCCGGTTGAAGAAGCACCTACTGCTGAAGCTGCTGAAGAAGAACTGCCCACTTCCTATACAGAAGAAGTATCTGACACCATTGGTGATGTTTTGGGCGTTGAAGCTTCTGACGCTGAATAAGATATAAAAATCATGGGGCTGTAGCAAAATACAGCCCCTTTTTACTTGCATTCTATGCTAAATTTTGGTATACTATTGTTAAATCTATAAGTAAGGAATGATGAAAATGCTATCAAAAGAATGGGCTGCACTGAAAAACGGAAGCGATATTCGCGGCGTTGCAAGCGAAGGAATTCCTGGTGCAGAAATCAACCTGACAGACCCTGCAATCAGTGCTATTGCAGCAGGCTTTGTTGCATTCTTACAGGAAAAATATAATAAAAAAGCTACTGAGTTAACCATTGCCATTGGTCACGATAGCCGCATTTCGGCTCAGCGCATTAAAAACGCTTGCATCAGTGCCATTACCAAAACCGGTGCTTCCGTTATGGATTTTGGCCTTTGCACCACGCCGGCTATGTTTATGAGCACCATTGACGAAACCTTAGGCGTGTTTGCTTCCATCATGCTCACCGCCAGTCACCTACCCTTTAACCGTAACGGCATGAAGTTTTTCACCCGTGAAGGCGGCTTAGAAGGCGCAGATATTACTGAAATTCTGACCTATGCACAGGACGGATACGCTTTTGCCAATGCAAATGCCGGCTCCGTTAAAACCTTTGATTATCTTTCCCGTTATGCACAGCAGATTTCTGAAATTATTCAAAAGGGAACAGGCCTTGAAAAGCCCTTTGCCGGCATGAAAATTGCCGTAGACGCCGGTAACGGCGCAGGCGGCTTTTATGCGGAAAAGGTACTGGCTCCCCTGGGTGCTGATGTCAGCGGTAGCTGCTTCTTAGAGCCCGATGGCACTTTCCCCAATCATATCCCCAATCCTGAGGATAAAGACGCCATGGCTGCCATTTCAAAGGCAGTGTTAGACTCCGGTTCTGATTTGGGTGTTATTTTTGATACCGACGTTGACCGTGCAGCCATTGTAGATGATGCCGGTCGTGAAATCAATAAAAACCGTTTAATTGCCTTAATTTCAGCAGTATTATTAGAAGAAAAGAAAGGCACCATTGTTACCGACTCTGTTACTTCAACCGGCCTTGCTGAGTTTATTCGCGGCGAATTAGGCGGCGTTCATCACAGATTTAAACGTGGTTATAAAAACGTTATTAATGAAGCAAAGCGGCTCAATGCTGAAGGCGCATACTGCCCCTTGGCCATTGAAACCAGCGGCCATGCTGCACTTTCAGAAAACTATTTCTTAGACGACGGTGCATACTTAGTCACCAAGCTGCTGATTAAGGCCGTTAACATGCGTGCTGAAGGCAGAAAGCTCACTGAGCTGATTCAGAATTTAAAAGAATCTAAGCTCTCAGCCGGTCATCGCCTGAATCTCACCGGCGAAAACTTTAAGGAATGCGGCCAGAAGATTTTAGATGCATTGACCGAAGCCGTTAAAGCCTCTGACAATATGAGCTTAGAAGAGCCCAACTACGAGGGCGTTCGCGTGAATATGGGCGACGGATGGTTCCTGCTCCGCTTGTCTCTCCACGACCCGTTAATGCCCCTGGATATGCAGTGCAACACTCAAGAATGTTTAGATGATATGTATGCCTTTTTAAAAGGCTTTTTATCAAGCTTTGATTGCATTGATATCTCACCCTTGGGTTAAGACGCAAAAAGGCTACAGCATAGGATTTTCGTCCTCTTGCTGTAGCCTTTTTCTTATACTTGTCTCATCAGTTCCCAAACAGGCTTGGGAACAAATTTTGACACATCTTTTTGATAACCATTCAATTCATTTACCATCGAAGAAGATACTGCAACATTCTCCGCTCTGAAATAAACATATTCAAGATCAGGATTAATCAGCTTGTTAATTTCAGCAATATTTTCCTCATAGTTATAATCTATGTTGTTTCGCAAACCACGAATCATATAGCGAATCTGATGCTCCTTAGTGTACTCTGCCACTAAGCCGTCATGCACAAACACCTTGCAGTTAGAAAGATTTCGCTCTACAAGCGTTTCTTCAATGGCTTGTCGCATGTTTTCGCTGTCATAATTGCGTTTTTTGGTAGCATTCACGCCAATTAGAATATGTACTTCATCAAACAACTTAGCGCCCTTAATCACGATGTCCAAATGTCCATTGGTAAAGGGATCAAAAGAGCCGGGATAGATTGCAATGTTTCGCATGTTGCCTTCCTCCTACTGTGGTATCTCTCTTTCACATTATACCTAAGAATCAATAAAAAAACAAGTACTATCAATAAAAAAGTAAAAGACCGCTGAAAATTCAGCGGTCTTTTTAGTACCAATTATAAAACCCATGAACCATGCCAAAAGTTTTAAAAGGAGGATAACCCTTCCTCAATCAAGAATTCCTCGCACAAAGGCTGAAGACCGGAAATGCTCGACCATAAATAAATCACAACGCGGTCAGCACCCTGCACGCTTAAGGCGCTGGTGTCTGCCAAAACGTCATCGCTCTGCACCAAAGTCACAGTTGCCGGAACAGCTGAAATCAGCTTATTACCTGCATATGCTGCCGCAATCACCGTAGCCTCTGCATTCTTGATGGATACAACGCTCACCTTTTTGTCATAGGGATTATAGTCAACGGCATATTCGGTAATCTCTGCTGCTTCATTGGATAAATCGGTGTATTTAAAGTATTCCACTCCGGGGTTACAAGATGCGTCAAAAGCGGCAAAAGACACATGTGTTATATCTTTGTTTTCAAGACGGCTGTAACCGGTGCCAACAAACTGGTCATTCACCCACAACTTAACTTGACCGGTTGCTGCATCACCTTTCAAAAGGAGCTTCACGCGTCCATCCGCAACACCGGAAAGATATGTGACCTCCGCTTCACCGGAAGGCTTTGCCCATTGCATGTTTGTACTGCCGCCCCACCATCTGAAATATGAGTGATTACCACTGCTGTTTCCAAAATAAACATCAAACGCATGAGAGCAAGACGTTCTGCTGACAGCAAGTTCAATAGAAAATCGTCCGGTCGCTGCAGATTGATCTTCGTTCAAGTAAATTTTTGCTGATGAATTACTTCCTGCAGTTGTAGGCACCATGAGCTTACCCGATGAGACTTTTACGTTAGCCCCATATGTTGTCGAAGGAACAACATGGTCAGAAAGTGTTTCGCTATTGAAGTCATCATAATATACAATATTGGAATAGGATGCAAGATTGTCTATTGTGGCATTGGTTCCGAATGAGCCGGCAGCTTGCGCAAAATAGAGGTGAGACACACCGCCTGTTGCATCGGCATTTTGACCATAGCCGGAACAAATGAAGGTGTCATCAAACCAAAGGCGGAAAGTGCCTTTCTCCGTATCAATAGCAATCGTAACGTGAGGGGCATAATTCGTCCACGTAACCGGTGTGTTTGCGTTGGCTCCATTTGCATTATAATAATAGATTGTATAATTTTTTTGCGACAGTGCCGCAATTTGTAAATAGCGTCCGGCAGAACCGATAACGTAAGTCGATAATGCCGTCCAGGCACCATTAGTGAAGTCAAACTCCACAACTACATTGCCCTGAATCGGTTCTTTGCCTTCCTGAAGATACGCGGCGCCCTCCACAGCGGCATCCGTCTTATTGGGGCGACTGAATAATAATGCACCATTGGTTTCTGACATATTACCTGATGAAGTAACGGTAATCATATCTGTGTTAATGGAATTATCATCAAAGTTTTCAGCATAAATTAGCTGCCCCTTGTTTTCCGGCTTCACCGTAGAGGTTGCCCCCCCCGAAGCAGTTCCTTCTGCACCCGGCACGCGGAAGGAAAAGGTTTTGCTCATAGATGCGCCCATTCCATCATAAATCAGAGCAGTCATACTTACTGAGGTTGTTAAATCCGGCTGTGATACAACACCTGTATGGGAAATAACAGTCGGATCACTGCTCTGCCATTTAATTTTACTGCCATTAGCACCCACAGAAGGTAAAGAAAGATTTTTTGTGACAGTCGCATCCGTCGTAGTCTCCGTCAAAAGTGATGATCTGCTAAGCGCTTCAAAATCCGCTACAACATTAGCGGAAGATGGTTTTTGTTCAAAGGCATACTGACCACGCCAAGCAACAGATTCTCCCTGCTTAACAGGACATTCCATGCCGGTTACAAGGAAGAAATAGGTTTTAGTAGCTGATGATAATGCGGCAATATTATAATTGTCTCCCAAATAATCCAGCGTTCCCAAACCATAGGTGCGGTCTAAGGTCATAGTCATACTATCGCCGTCTTCATTACAGTGAACCACGGCATTCACATTTGGATAATTTGCTTTTGTACCGGAAATATGAGTATAATAGCTGCCACCGCCGTTTGCAGGATTTTCTTGTCCATTCACAAAACGAATCATGTCCGGTGTATAAGTACGGGGTATGCCCTGCAAACCAAAGTATTGTGTAATGGTGATATCGCGTTCTGCCGTTAGTGTAACAGAAACGTCAATTTTATTGTCACAAATGGTGTAATGAACCACTTCAGTCATGCCGCTTTTGCTGGTAGCCAGTGTTTCTCCAACATATAAATCATTGGTAACAATAATTTCAACTGTTTCACCTGTTGCCGTAACTGGCGAAGCTTGTTCAACACCGTCTAACTTAACAACAATGGATTGTGATGCAGCGCTGGGAGAATTATCTTCTCGTTTGTGCCAACCACCTGAATAAATGGCATCCTCCGCTGATCCTGTCTCTTTCATAAGTACCGGACCAACCCAATCGGAATAAGATGTTAGCCATGCAGAGCCGGGCGCATTTGCTGCAGCATCTGTTTTTGAAACAGAATCAAGCTGCATTAAACGGTTAGGACCACATTGTGTAAAATTAAGCCACAGCTTTTGATTACTACCATAGGCGCTGCCAATGCTAACGCTGCCATTTGAACTTAAAACCATCGTGCTTTTTGATGCTTCTGCGAAAACAATCGGCGAAGCCTGCATAGCAATGAAACACATAAGAAGCGAAAGTACTAATGCCAAAAAACGTTTCATGTAATCATCCTTCTTTCCTAATTACTTTACTGGATATTCCTATTATATATATATATATGAAACTGTCAATCTCTATTTTTTAAGATTGAATATTCATTTTTTGTTATTGAACAAAATAAAAGGAACTGTAGTAAAATAAAGACATTTTACTACAGTTCCGGGGCTGTATTGACTTAGAATTTAAATAAAATAATAAATATCCCCCCGTATAACGGGGGGTTTTTCATTTTCGGGCATAGCCCTAATACTACTGGCTGCACACAAGTGTGCTTTTGTATTGGCCTGCCAGCCATGCAACTGCTACTGACTACCCATAAATGGGTTATGTAAA